>JASFKY010000066.1:0-14484 GCA_050118395.1 Myxococcales bacterium | reverse complement strand
AAGCGTTGCCGGTGCTTCGGCATGCGCTCGAGATTGCGAGCGCGCCGCCGCCTACGGAGCTTTTGGCCGAGCTGGCTTTGGCCTTTTACGCCCGGGGGGACTTGGACTCGGCCCAGACGACGATGGCACGCGCTCTTCATCAGAACGAGCTCGATCCTGCGCTGCAATACGCCTATGGCTCGATTCTCGCCAAGCAGGGACAGATCGGAAAGGCCCGCACCCATTTGCGCCGCGCCATCGAGCTCGATCCGAAAGGTCCATACGCCCCTCGTGCCCGCGCGCGGCTCGAATCCCTCAAATAGGGTGAAAGCCGAATCCTACGAGGAAGACCTCGTAGCTCTCGTCGCGGGTGGCCTCGGGACGAATCACACGAACCTTGTCGAACACGGCTCGCAGCGCGGCGCGCGCGTCTTCGAATTCCGCACCCTGAAATATCTTCGCAACGAAAGCGCCCCCCGGGGCCAGAACGGCTTTGGCAAGCTCGAGCGCACGCATCACGAGCTCGTAGCTCCGATACTGGTCTGCATGCCGCTGCCCGCTCGTCTTGGGCGCCATGTCGCTGATCACCAGGTCGAACGGCCCGCCCAAGCTGGATGGGTCGATCTCGAAGGCATCGAGTGCGCGTATTTCCGCATGGGAAGGCAGCGCGACCTCGCACGGCTCGAGGTCGATTCCGAGCACGCGCCCCGCCGGTCCGACTCTCTGTGCCGCATAGAGTGTCCACGAGCCCGGGCTCGCCCCCAGATCGAGGACACGCTGCCCCTTTTTGAGCAAGCCGGTGCGCCGATCGATTTCCTGAAGCTTGTATACGGAGCGGGCAGGGTAGCCCTCGCGGCGAGCGCGACGACCGTGATGGTCCTGCTTTCGTCGGGGGGGCAGTTAGCCCTCTTCGGTAGCTTCCGGAGCGGGCTCGGCTGCTTCCTTGGCCGGTGGCTCGGGAAGCGGCACCGCGGCCTTCTTCACGGCAGCCTTCACCGTCACGAAACCGTTGCGAGGCCCGGGCACGCCACCATCCACCAAGACGATGTTTTCCTCCGGCAGCACCCTCACGATCTGGAGGTTGAGAATGGTCGCCTTGCGGTTGCCGTGCTGTCCGGCCATGCGCTGCCCCCGGAATGTTCGGCCGGGCGTCATGTTCTGGCCGATCGAGCCGCCGTGACGCTTGTACTCGTGCGTACCGTGTCCCACGGTTCCAGCACCCGAGAAGTTGTGTCGCTTCATCACTCCGGTAAAGCCCCGGCCTTTGCTGGTGCCCGAGACGTCCACGAACTGACCGTCTCGAAAGATGTCCGCCGCGCCCAGCGTCTGGCCCACCTCGAATCGCTCGAGCAACTCGGGATCGACCCGAAACTCGCGAACGACGCGGGTCGGCTCGACTCCTGCCTTTTTGAAAGCGCCGGTTTCGGGTTTGCTCACAAGCTTTTCTCGCCGCGACCCAAAGCCGAGCTGAAGAGCGGCGTATCCATCCTTGTCCGGGGTGCGTTTACCCACGACGACGCAAGGGCCTGCTTGAATTGCAGTCACGCGCCGAACTTCCCCGTCTTCGAGAAAGATTTGGGTATTTCCAAGCTTGGTGCCGATGAGGCCAGGATTCGTGTTCACAGGTCTTCTCCCCCGGAAAAGGGCCGGAAGAATAGTGAGGCGTGAAGGGGAGTCAAGGCGGATGCCCGCTGCCGGCTCCACGAGCGCTCAATCCCGGATCCCAAAGACCCGCAGCGAATTCTCGTAAGCCCTTTGAGCCAAGGTCTCGGGGTCCTCGCCCCGAAGCTCTGCGATCCGTGCTGCGGTGTGCGCTACATAAGCGGGTTCATTGCGTTTTCCGCGCTTTGGCGCAGGCGCCAAGTAGGGTGCATCCGTCTCGACCAGAAGCGCATCGGCAGGCTGCTTTCGCGCCGCCTCCTGGACGGCTGCGGCTTTGGGAAAGGTGACGATGCCGCTGAAGGAAGACACGAACCCCAGATCCAAGGCGGCTGCGGCGAACGCGGCGTCCTCGCTGAAACAATGAATGATGCCCCCGACTTCGCGCGCTTGCTCCTCCCGCAAAATCCGAAGCGTGTCCTCGGGCGCCTCCCGGGTATGGATCACCAGCGGCTTCCCGAGCGTCCTGGCGATGGCGATCTGCGTGCGAAAGGCTTCGGCTTGGACGGCTCGGGGAGAATGGTCGTAGTGGAAATCGAGGCCCGTTTCCCCAATCGCCACGACCAACGGATCAGCGGCAGCATCCTCGATGGCTTTGCAAAGCGAGTCGTCCAAGTGTTTGGCGTCGTGTGGGTGGACCCCCACCGTGGCTGAAATCCAGGTCGAATGCTGACGGGCGATCTGCACGGCCGATTGCACGGACGGCACGTCGTTGGCGCACCCAATGGCGGTGATCCGGCGTACTCCCGCGCGCTTCGCCCGATCGAGCACGGCGTCCAGCTCGTCGAAAAGACGAGGATCGTCGAGATGACAGTGGGTGTCGAACAGCATGAGCGGTCACATAGGGTGATCGCCCTGGCGGAGGTGGGCAAGCAACGCGACCGCCTCGGGGCTTTGGGAAGCGAGCTCCTCGAGTGTCGCTTCGTAGACGGGACGCTCGGCCTTTCGGCTTCGTTTCAGCGCCCGGGCGAGGTCGGGAATCAGCATCGTCAGTCCGAGCTCGCCGACGAGCTGGACGGCATACTGCCGTGCTTCGATGCGCCAGCTCCGAACCAGTCGGCGGATGACGGCGATCCCCAGTGGATCTCCAAGCCGCACCAAGGCTCGAGCCGCGGCAGCGCGCAAGATGGGAGAGCGCCATCGATGTTGCGCCAAGCGACGCAGCTCGTCGGCCGAGTCGTGATCGGCCAAGTCCCCGAGTCCGATGGCTGCGGGAAAGGCGAGATCCGATCTTCGCAGGGCGGCGCGAAGCGTGCTTGCCCCCCGTCTGTCGCCGAGAGCCGCGAGGGCCGAAGCCGCGCCGAAACGAACCGCATGTGCCGGGTCGTCGAGCAATCGAGCCATCGAATCGACATAGTCATTGGCTCCGAGATCGCCGAGGCATTGCAGCGCGACCAAACGCAGCTCCTCGTCCGGGTCTTCCAGCCCTTGGGCCACGGCCGGCGCGTGCGCCTCTCCGAGCGAAGACAAAGTCCAGATCGCTGCAAATCGCATTTCCGGACGGGGATCGTCGAGCAGCCGCATGATCGCATCCGCGCCTCGCTCTGGTGCCACCCGTCCCGCGGCCAAGACCGCGGCCTGCCGGGCTCCTGCGTGGGGATCCTCGAAGGCCTCGATCAGAAAAGACAGCCCTTCCTTTGCTTCCAGCACGCCGAGCGACTCGAATGCCGCCTCACGCACCGTTCCCACGGGGTCCTCGGCCAATGCCAGCAGGCCTCGCACGGCGGCGTCGCGTCGCTCTGGGGGCGGCTCGGCAAGTCGACTCGCAGCGGCCACACGAAACCTCGAATCCTCAGCGCGGACGTCCCGCAGTGCAGCATCGAAGGTGGGTCGAAGCGGGGGGATCACTTCGCGCGTGATCCGGGCGGAACTTCTTTGTCCACCCCGAGCAAGGAGAGCCCGCTCTCATCGCTTGCTGCGAGCACCATGCCTTGCGATTCCAGGCCCATGAGCTTGCGCGGCTTCAGGTTGGCGACGATCACGATGCGCTTTCCGACCAAGTCTTCGGGAGCGTAGTGCTCGGATATGCCAGCAACGATCTGACGAGGGGACTCCTCGCCCGCATCGACCATCAACCGCACGAGCTTGTGGCTCTTTGGAACCCGCTCGGCTTCCTTCACCTGGGCCACTCTCAAATCGACTTTGGCGAAATCGTCGAATTCGATCAGGTCGATCTGGCGTTCGGGTTTCGTCATGGCGGTCGCTTTCTTTTTGGCAGTCGTCGGTGTCTCCACGCCGAGGCGCTCCAGGATCGAATGCTCTTGGGCCTCGTCGAATCTGGGGAAAAGCGGCTTCGCTGGTCGCGTCTCGGTGCCGGCACGCAGGCCACCCCAGGAGCTCGGCCAAAGGTCCAGCTTCTCGGTGGGCAACAGGGAGTGCATCCCTAGCTGTGCTCTGAGCTCGTTGCACTTGGACGGCATCACCGGGAACAGCATGATCGAGAGCCAGCGCAACGTCTCGAGAACGGTGTAGCAGACCTGCTCGAGCCGGGTCTTGTCGTCCTGTTTTGCAAGCTTCCAAGGCTGGGTCGTATCGACGTACTTGTTGGCGGCGGAAACCAGCTCCCAGATCGTGTCGAGCGCTCGATGGAAGGCGAGCGCTTCGAAATGTCTGGCTGCTTCGCGCGCGGACGCTTGGGCGGTCTCGATGAGGGCGCGATCGGTTTCGTCGACGTCGTCCAGGTCCACCCGTGGCACGCGGCTCTGTAGGCTCTTTGCCAAGATGCTGGCGACGATACGGTTCATCAGATTGCCCAGACCGTTGGCCAGCTCCCCGTTGTATCGATTGAGGAGGTTGCGATGGCTGAAGTCGCCGTCTTGGCCGAAGCCGACTTCGCGCATGAAGTAATAGCGCAAAACGTCCGCACCGAACGCTTCGACCAAGGGGCCGGGAGGCAGAAAGTTGCCGAGCGACTTGGACATTTTCTCGCCGTTGACCGTCAGCCATCCATGCGCCCAGACCTGCGTGGGAAGCCGAATTCCGGCGCTCAGCAGGAACGCAGGCCAATAGATGGCGTGGAACCGCAAAATGTCCTTGCCCACGATGTGAATGATGGTGTCGGCGGAGCGCCAAAACTCGTCGTACAAAGGCGCTTCGCCTTCTTCGGCTGGACCGCCCAATGCACTGACGTAATTCATCAGTGCGTCGAGCCAAACGTAGACCACGTGCTCGGGGTCGTCGGGAACCGGGACGCCCCATCGGAAGCTCGTCCTGGAGATCGACAAGTCACGCAAGCCTTCCTTGACGAAGGACTTCACCTCGTTGAATCGCGCCTCCGGCTGCACGAAGCTCGGATGGGATTCGTAGTAGTCGAGCAAAGGCTGCGCATACTTGCTGAGACGAAAAAAGTAACTGCGCTCTTTGATGCGCTCTACGGGCTTTTGGTGGATGGGGCACAAATTCCCTTCGAGCAGCTCCTTTTCGGTTTTGAACGATTCGCACCCGACGCAATACCAGTCCTCGTAGTCGTCCAAGTAGATGTCGCCGTTGGCTTGCATCAGCTTCCACAAGGCCTGGACGTTTTGGCGGTGCTGAGCCGACGTCGTGCGGATGAAGCCATCGTGCGCGCACTCGAGCTCTTCCCATGCCAAGCGGAAGGGGGCCGCCATCTGGTCGACGAAATCACGGGGGGCCAGCCCTTCTTCTTTGGCGCGTCGTTCGATCTTGAGGCCATGCTCGTCGAGGCCCGTCATGAAATAGGCCGACCTGCCGCGAAGCCGTTGGTAACGCGAGATCACGTCGGCGGCGACGGTCGAGTACGCGTGGCCGATGTGGGGCCGATCATTGACGTAGTAGATCGGCGTCGTGACGTAGAAAGGTCGCTCCATTCGCGCCGGAGACTACCCAAATTCCACGAGGACGCCACCTAGCGCAGATTGCGAAGGCCGAATAGCAGGGCGTCCAGCGCTGCTTGGCGGTTCGCGTTTTTCTGCATCGAGCGTACACAGTCGTGAATCAGCGAAACGCGCGCCGCAGCGCTGCCCGAACGCTCCGAGTTGGCGCGGCCCTCGAGGTCATCGGCACGCGCAGCGAACGCCAAGCCGCTTGCAGGCAAGCCGAGGGCTCTCGCGGACAGGTCTCGATAGAGAGTCTGCAGAGTCAGGAGAGTGAGCTCCAGGTCGTCCCGTTGGGCCAGCTGCTCCGCCAAATCGACTAGGGCACCGGGGCCAGCGCCACGGATCGCATCGTCGATCGTAAACACCAAGCTGGTCAGCTCCTCCACCAGGCCCTGTTGTCCGAGGGCCAGCGCCACGTCCGCCCGCCCGGCGCTGAGTGCAACGGCAGGTCCGATGGATTCGTCGGGGACCCCTTCCGAGCGCAGGATGCCTCGCAAGACTTCGTCCGGGAGACGTCCGAATCGAATTCGCTGGCAGCGCGACCGAATCGTAGGCAGTAGAGAGTCGGGGCGTTCCGAGGTCAAAATGAAGTGCACGTTCGGCCGGGGCTCTTCGAGTGTCTTGAGCAATGCGTTGGCCGCCTCCGGCTGAAAATTCGGGAACGAGACGTCGGCCTGGGGAAAGATGAAGAACGTCGACGTGGCCTCGAACGGGGCGAACTGCGCCAAGGGCAGGATCTCACTCCGCAAGACCTCGACCTGAATGTTGCGCTTGCCTTCCTCGCGCGGGCCGAAGACACGCACGTCCGGATGAGCCCCGGACGAGATTCGTGCGGCGATCCGAGCGTCGCCTCCAGAGACGACGTCGATGGCGAAGCTCACGGCCGTCAATTGCTTGCCCACACCACTTGGACCGACGAACAAGTAGGCGGACGCCACGCGGCCCTGCTCGCGCGCTCGTTCCAGGGCGCGAACGGCGGCAGGTTGGGCCAGCACTTGCTCCAACCGGCTCACTTGCCGGGGCCTCCGGCGAAGATCGAGATGGCGATGGTTTGCACTGCGTCGACGACCTGATCGGGCGCCAGCGCATCAGGGTCTACGAATGCCTGCATGACGAGCCCGTCGAGCAGGCCGATCACGATCCGGGGCAGGATGTCCAGGGGTACGCGTGGTTGGAGTCCGAGCGACAGCAGATGTTGCTCGAGGTATTGCCGGATCTGCTTGGCGCCGAGCTCGTAGAACTCGGCGAGCTTGGGACGGAGCGACTCGTCGTAGAGGCTGAGCGCGAGCAGATCGGCCACCACGAGCGCTTCATCCGTCCGCTCGGCTCGCGTGGCCCAGAGCTCTCGAAGCGATTTTCGGAGCGCTTTGAAGGGATCGTCAGACGGGGACCATGCCTTCAGCGTTCGCTCCTGCACGACGTTGCAAGCGGTTTCGAGCACCGCGTGAATCAGCGCCTCCTTGGTCGGATAGTGGTAATGGAGCGCTCCTTTGCTCATCCCCGCTTCTTTGGCGATGTCGAGCAAGCTCGTCTTCGCATAGCCCTGGCGCGCGAGCACGCGAATCGCCGCGTCGATGATTTGCTGGGAGCTCACCGCGCTCTTTGCGTAGGCCATCGGTCTCGGACCATGACGCGTGCGCCTGGGGCACGTCAACCGGCTGTGCTAGAGGCGTACGATGACTCAGCCAGGTCAATCCCTCACTCGTCTCGTGGAGCTGATGCAGGATCTCCTCGGGCCCAATGGCTGTCCGTGGGATCGCGAGCAGACGTTGGAGACACTGCGTCAATACGTCATCGAAGAAGCGCACGAGGTCGCGGACGCCATCGATCGTGGCAAACCCGAGCTCTTGCGCGAAGAGCTGGGCGATTTGTTGCTTCAAGTCGTGTTCCAAGCGGCTTTGACCGACAAGAAGGGTTGGTTCGACATCGACGGCGTCGTCGATGCGATCTGCGACAAGCTGATTCGAAGGCATCCATGGGTCTTTGGAGACGAGCAGGTCGACGACGCCAGCGGCGCGATCAACAGCTGGGAAGCCATCAAGTCCAAGGAAAAGAAGGAAAGTGGGGCGCTGGGCGGCGTTCCCGTGGCATTGCCGGGGCTCCTGCGGGCGATTCGTATCGGCGAGAAGGCGAGCGCCGTGGGCTACGATTGGCCGGATGCCGGCGGGCCCCGAGCGAAAATCGACGAAGAGCTTCTCGAGCTCGATGAGGCGGCAGAAAAGGGGGATTTGGCCGCGCTGGAACACGAGCTTGGTGACCTTCTATTCGCGTTGGCTACCTACGCTCGCAAACGGGGCCTCGATCCAGAAGCGGCGCTGCGAGCCTCGCTCAATCGCTTTTCTTGGCGCTTCCGCCATTGCGAGTTGGCGGCCAAAGCGGAGGGCAAAGATCTGCGAGAATACGACGAGCCCGAGCTCGACGCGATGTGGGAGCGCGCGAAGGCTGCCGAACGCGAGTCGTGAACGACGGGATGCCCACAGCCATGAGGTCAGACCTCGTCTTGGGGAAAGGGCATCACGGCTCGAATCGAGTCCGCTCCCGTGAGGAGCATCAGAAGCCGGTCCACCCCGAGCGCATTGCCTCCACTTTCGGGCATGCCTCTTTCGAGGGCGTCCAAAAACCTCTCGTCGATGGGATACACAGCGAAACCTGCCGCGCGGCGTTCGGCCTGATCGAGCTCGAACCGCCGTCGTTGCTCCGCCGGATCGGTGAGCTCGCCAAACCCGTTGCAAAGCTCGATGCCTCGCATGAAGACCTCGAAGCGATCCGCCATCCCGTTGGGCTTGATCTTCGCGAGTGATGCCATCGATGCGGGCCAGTCCGTCACCACGACGGGGCGCTCCTCGCCGAGCCTGGGTTGTACGGTTTCGGACCAGATCAAGAAGAACCGCTCGTGGCTCCGTACCAGCTCTTGCAGCGCCGACTTCGCGTGGCGTCTTACCGCCTCCTCGACCGTCATGTATTCCCAGGGCTCCTTGAAGTACTCCCATCCGTCGACGTACTCCGCCAAGGCATCCGCCAAGAACGCCACCAGCTCCTGGGCGTCGCGGATCACGTCCTCCGAGCGTGCGCCGGCTCGATACCACTCCAGCATGGCGAATTCGCGCTCGTGATGCCGTCCGTGCTCGTGGGCCCGGTAGCTGCGGCCCAACTGGAAGATCCGTTCGGCTCCCGCGCTCAAGAGACGCTTCATTTGATACTCCGGGCTCGTGGCCAACCAGCCCACAAGCCCACCGGCGGGATCGCGCACTTCGAATGCCCGAAGGTGCACGTCGAGCCCGGGGCAGGGCACGATCGCCGGCGTCTCGACCTCGACGAAGCCGCGCGAATCGAAAAAGCGTCGAATCGCCTTCGAGGCGTCAGCCCGCAACGCCAAGATACGCAACGAAGCGCGATCCGAGGTTGCGGGCACCGCTTAGCTCTTGACGCGCTCGACGTATGCCGAAGTGCGCGTGTCGATCTTCAGCTTGTCTCCGACGTTGACGAAGAGCGGTACGTTGACTTGCAGACCCGTTTCCAGAGTTGCGGGCTTGGTCGTGTTGCTGCTGGTGTCGCCCTTGAAGCCGGGCTCGGTTTCCGTGACTTCGAGCTCCACGAACGTCGGCGGGGTCACGCCGATTGGTTTACCTTCGAACAGCATCACCGACACTTCGGTGCCGTCGAGTAAGTAGTGGACGTTGTCGCCGAGTTGCTCGTTGGTCAGAGTGAGCTGCTCGTAGCTCTGCGTGTCCATGAAAACGCGGGCCTCGCCCTCTGGATAGAGGTATTGCATCGTCCGCTCTTCGGTGTCGGCTTTGTCGAGCTTCTCGCCGCTCTTGAACGTCCGGTCGATCACCGCGCCGGTCATCATGTTCTTGATGCGGGTCCGGATGAAGGCCTGGCCCTTGCCCGGCTTGACGAACTGGTGATCGACGACGACGTAGGGAACGCCGTCGATGAGCATCTTGAAGCCTTTTCTGATGTCGGATGTATCTGCCATGAGTTAGTTCTCTCGGATGTTTTGAGAGGCGACCATGAGGGTGCTGGGGCGGGCTGGGGCCTCGTCGGCCTCCGCCGTGACCCATACCTCGAAATCGCGCAAGGATGTCGGAATCGAGGCCCGCCCGACCTCTGCCTCGGCATCGTAGTCGAGAGCTCGTTGGCGCGCCGGAGGCTCGCCGACAGGGGTGAACCAGACCACGTAGCGGGTCAAGCCGGGCTCGACTTGATCCGGCGGCGGAAGGTGGTCCAGCGTGATGTTGATCAGGATTTGATCCCTGTCGATTTTCTCGACTCGGATTTCGCCCTGCGTCGAGGGAACGTAGGCGCTGCCGACGAGCGCGTAGTCCGCAGGCCGGTTGCAGCCCCAAAGCAACACCAGCGACATGCTGCAAATTAGACGGAGCCCCAAGATTTCCTCCTCGGCACGGCTTGTAGGCGGCCGATCTGTCGACGTCAAGCGCCAGCCCTTGCCTCCCTCGCGGTGGGGTTGTACTCCGGCCTTCATGCGAGACGTCGATGACGAGGTGCACGAGATCAAAAAGGAGATCGTCGAGAGCCGGGGTCTGATCATCAAGACCAACAACTTGGTCAACGCCTTGGGAGCCGACATCAAGTCGATTGCCAAGCGTCAGGCGGGCTACGAGCGCCGGTTGAACTGGAACAGCGGCATTGCCATCGCAGTGATCGGAGCGCTGTCGTTCGCCGGGCTGAAGCTGTATTTCGATGCGCAGATCGGCGGCGTGCGCTCCGAAATGACCGCGGCGGAAACGACCGTGGAAGAGCTAAGGCGAGACTTGGAGGACGAGGTTCGCCGGGCCTCGGAGCGCGCCAAGGCCGCAGCAAAGGCAGCGAAGTTTTACGACTTGATCCGAGCTCGTAAGCGCCTCGAAGTGGTCGAAGGTTACCCCGAGATGGCCAAACAGGCGCTGTCGCCGGTCGAAGCCGCGGTGTTCCGGGATTTCGAGCAGCAGTTCCGGCAGGATCTGTCGCTGCAGGCGTATCAAAAAGGCCTCGCCTTGCTCGAGACGCGCAAACACGAAGCGGCGATCGAGCGCTTTCAGGAGGCCCTCAAGCTGGACCCCAACGGGGCCCACATCCCCGCCGTGAAGGAAAGCTTGGCAACGGAGCTACGCAGGCAAAAGCGTCCGGCCGAAGCGCTGGTGCTCGCTCAACAGGTTGCCGAGCAAACCACGGATACCTCTCTGCAGCCCGATGGGTGGTGGTTGGTCGCGCTCAGCGCCCGGGACCTGAACGACCTCGACACGGCCCGGGAGGCGCTCAAGACCCTGATCCGCAAGTGGCCGCGTTCGGCGCTGTCGCGTGATGCGAGGCCACTGCTGCGCGCCGTGACGCGAGAGGCGTATCTCGGAAAGCAAAAAGCCGCCGCCCAGCCGAGCGCGGAGTAGGGCACGCGCAAGAAATGCGTGTCGACTCCGGCGCGCAGGTGTGACAAGTTTTTAGTGATGGCCCGACCGCGTGTCGCTTTCGTGGGCTCCGGGGGTGCAGCCAAAGGCGTGGCGCACATTGGAGTCCTTCGCGCCATGCAGGAGCTCGGCATCGAGGCCGACGTCTGCGTGGGCGCGTCGGCGGGTGCCATTGCGGGTGCGTTTTATACCCAGGGCTACACCCCGGCCCAGATGCTCGACTGGTTTCGACCGTTTTGGCAGAGGGGCCTCGACAATCCTCCGCTCAAGGCGCGTTATTTCCTCGGGCTGCCCAACGAGGAGCAGCGTCGAAGTTGGGGTTATCTGACGAGTGGCCTGCTGTCGATCGACCGGTTTGAGCGTTTCGTGGCCGCTCAGCTTCCGACCGACGATTTTCGGGACCTGGACAAGCACCTGCTGATCACCGCTGCGGACATCGACGGCCGTGGCCGGGTGGTGTTCGGCCGCGGCTACCGTGAGGATGTGCCGATCAGCCGCGCCGTGGCCGCCTCGTCGTGTGTTCCCTTGCTCTTTCGCCCGCACCGCATCGGCGAGCGATTCTACATCAACGGCGAGGTCGTCCGCACGCTGAGCATCGATCTGGCCGTCGAAGCAGGCGCCGACGTCGTGGTCGTATCCAACGTGTACCGTCCCTACGTCGCGAGAGCAGGGAGCCCGTCACTGGTTTACCAAGGCGCCCTCGCGGTGGCGCGGCAGTCCATGAACATCATTTTGAACGAGAAGGAAAAGCGGGGGATCGACTTGATTCACAAGATGTATCCCCAAATCCAGGTTCTCGTGGTGTCGCCCGACCTGGGGCGGTTGCCCTTCACCTCTCGGATGCAGGCCCGCACGATGCTGCGCCGAGGCTATCGCGACGCATTGCGCATCTTGGCCAAGGCCAAGCGTCGAGGCGTATTCGATGTCGCACCCAACGTGCGCAGCATCGGAGAAGCGTAAGCGCTCGCGTCACCGAACAAGTCCAGGGCTCGGAAAAAGTCGGGACACGGACTTGCGTGGGACGGAGCGCCTTGCGGAGGTGGCCGGAAGGACCTGAGAGCTTGGGCCACGCAAGCCGCTCCTCGGGGTCAGCCCTCGACCCCGCTCGTTTGCTCGATGGCCCAGGAGAGGTAGCCGTTGTTCACCTGCTCGGCCGGGAGCGCGACGATCTCCGGGACCTCGTAGGGGTGGTGGGCGTCGAGCCAGGCTGCGAGCTCGTCGAACCTTTCCGGGCACGTCTTGATCAGGAGTTGGACCTCCGAGTCATCCTGGATCTTTCCCTGCCATCGATAGAAGGAGCGCAAGCCGGGCACCGCGTTCACGCAGGCTGCCAGCCCGTGCTCGACCAAACCCCGGCCTATTTGCTCGGCCACGATGTCGTTGGGGACGGTGCAAAGAACCACCCACAGCTTGGGTCGTGAGCTCATGACCCTCGGGTCCTCACAGGGCGTGCACCGTTACGTTGAGCCCGCGGTCGATGATTGCCACGTGGCGTTCCTGCACGTGCTGGTAGTCCGAAGGCACTTCTTCGATCCCACTGACCAGCAGCACGTAGCGAAGCGGCGTGCTGCCCGTCGGTGGTGGTGTGTAATCTTCCGGAGGGTCATGCAGGCCGTGTCGCTCGACGTACATCATCGGCGCACCATGCGAGAGCGCGTACATCGAGCGACCGTTGGTCAAGATGAAGCTCAGGCTGCTTTCGGTGCTTCCGACCTCCGCACCCAATCGTTCCACCAACGTCACTGCGGCGCTGATGGCGGTGAGCGCTTGCGCTTCTTGCACGTCGGGGTTGTCGAGCTGACCGGCATCGTGGAGCAGCGCCAGCAGTGTGTGGAAGAGGTACTCGCTGTCGGTTTGGCCGCGGATGTTGCGGCGAATGAAGTCAGGCATCATCTCACCGAGATTGTCCCGGATTTCATCGAAGCGGCCGATCGTGCCCTGGTGTGCGAAGAGCCAACTCCGCATCCGAAACGGGTGGGCGTTTTCTGCGCGAAAGTCGCCGACCGTGGGTTGTCGCAGATGCAGTACCGCACAGTCGGATCGCACGTCGCCTGCGATTTGCTGCCAGTCGATCCGTTCCGCCGCGCCCGTGGGTCGCTTTTTGTGGAGCACTTCGTCGCCGTGATAAAAACCAACTCCCCAGCCGCTGGCATCAGTCGATGTGGCCGTGTCCAGATGCAGAACGGCGCGCTCCTGGTGGAACGCATCGCGCATTCGATCGGCTCGGTTGGCCACGTATCCGATGAGCCTACTCATGATTCCAATCCAAGCGAAGGTTGTGTGGAGTAGTCCATCATCGATCCCTTTTTGACGGTACCACGCACGCCGATCGGCATCAACGAAGCGACGCGCGCACAAAGTAGCTACGATGCCGTGATCTGTGGTACCGAGTCGTATGTGCGCCGCCTTCGACGGTGCGTTGGATGACTACATTCAGCATCTGCGTGTGGAGCGAGCCCTATCGAAACACACGGTGGACGCGTATGCTTCCGATCTGGTCAGATTCGGAACTTGGCTCGACGAGCAGCAAGCCGAGCTCGAACGAGTGGATGAAGCGCATGTCGCTGGTTATCTGGTCGCGTTGTCGCAAGCGGGATCGAGCGCGCGCACGCAAGCCAGGGCGCTCAGCTCCATTCGGGGCTTCTTTCGTTTCCTGGTCCAGGACAAGCGCCACAAGCGTGATCCTACAGAGTTGCTGGAAGGCCCGCGCCTATTGCGGAAGCTTCCCGACGTGCTCACACGCGACGAGGTGGTACGCTTGCTGCAAGCGCCAGTAGGCAGCAAGCCAAACCGCGTCCGGGACCGCGCCATGCTGCACACGATGTACGCAGCGGGTCTTCGAGTGAGCGAGCTGGTCGGGCTCGATTTGGGCGACGTCAACCTCGAAGATGGGTTCGTCATCGTATTGGGCAAGGGCAACAAGCGCCGACTCGTTCCGATCGGAGCGCACGCACGCGCGGCGTTGAGCGACTATCTCAGCGAGGTCAGGCCGAAATGGGCGCTTGCTGCGAGCCGCGCGTGTTTCGTCACGGCGAGGGGCAAGCCGATGACGCGGCAGGGGTTCTGGAAAATCGTCAAGAAGTACGCCCGTGCGGTGGACATCACCAAGCCGATCTCGCCGCACAAGCTCCGACACTCGTTCGCCACGCACCTGCTCGTCGGCGGGGCCGACCTTCGGTCGGTGCAGACGATGCTCGGGCACGCCGACCTGGCCACGACCCAGATTTATACTCACGTCACACGAGACCACCTGCGAAAGATGCACGAGCGATTCCACCCCCGTGGGTGAGGGATCGATTGCCACCCGTGCGCGGGGCTCGGCACTCCGTGACGCACGCCGGCGGCCCCAGTGCAGTGAATTTCGATTCGGGCACCTGGGCGGACTCGTGCTATACGCCCGCAGCCCACTTCCGGTCCCCATTTGGCTAGCCTCGGGCCGCGCCCACCGCTTGCCAACAAGATCCCACGCAGGAGGCAAGCACCGTGAACATTCACGAGTATCAAGCCAAGGAGCTCTACCGTCAGTACGGCATTCCGGTGCCGAAGGGTATTCCTTGTATGTCCGTCGAGGAGGCCACCGCGGCCGCCAAGAAGCTCATCGAGGA
>JASFKY010000065.1:0-14502 GCA_050118395.1 Myxococcales bacterium | reverse complement strand
CCTCTTCGGTGCGCGCCTCGGCTACCCGCCCATCGTCGAGCCTACCGAGATCTACGACACGGTGACCGGGAAGGTTTTGGCATGGATCGGGGCCGTGTTGCCGATGCTTTCTTTTGCCACTTGCGCATTCGTGCTCGCCAGCGTCACCCAAGAGTTTTGGCGCGGCGTGAGGGTCCGGATGAGGAGAGGTGAAGGGCCGGGCACTGCGTTCGCTCGGCTCATTTCCAAAGGTCGCCGCCGCTATGGCGGTTACATCGTCCACGTGGGCGTCGTTTTGATGTTCGTCGGCTTCACCGGCGCGGCCTACGACGTCGAGCAGGAAAAAGCGCTTCGTCCCGGAGAGACGATGTCCGTTGCCGGGCACACCGTGCGTTACGACCAACCGCGTATGGAGACCGATCCGAACAAGCGGATGATCTTCACCGACATGACGCTGCTCGGCGAATCGGGCGCGGAGAAGGGTCAGGTCGCTCCAGCCAAGTTCATTTACCGGACCCACCCCCAAATGCCGACGACCGAGGTCGCCATCCGCAGCCGCCCCTCGGAAGACGTCTACGTGATCATGAGCACGGTCGACCCATCGACTCAGCGTGGAACGTTCCGGGTCATCGTTCGGCCGCTGGTTGCGTGGATTTGGTTCGGCGGCATCGTGCTGCTTCTCGGAGCCATCCTCGGAATGTGGCCGTCGACACGCGAGCTCTTGCGCGAAGAAGCCACGCGGCCGCAACGCTTTCGCTTTTCCCCCGCGGCTGCCGTCGTGGCGCTCGCCATCGCGCTGGCCAGCATGGTGGCTTGGATTGGCGTGGCGTCCGCGCAGGACGACAGCAGCAGCACGCTTCATGCCGGGACGGTGGTCATCCACGATCCGGTCGAGCGCCAGTTGTTCGGCAGGCTGTTGTGCCAGTGCGGGGATTGTGCGCGTTTGCCTCTCGATACTTGCGCGTGCGGCTGGGCAGACGACAAGCGGGCCGAAATTAGAGAGCTCCTTTCCGCCGGCATGGCGCCCACCCAGATTCAAGAGTCGTATCGGGCTCAGTACGGCGCCAAAGCGATCGCGATTCCTTCGGACCAAGGGCTCGACCGCGCTCTGTGGGCGGTTCCAATTGCGGCCATGGCTCTGGCCGTCGGCATGATCGTGATGATTGGGCGCCGGTGGCAACAGCGCGGGGCACGGACGGGAACCGTCGTTGCCGCGGGCGCTTCGGACGAGCTCGAATACGATTCGCGCCTGGACGAGGAGCTCGAGCGCCTGGAGAAGAGCTGATGAGCGAGTTTCTCCCCTGGCTGTTCATTCTCGGGGCCGTCGTCGGCATCATGGGGGGCCTTTTCAGCCTCTGGCAGAGTCTGAGCCTGGCATTGGCGGGTGAGGTGCCGAGCGGCGCTCGAGCCCGACTGACCCTCGATGCCCGTCAGGCGCTGCTCACCGAAAAAGAGGCCCTGCTCCAAGAGATTCGCGACGTCGCGTTCGAGCACGACGCCGACAAGCTCTCCGACGCGGACTTCGAAGAGCTCAACGCCAAGCTTCGTGCCCAAGCACGTCACACCCTGCATGAGCTCGACGCGGGCACCGAGGCGTTTCGCGCCGAAGCCGAGGAGCTCATCGCAAAGCGGTTGGAGAAAGAGGATTGATGCGAACCGCGTTGTTGCTCGCGTTGCTTCTATGCGTTCCAGCATGGGCGGCGGCCCAACCCGACCAAATGGTCGTCGACCGGGTCACCGGCAACGTACCGGACTTGGTCACGTCCGTAGTCGACCCGACCGTTCCCGCCGGGACCATCGCGGTGGAAGTCGCCGATTCGCAGGGACAACCCATCGCGGAGCAGGCCGTACGTCTCGGTGTGATGGAGCAATCGGGAACCCGCGAGAGCAAGGCGTGCGTCACCGATGCGAACGGTCGTTGCTCCTTCGACGGCTTGGCGACCGAGTCGATGTACTCATACCGGGTCAACGTTCCGTACGAAGGAGCACGTTATAGCTCGACTCCGTTTCGCCTCGATCCAGCAAGTGGGCAAAGGGTGCGCGTGGTCCGTTTGCCGACCACGACCGACGGGCGGCGTGTCTTTCAAGTCCTCGGACGAACCATGGTCGAGTTCCAGGAGGATCGAGCGCACATCATCCAGGAGGCCCGTCTAGCCAATCTCGGCGACGAAACCTACGTGTTTCCTCCGGACGGTTTGCGGATTCGGCTGCCATCCGGGTTCAAGGCGTTCGACTCGATGGCGATGATGACGGACCAACGACTGACGGCGTCCGACGATGGCTTGGAGATCAGCGGCTCCCTGCCCCCTGGCCGCGCCGACCTGACCTGGGCCTACGACGTGCCGGTCGACGGAAGCTCGATTTCCATCGAGCAAGCGGTGCCATTTGCCACCATGGAGTATCAAGTCGTCAGTGACTACGTCGATGGAATGAGCCTCGAAGTCGAGGGCTTTCAAGTGGCGCGAGTCCACGAAGGTGGTGACCGGCGTTTCATGGTGGCCAGCCTGATGCGCCGCCCAGGCGACCCGCCCATCGATCCGCTTCGCATCCACATTCGTGGAATCCCTGGGGGCGGGGCGTTGCCTTATCTGGCCGTTGCCTTGGCCGTGATTTTGATTGCCTTTGGGGTCGTGCTGCTGCTGCGACCCTCCGACCAGTCGGTTGCGTTGGCCAAGGCCCGAGGCAATCAGCGCGAAGAGCTCCTCGAAGCCATCGCGTCGTTGGAGCGCCAGCGCAGGGGCGAAACGATCGGACCGAGTTATTACGAGCACCGACGGCGTGAATTGACCGATGAGCTGGCGACCGTCCTTCGAATGCAGCACGAGGGAACGGGCCATTGATCCGCGGCGCAAGGCCGCGTATGTTCGCCGCCCACGGGTGCGAGGAGAAGGGGAGCCATGGCAGAAGGCCTAAATCGCGTGACACTCATAGGGAACCTGGGTGCCGATCCAGAGCTCAAGTACACTCAAAGCGGGCAGGCCGTGCTTCGATTGCGGCTGGCCACGAGCGAATCGTACGTCAATCGGGCCGGCGAGCGTCAGCAGCGCACCGATTGGCACTCCGTCACGGTTTGGGGAAAGCGCGGCGAAGCCCTGAACAACATCCTATCGAAGGGTCGTAGCATCTGCGTCGAAGGGCGGATTCAGTACCGTCAGTGGGAAGACAAAGACGGCAACAAGCGCACCTCCACCGAGATCGTGGCTACCAACATCGTCTTGCTGGGCGGCGGGCGCGGTCGTGACTCGAGCGGTCCAAGTGATTTTGGAGCGGACGAAGGCGCGCCGGCGGACGACTTCGGGGATGATGATATTCCCTTTTGAGGCGGGAATGGCGCGGGCTCCCGTCGCCGGGCGCGCGATCCGCGGCGCGATGCGGCGTCAGGCGTCCTCGACGTAGCCTCCGGCTACGCCTGCGGTTCCTTCCTTGCCTCGCTTGCGGCTCACCCACCCGGCTCGGTCCGCCCGCGCCATCCCCGCCTCGGAGAGGCGGACGGTGGTTGACTGCCGTCGCCGGGCGCGCGATCCGCGGCGCGATGCGGCGTCAGGCGTCCTCGACGTAGCCTCCGGCTACGCCTGCGGTTCCTTCCTTGCCTCGAGCGGCGCGGCCGAAGGGGCCTGTTCGGTGCGTTGCTCGTGCCCGGCGGCGAGCGCTGCCTCGAGAGCGGCCTTTTCCGCTCTCTTCTGCTCCTTGGCTTGTCGCGAGAGCCGTCGCTTTTCGGAGACGTAGGCCGCCAGTGCCGCCACGACGATCGCGACCTCCATGGCCAGCACCAGGTTCATGTACGCGCTCGAGCTCGCACCCTGCACCATCGCCAGGATACGACCCCCCGCCATTCCCGCCGCACAGACCAGAAACGCCAGGGCCGCGGCGAGCCGCAACCGCTGAAAGAGCGCACCCAAGATCGCGAAAATTCCTAGCGCGGACCAAAGACCGACGTTGTACGCAAGCGCCTCGATGTACGGGTCCCCCTGGGCAGGACCGCCCAAGCCCATCCACTGGGGCATCAGGGAAGGGCCCGCGAAAAAGCAAAGCACCCCCCACCCGATGGCTCCGATTCCCAACACGAACAGCACGCTGCGCGCCATGCGCTCAAGATACCGCCGTTCGCCTTTCAAAGAAAGTTAGTCCATTTTCAGCGTGTGCCGAAAGTCCGAGCCGACCTGCTGTTGACGCAACGTGGTCTCGCACCCTCGAGATCGCGGGCGCAGGCACTGATTTTGGCAGGCAAGGTGTTCAGTGGCCCGCGCCGCATCGAAAAGAGCGGGGAGCTTCTCGAGGAGCAGGCCGCCATCGAGGTGCGGGGCCCCGACCATCCGTTCGTTTCGCGCGGTGGCGTCAAGCTGTCAGGTGCTCTCGATGCGTTCGGCTACGATCCGGGAGGCAAGCTCGCCGGGGATTTTGGTGCCTCGACAGGCGGCTTTACCGATTGCCTTTTGCAGCGCGGTGCGCGCAAGGTGTTTGCCATCGACGTGGGCTATGGTCAGCTTCATCAGAAGCTCCGCCGAGACGAGCGCGTAGTCGTCATGGAGCGCACCAATGCTCGCCACTTGAAAGAGGGCGACGTGCCCGTGCCGCTCGATCTGGTCGTGATCGATGCTTCGTTCATCGGGCTCGAGAAGCTTCTCCCCGCGGCCCATGCCCTGTTGAAGGAAGACGGCGATGTGATCGCGCTGGTCAAGCCCCAATTCCAGGTGGGTCAGGAGCACGTGGGAAAAGGCGGCGTCGTGCGCGACCCCGCATTGCGGCAGAGAGCCATCGCTGCGACCGTGATCGAAGCGCAAAAGCTCGGCTTCGCGTTGATCGACCGGGCAGACAGCGTGATTACGGGACCCAAGGGCAACCAGGAGACCTTCATTTGGCTTCGTCGTTCGCAGAGGCCACACGCTCCATGAGTGCCGAGTCGAAGGGCATCCAGCCTTGGTCGGCTTTGCTTCGGACGATCTTGACCCACCAAACCTGCTCGCAGGCAAAAGGTTCGTCCGCGCTCAGGCCCTCGAATGCGTCGTCGAGAGTGCAGGGTGTCCACCCTGGGCCCTGCTCGGTGTCGAGCATGCACATCCCGCGTGAATTGTAGAACAAGAAGCTTCCAAGCTCGCCCTTGGCAGCGGCCAACACGGGTCGTTGCACCTGGATGCCTTGATCCCAGACTTGGCGTTGCACGTAGAGATCCCGCTTGGCCACGAGCCTGCGCGGCTTGAGCACATGGACCTCGCTGTCTTCCACGTGGATGGAATCGCCCCTCTTGTAGATCTGGGTCGAGGTGAAAAAAGCCGCGTCTACGGGCT
This sequence comes from Myxococcales bacterium, assembly GCA_050118395.1. Taxonomy (GTDB): domain Bacteria; phylum Myxococcota_A; class Polyangia; order Polyangiales; family Houyiibacteriaceae; genus SG8-38. Next base: position 9,238 of record JASFKY010000065.1, on the reverse strand, counting down.
TCAGCCGAAGCTTCACCTTGGTGTACCGGGCGACCCAGCGCAGATCCTTGAGGTCGGCAGGATACGGCCAGGTGTGCTTCAGCACGACGCGGGACTGCAAATCATGCTCGCATCCCAGGCCGGCTGAAGTATCGGCTTCGGGGCGAGATGCGGTCGTCGTGCTCGATGCGCCGTCGCCCTTCTTGCACCCTCCCGCGAGGAGGAGCCCGAGCAACGACGCGATACAGATGGCGCGGGTCTTGGTCATCGAAGAGGGTTCCCGGGGGTGGATTCGAACCACCATTCACAGGTCCAAAGCCTGTTGTCCTGCCCTTAGACGACCCGGGAGCGCCTCTCCTCATAACACGCATGGGCGTCTGCTCAAGCTACGGCCCAAGGGGCTTGCCGCGGCACGCCCAAAGGTGCGATACCCCGCTTGCTGACGAGGAATCCGATGACTCACGAACCCCCACGTCGCGATTGGTTGCTTTGGCTGACGCAGAACGGGGTCCGCATTGTGATGCTGGCCGCCCTTGCTTTCATTGCCGTGGTCTACGTTCGCAGCCGAGTCGAAACCGAAAAGACGCTTCATGCGATCGAGGACCGCGTCCAATACGAAGCTCCGCGGGCCTACGAGCCGCCTGACCTCGAGAGCTATGAGGCCCGGGCCGTCGCGCTTACCTCGCTTGCCGTGCATCGGGCGAGCTACGTTCCCGTCTACTCGCACATCTACCACGACGGGGGTCGACCCTACCCGTTGGAAACCACGCTCAGCATAAGGAACGTGGATCCGAAGCATCCCATCCTCGTGAGCGCTGTCGACTACTACGACACGCACGGAAAGCTCAAGAAGAAATACCTCGACCGCTTAATCGAGCTCCAACCGCTTCAGACGATCGAGTTCTTGGTCGAGCGCCAGGATTCCACGGGGGGCTCAGGGGCCAATTTCATCGTGGAATGGCATGCCGCCACCGACAAAACGCATGCTCCCCTGATCGAGGCGATCATGGTGGGCCGCTCTGGCACCAACGCCATCTCTTTCGTCGGCAAGAGCGAGTCGTTGCCCCAGTGGCTTTCCGATTGATCTCGCGCTCACCGCACCGCACGAACGGGCGGTGGAAGGTAGAGGGGATCCGAGGCTTCGGACTTGGGTAGATACATTCGGAGCTGCAAAGAGAACGGACCGTCCGGAGCGGGAAGCCAATTGCTCCGCTCGCTGGATCCTGGTGCGCCGTGCTGGACGTAGATCGTCAGCGATCCGTCGGCGCCGTATCGAAGGTCGCTCCGATCTCCTATCGAATACCGGTGGATGGGGTTTTCCACCATGAGCTGGTCGGGCAGACCGTACATGGTCAACGACCAGAATCCGTTGACCGGTGGAATCTGGTTGCGCTCGAAATGAATGACGTATCGATGCTGGGAGCCGTCCAACGGCTCGCCAGACTCATCCGCGTCGGCCATCGGGTAATAGGCCTCTTCGAAGTCGTTGCCGTATAGACCGACCATCGCGGCTACCGCGCGAGCCAAATACTTGCCCCGCATGCTCTCGCCGTTGCCGAAGAGCCCATCGATACCGGACCACCCTCCTTTGGACCGCACGATCACCCCCGCCACGGACTCGGGATGCTGGGCCGCATTGGTGATCGCCATGATGCCCTGTCCGACGCCAGCGTCGATGGCGTGGCGGAGCTCCGGGCTCAGGCTGAGCGATGCCGAAAGCGCCCCCGGTTCGATGCCAATCAGTGCAAAGCGTTCCATCAGCTCCCGCTCGCGAGGCACTACGACGACCTGGGTCAGTAGGAAGTCGAACAAGTCGATGAACGCTGCGGATTGGACTTTGCGGGCGACGTACGACGGGAACGTGATGCCGGGAGCCGCCGGGGCATTGGAGTACCCCAAGAACACGTTCAGTGGTGTCAGCCGGTACCGATCCTGCAGTGCCGCCACCGCGGAGAGATCGCCAGGCCCACGTACTTCGGTTCGGATGATGCAATACACGAAGTGGCTTTCGCTGCGAAGAACCGCATCGGTGCCGTCCGGTTTGCTGTCCTTCCAGCCGGGTCCCGCGATGACGTATCGGCCTGCCGCGGTGCCGGTGGTCCGGGTTCCGATGTACGCGAAGTTGTGCGTGAACATGTCGATGAGCTGGACCGAGTAGTAGCGGTCCTCGACCGCCGGAACGCTGAGCACGATGGGCTGAGCTCGAAGATCGAGCCACGCCATCGAGTACAAGGTGTCGTTGTTCGGTCGGACGATGTCCTCGAACTGCGGTCCCAGAAGCTCGCGTTCGTGCGTGAGCTCGTTGAAGGGCCCCCTGTAGCCCGGACCCGTGCGATCGATGGCCTGCACGTACAGGGTTCGATAGCTCTCCATCATGGGGTAGGCATAGATGTATGCTTCCTCGGCGATGGCTGTCGCGTCGTCTGGGGTGACCTCGTGCTTTGCTTCGTCGGCGCTCCGTGCCGAGGGTTCGCTTCCTGCGCTCTTGCACGCTTGCGACGCAAGCAACGCAAGCAAGATGATGAAAGTCGTATTTCGTGCCACGCGGCGAAGTTGACGGCCAAACGCCGTCTCGACAACCTGAGGGCGGTGGATAGGGCTCGCATACTGCCATCGCGCTGGCGGGACCGCATTTCGTTGGCGGCTGCCCTCGGCGGGCACGCTTTGGCGTGGCGGTTGGGAACGCGGCCCGTGGCCCTCGACCCCGACCCGATGAACCTCGCCTATGGGATGCACAGGTTCGACATCACGCATTTCAATCCCCATGCGCCAGGATATTTGCTCTATGTCTGGGTGCTTCGCGCCGTCCACGCGGTGAGCGGTCGTGATCCTTCCCTTCCACAACGATTCGCCACGGTGCAGCTCGTGTCTTTGTTGTTCGGCTTGGCCGCCATCGTGACGGTATTCATCGCCGCCAGGCGCCTGAAGCTTCCCGCCGGGGCCGCAGGGTGGGCGGCTCTGGTCATGGCGGTTCATCCCATTTTGGTGTTTCACGCCATCGACGGTCAGACCCACACATCCGAGGCGTTCGCTTCGAGCCTGCTGCTGCTGGGCACCATCGCCTACCGCGACGAGCCGAATTGGCGGCGCGCCATCTGGCTCGGCTGCATCATCGCCTTCGGTTCTGCGTTGAGGCCGTCGTTCATCTTGTTCGGCATTCCCGTGGTCGTTTGGACCGTGGGGCGCCATCGTTTTTACGATCTCGTCGCCGCAGGCGCTGCCAGCGTCGTGGGCGCGGCCGGCTGGATCGTCCCGACGGTGCTTGCCTCTGGCGGTTGGGATACGTGGCGAACGGCAACGCGTGGATTGGTGCATCACGGCTTCGTGCTCACCTCGAGCCCGTTCTCGCACACGGCGGTCCGGTCCCTGGTCTGGGCCAATCAACTTTCGTTGGCGCTTTGGACGTTCGAGGCCGTGATTCCTCTGTTCGTAGCGTGGGTCATCGTAAGAGCGGGGTCCCCGGGACGCGATGCGGAGCGAACGGCGTCTGCAGATGCTCACTGGCTTCGCGGAGTGCTCGTCGTAGGCACGCTGTGCACCGTGCTCTACTACTCTGCCACCTTCGTTTCGGAGCCCGGTTACCTTGCCGCATTGCTGCCGCCGGTGGCGCTCGGTGTCGGGATGCTGACCGGGCAGGGGCGCGGCTTTCACCCCGGCGCCCTGGCCGTGCTGGTGGCGCTCTCATGTTGGTTCCTCCCCGAGTTGCCTCGCGTTCTCAAGGTGCCTTCCATAGCCGAATGGCAACGACGGACCGAGCTTGCCCTGGCATACACGCAGCACGTCGAGAGCGCGCTTCCGCGGGCGGGTCGATTCCTCGCCATCATCGGCCACCCGGACATCACGGTGGGACGTCAACTTCCCATGCTCACCGACAGGGTCGACGTGCTTTTGGTCCACGATGGACGACGTGCTTGGATCGACCATACGTCGTTGACCTTCGTGACCCGAGATGATGCTACGCCCATTCCGGAAGCATTCGGTCCGCCCGGCAAAGGCGCTTCGATCGTCACTTCGCGTCCATACGACGGCATTTACTTCGACGGGTCGCTGGCTCCATATTTCCAGGCACAGCTCGCGCAGCAAGCCTCGTCGTGTGAGGTGCCGAGCGTCGCTGACGTCTCACAGAGCGTCGTCCTTCCGAGTAATTGCCTTTCCGAGCGTCGGGTCGCATTGGACGGCCTCGAGCTTGGGTTTGGGGTCGAAGGAGCCCCAAAGCGCTGAGACCGGCCTCGGTGGACCGCCTAGCTGCCCGCAAGGCGTCGGCTGAAGTAGAGCTTGGCGGCTGGGAATGCAAAGACGAAGACGACGAACATGCACACCGCCACGGTGATCAGAACGCGAGGGTCACTGCCGAAGTTGGCCGTCGCAATGGTCGCAGCGGCTCCGATGTTTCGCGCGGTCGTGACCAAACCAAGCGTCACTCTGCCCTTTGATCCTGACCCCGCAAGAGCAAACCCAAGACCGAACGAGGCCAGGGTCAGCACGACCGCGCTCGAAATGGCTCCCTTTCCCACGGTCGCGGCCAGCTCGTCGTAGTGAAGCACCAACGCCAAACAGAGAAATAGGACCGCGGAAAGATTCACCACCACGTTGGATGGTCTTCGCAGCTTGGAGGCCAGGCTGGCGTTCGCTTGCCGGATTCCCAGGCCGATCAACAGAGGGACGAACATTTGCAAGAGCAATGGCTTTGCGATGTCCCAGGTGACGATGTGGGTACCCGGTATGAGGAACGGCAAAACCAAGGGCATGTAAAGAATCGTGAGTACGGTGAGGAGCATGGTGAGGCCGATCGATCTGGGCACGTCCGCGTTCGCCACCGCAACCAGCCTGGGCGTGTAGGGTGCGCCCGAGGCCACTCCATACAAAAGGACGCCCACCAGGTAAGGCTTTTCCAATGGGAACAACGAGGTCATCGCGTAGGTGAGGATCGGGACGAGCAAGACGTTCGCGACGAGGGTGCGCGCTACCGTCGGCAAGTCCTTGAGCGGCTCGAGCACCTGAGCAAAGCTCACCTCCAGCCCAGCTGTGAACAATGCGCCCGCAATGAAGACCACGATGGCGACATTCAAAACGGTTTCGAGCGCTTCGAGCATCATTCGATCATTGGCCGTGTTACACCACGCTCAGCTTTGGGGCTAGGATGCCGCCCGGTCGACGTGCAGTGATTCCACCGCATCGAGGAAGACCCTGGCCTTGAGCTCGGTCTCCGCCACTTCCCGATCCGGATCGCTTGCTTCGACGATGCCGCCGCCGGCCCAATAGAGAACCCGCCCTTCGCGGACGACACCCGTTCGAATCGCCACGGCGAGCGAAAGCCCGCCGCCGCGATCGATGAACCCCAATGCGCCACAATAAATGCCCCTGGGATGGCGCTCGAGCTCTTCGATGATCTCCAAGGCGCGAATCTTGGGGGCGCCGGTCACGCTTCCGGGCGGAAAGGTAGCTTCGAGAATTTCCGTGAGATCAACCCCGGCTCGCGTTCGACAACGGACCGTGCTCACTAGGTGATACAGGCCGCTAAACGGCTCCACGACCAGAGGTTGCTTCACCTCGACCGTGCCGATTTCCGCGACGCGGCCCAAATCGTTGCGCATCAAGTCGACGATCATCGAGTGCTCCGCTCGCTCCTTGGGGTCGGCTCGAAGCCGAGCCGGCGCGCCATCGTCGTTTGGGTCACGCGGGATGGTTCCCTTGATCGGTTGCGTGAGTAGCACGCCGGTCTGCGCATCCCAGCGAACGAAGCGTTCCATGGTGCAGCCCAAGAGGACGAGCTCTCCTGCCTCTAGGAACATCCCCAGCGGGACGCGACTCGCCTTTCGCATCGCGCCCCAGAGCTCGAAGGCCTCTCCCTCGAACGGGGCAGACCATCTTCGGGCGAGGTTCACTTCGTAGACGTCGCCTCTTTCTATGTACGCGAGCGCCCTCTCGATGGCATTTCGGTGAGATGCTGCGCTGTCGACCTCGACCGATCCGATGCGAGGAGCGCGCTTCGGACTGCGGCCCATCGATCGTATTCGTTCCAGCAATGTTTCGCATGCTCGTCGGTCATCGCCTACGATCCAGGCTTGTTCCCCCTGGTGGTCGATTGCGATTAACGCGGGGTAGCGCCGAAACGAAAGAACCGGATGCTTGGCCCTTTCGAACCGGCCTTTGCCCCTCGGGGGCCGCGACCAAAACGCATCGTAAGCGACGTATCCGATCCACATGGGCACATCCGACGGCTTCGGGCCGGCCGACGGGACCGAATCCGCGCGCGCTCGCACGTGACGGAGCTCCGAAAATGGGTCTCGATTGCCGAAGTCGGCGCGGATTTCATCTTCGGGCCAGGCGGATAGAAACGAGTACCGGCCGTCACGGGCTTCGGCTCGATTGGAATCCAACCACACGAAGCCCGGCGCTGCGCGAAGTGATCGTGCATGCGTCAGCGCGTCTCCGGAAGCAATGGGTGCAGACCACAAGGTGCCGCTCTACTTGCCCACCAAGAAGCGGTAACGCAACCTCCCGTCGTGCTTCGCCGGACCTTTTGGCTCTGTTTGCTCTGCGCGTCTTTCGCGGCTTGCAACGACAACGTGACCCAATTCGTGTTCGACGCCCGAATCGTGGACGGAAGTGGCGGCAATCCCGCGGCAGGCACGGACGCGACGATACTGCGAATCGGAATCCAGCAGGGTGACCTGCCGGCCCAGACTCTCGACTATCCGATCGACGACGGGAGCTTCGATGCGACCCTCGAGCTTGCCGCGCTATCGCTGGTCACCCGCGTCCGCGTGTCCATCGAAGGGCCGACGACTCGATTGTTGAGCTCGCCCCCGAATTTCGTTCCCACCTTGTCCAGTGGATTCATGCGCTTGGTCACTGCGAGCCCCTCGTCGTGTCAGCTCGTCACCTTCGATGCGATGGAAGCACCCCGCGCATTTTTCGGCATGGTTCCATCGGGGACCTTCGCATTGCTCGCTGGGGGTGCGGCTTCCTCCGACCAAGAGCAAGTCGAATACTTCGATGCGCTGGAGTGGGAGTCGCGGCCCTTTACGGATGACTTCGCCCTTTCCGAGCTCGGCGAGACGCGCGCTGCCTCGATCGATGAAGGCCAGATATTGGTTCTGCCGGCCGACGCAGGGCCTTTCATCTTCGACATGCTCGATCCGAGTCGCCGCGTTACGACGATCAACTTGCATACCGGCGCTGGCCCTCGCTCCGCTCTGGTCTCCGTGCCTGGGTTGGGAGCGATGGTCATTGGTGGCGAATCGGGAGGGCAACCCCAGTCCGGTGTCTCGCTCGTGGCGCCCGATGGGTCGGTCATCTCCTCCTCGCTCAGCGAGCCGCGAGCGGGACCTGCCGCAGCGGCGCTCGGCACCGACGTCTTGGTGGTGGGAGGGGACGCCGAGGGCAATGCGGAGTTGCTTCGCGCAGGGAGCATGACCGGAGAGCCTGTCGCCTCGGTGATGGACGGAGCTCGCACGGGAGGATTTTTGATTGGAGACGGGGACAGTCGCGCCCTTTTCATGGGAGGAAGCGACGCCGGAGGCAGCGTCCGACAAGACACCGTACGCTTCGATGGCTGCCCCGCGAGCTGCGTCTCGGGGGCAGGCCCCACTTGGACCACGGCTCGCATCGAGGTCCTTCAGCTCGCGGGAAGCACCTTGATCGTCGGGGGACGAGGATCGCAGCTCGTGGAGGAGGTTCGCTTCGATGGCGAGCAGGTCCGAATCGAGCGGCTGCTCGACTTGACCGTGCCTCGTGCGGGCGCAGGCGGCATCAGGCTCGAAAGTGGGGCCTTCGTCGTGGCGGGGGGCGATGATGGCAGGAACATTCGTGACGATATGGAGTTCTGTGTTCCGAGCGAGCTTTCGCCCCTATAGAAGGACCGGGCGGGTTGCAGCGAACCTGGTATTGTCCGGGTTACCCCTTGCCGATGTTACGCAAGCTGGAGAAGTACGAAGTTCTCGATGAGATAGGCCATGGGGGCATGGCCACGGTCTACCGAGCGCGCGACATCGCGCTCGATCGGCTCGTCGCCCTCAAGGTGCTTCATCCGCATTTGCAGAGAACCGTGGAAGCTCGTGCGCGCTTCAGCCGCGAAGCCAAGAGCGTGGCCAAGCTGCGGCATCCCCACATTTTGGAGATCTACGACTTCAGCGGAGAGTCGCCGGACGAAACGTACATTGCGACGGAGTTACTGACCGGACCTACGCTCAAGGAGTTCGTTCTCGCGCACGACGGCATGCCCGCCGAGATTGCGGCGTGCATCGCGCTCCAACTCGCCGACGCGCTCGACGAGGCGCACGCAAAAGGCATCATTCATCGGGACGTCAAGCCCGAGAACGTTCTGATCCACGAGGACCGCGGCGTGAAGCTGACCGACTTCGGCATCGCGCACATGATCGACACCCACACCTTCACCGCCACCGGGCAGATTCTCGGCTCGCCCGGTCACATGGCGCCTGAGCAGGTGGAAAGTGGCGCTTGCGACGTGCGCAGCGACGTTTTCTCCCTCGGTACCGTCCTCTACTTCTGTGCAGCGGGTCGGCTTCCATTCGTAGGGCGAAACCCCCATCATCTGCTCAAGCTTTTGCTCGGAGGCGAGTACCCCGATCCCTTGCGGCTTCGTCCCGCGATTGGCGCCGACCTCGCAGCCATCATGCACAAGGCCCTATCTCGTGATCCCGCACAGCGGTACCAGACCGCCGGAGAGATGGCCGAAAGCCTTCGAGCTTTTCTCACCGACATGGGTATCGAGGACGCGGACACCACGCTCGAGAGCTATCTAAGCTCGCCCGCGAATGTGACGGCCGCGCTTCGGGAGCGTGTGTTGGGTCGACTGCTCGAGATTGGAGCCCAAGCAGCCAAAACCGGCGACGTGCCTAGGGCGCAAGGCGCGCTCAGCCGAGCGTTGGCTTTGGACGAAGGAAACGAAAGGGCGCTCGAGCTTCTCGCCTCACTCGGACGCCGTCGCCAGCGCCGCAGCCTGCTCATCGCGTTCACGGCGGGCCTGGCGGTGATCTTGTTGACCCTGATCGGCTACGCGGCTTGGCAAAACCAGAGCGAGCCGCGCCTCGGCCTCACTACTACGGCAATCGAGGGTGAGCCCGAGCCCGCAACGAGGGCGCCCGAGACCCCCAGCTCGGAGACGTCGGCGGTCATGGATCCCAACGAGCCCACGACTGCGGCCCGAGACATGGAGCCGACCGTGCCTGCGGAGACGCCCCGAGCGGAGGCAGCCACGACGGAAGAGCCCGCCGCTCGCGACGAGAGAGTGGTC
>JASFKY010000064.1:0-14639 GCA_050118395.1 Myxococcales bacterium | reverse complement strand
GAGCAAGCCCCGCTTCCCGTCGGCACGCGCTTCGAGCCCAACCGAGTCGAGGTGCCCGTAGGCCAATCCGCGCTCGTTCTTCAATCGGGCTACGCTCTGACCGCCCTCGAGGTCGATCTCGATGGTACGGAGCCGCCGGATGCGCTCGTGGTCTCGGCCGATCCTCAACGAGTCTTGCTGCAGGCGGCATACGCCAAGGGGCTCGGCGTCGAGGACCGCCGCATCGATGCATTTCTCGTTCCGGATCATTGCGGGGAGCCCGCCGCCGATGCCTGGATGCTGTCCCCCACACTGGCGGCCATCCGCGTGGAGCATACGTGCGAGCTTGGGCCACGCCTCAACTACTGGTTGGTCACGATCGAGGCCCAGCCGCGCGTACGGGAGCGAATCACGGTGCTGCCGCCCAACGAGCGCTCCTCGCTCCCCATCAGCCTCGAGCTTGGGGTCGAGGATCGCGACGACGACGGCTATGACGATGTGGTCGTCAAGGTTCATGTCGGGCAAGTCGAGGTTCCTCTGACTTGGTTGAACCGCCCTGGAGGTTTTGCGAGGGACCCATCGGAGCCGGAGCACACGCTGGGCGTGCTTGCCGACGACGCTTGGAAATCACTTGGATCGAATCCAGCGGCTGCCGAAACACAAGCCATGCAGGTCCTCGAAGTGTTCACGGCCCTATGCCGCGAGGGCGGTGCTGCACGACTGGGGTTGTCAGGAACTCAGGGGCTTCAGTGTCAACGATCCAAGGCCGCGGCCCGTGCGGTGTCGATTGCCATGACCGCTGCCATCCGCCGCGGAACGTTCATTCGCGCGCTCGAGCTACAGCGATGGTGGGAGGATACGGCCTTGCAGCCCACTCCCGAAGAGCGAGAGCTCGTGCAGAACGCCTGGAAGAGGGCAAAGGCGGCCACGAAGGTGAGCTGGCGTCTCGTCGATCAGTCGACCTCTCCGGTGTCCGTGCAGTTCGCCGATGACCGGACTTTGATCGTCGACGGCCGCGCGCCACGCTCCATCGATCTGGACTCGGGCTTGAAGACGCCGCTCGCGAGCTCGTCCGTGCCTCCGGCGATTCGCGATCCGGAGGGTCGATTCACCGTTCGCTCGGTTCGCTCCACATGCGCGGGGTTCGAAGCGGAGGTGGGACCAATCGGAGGAAAGCAGTCGCATCGAGTGCTCATCGAGCCGCGCAACCGAGCAGCTCCTTGCAAAACACCAATCGATCGCCCTGCATCCGTCTTCGAATGGCAAGTGCTGGGATGGGCTCCACAAGGCTTGCTGGTCGCGTCGGGAGACCTCCTGCGGATCGTTCCCTTGAACGAGCTTGGGAAACCGGCTGGGCAACCCGTCGATCTGAGCCCAGGCAGTCCTCTGCCGGCTCCCATACACGGCGCGCGCGTGACACCAGATGGCTCGCGTTATGTGATTCCACACCCCGAAGGCATCGTGGTGCGAGACTGGCGCAAGGGCGGCGCGGGCATGTGGCTTCGACCCGAGGGCTGGGATACGGTTCCAGGAGAGCTCCGAAGCATCGCCATCAGCCCGAGTGGTACGAAGGTCGCCGTGCAGAAAGGCAAAGAGATTCGGCTGTTGAGCTGGTAGTTGCGACCGACGGTGAGCATGGATCCACAAACCCATAGTCCGCGCACCATGCGCCTCCATCCACGACTCGTGTCGACGCTTGCGCCGTTGATGGTGGTTGCAGCATGCGCCGGCGCCCGCTCTCGGCCTCCCACTCCGTGCATGTCGGATACGGAATGCCGAGCGGATCGGATCTGTCACGAGGGCAGATGCCGTTTCGTGGAAGAGGTGTTGGCGGAGCTCGCTGCGCCACCAAGCGGTGGCGCGCAATCACTGCCAACGGGTGCTCTGCCGAGGAGCGCGAATGGTTTCATGGGCGATGCGGCCCATACCGGCCGGAGCGAAAACCGTGGACCCGCGACGATGCCGTCCCCCGTCTGGAAATATCAGACTGGGGCGCGAGTGTTTGCATCGCCCATCATGGGGCACGACGGCACTATCTACATAGGCTCTCTCGACGGACAATTCGTGGCGCTCCACCCCGATGGGAGCCTGAAGTGGCGTTACTCGGCGGGACAAAAGATTTACCCGAGCGCATTGGTTGCAGGCAGCTCGGTGATATTCGGAACGAACCAAAAAGAGCTGGTTTCGCTTTCGCTGCACGGCCAACCGCGGTGGAAGCTTCCGCTGCAGGACGTAGTAGACGCATCGGCGACATTGGGTCCCGATGGGAACGTTTACGTCGTCGCCGATGGTGCGTATGCAGTAGACCTCTTGGGGCGCTTGCGCTGGCACAAGCCGACCGCCGACCACGTCCGTACCGCACCGGCCATCCATCCGGCTCGTCTCATCATCATCGGGACTACGGAAGGATCTCTCATCGCTTTGCGGCCCAATGGTGATGTCGCATGGGAAGTTTCGCTCGGAGGCGCCATCGAGGGAGCGGCATCCGTCGACGATGAAGGCCGAATCTATGCCGGGACGGGCCGTGGTGAAATCGTGCAGGTGGACGCGTCGGGCTCGGTCCTATGGCGGTTCGCGACCGGTGACGAGGTGAGAGCGACGCCGGCCATCGCGCGGGACGGAACCATCGTGATTGGCTCGTACGACGGCCACGTCTATGCCATTGCCCCTACCGGCGTCCTTCGCTGGAAGGTCGCTACGGGCGCACGCGTTCGAGCCTCGGCAAGAATCGATGCAGACGGAAGGATCTACGTGGGATCTCAAGATAATTTTCTCTATTGCATCGATTCCGAGGGCTCGGTGCTATGGCGATACAACGTCGGTCAGGACGTGGATTCCACGGTGGAAATTGGGTCCGACGGAACTCTCTACTTCGGGTCCGACGATGGAGGGGTGCACGCACTGAGATGAACATGATGGAAGAACGAGTTCCCGAGCCCAATGAAATCCTGCGAGTCCTACAGTCGCACGCCCCCCGCGCCATGCACGTGGGGGAGCTATGTGGTCGTCTCGGTGTGTCGCGGCGGGTCAGAGAGGAAGTGGTGCGGAAGCTTCTCCTACTTGCCGAGGACAATCTCGTCCGCGAGATGCCCGGTCTGCGCTTTCGAGCCCTCGATGGTTCCAAGAGCACCAAGCGCGGCCGCGCCAAGGCCAAGACCACGCGCAGCCGAGGCCGAAAAGCAAGCGGAGGCGAGTCGAAGCACGAGGCACTGCCATCGCTCTCACCCGTCATCGAAGGCCGCCTGACCATGACTCGACAAGGCTATGGCTTCGTCAACGTCTATGATGGAGGTCCCGACGTATTCATCCCTCCAGATGCCATCGGTCCTTCCATGCACGGTGATACGGTACAGATCCGGGCACGTCCCTCGCCCAAAGGTCGCGAAGGACAGGTGGTCGGAATCGTCGAACGTCGGCGAAAGCGCGTCACGGGAACCCTGCATCCCAGGGGCCGCGGTTTGGTGTTCGAGCCGGACGACGATCGGCTTCGGTCGCCGATGCGCGTAGTTGGCAAAGTCCCGAAAGCGGCCCGAAGGGGCGAGGTCGCGCTGGCGGAGATCGTGAACTTTCCCCAGCGCAGAGAGGATCGTCCGGAGGTCGAGATCGTCGAAGTGCTCGGCCCGCTCGGCGTGGCTACCGTCGAAGTCGAGAAGATCAAAATTCGCGAAGGGATCGTGGAGCCCTTTCCCTATGACGTGGAGCTCGAGGCGGCTGCTCTGCCGTCCCGCGTCGATCGCAGCCTGATGAAAGGTCGAGAGGATCTTCGCAATCTCGATCTGGTCACCATCGACCCCGAGACGGCCCGTGATCACGACGATGCGATCTGGGTCCAACGTCAAGGCTCCGGATTCAAGCTTGTCGTCGCCATCGCGGATGTATCGCACTACGTGACCGAGGGAAGCGCCATGGATCGCGAAGCAGCAAGCCGCGGAACGAGCGTGTACCTACCCGATCGTGCGATACCCATGTTGCCGGCGGAGCTGTCGACGAATCTCGCTTCTCTGATACCGAATCGCGATCGGCTTTGCATGGCCGTCGAGATGCACATCGACGAAAAGGCGCACGTGACGTCGCATCGCATCTTCGAGGCGGTGATGCGGTCGCGTGGAAAGCTCTCCTACGATGGCGTCGCGCGCGCCCTTGGCTTGACCAAGCGTGGGCCTCACCAGCCCGCGGCCGAAAAGCGTACGGAAACGCTGAAAATCCTGCTCGATCTCTCGAAGCGCTTGCGTCAACGCAGGATCAAGCGCGGCGCCCTGGATTTCGACCTTCCAGAAGCCAAAGTGGTTCTGGACGACGCCGGGGAGCCCAAAGAAATCGTACAGTCGCGAAAGGACCCGGGCATTCGCCAGGCCTACCGAATCGTCGAGGACATGATGCTGGTGACCAACGAAACGGTTGCTTCGCACTTGAAGCGGCACGCGGCACCGGGCATCTTTCGCGTCCACGGCAAGCCCGACTCCGAACGGATATCCACGTTTTGCCAGGTGGCCAACTCGTTCGGTTACCAGTTGGAGGAAGAAGCCGCCACTACACCTAAACAGCTAGCGCGATTTCTGAAGCAGATCGACGGGACGCCTGAAGCGCCCCTGCTTCGCTACTTGCTACTGCGAGCGATGCAGCAGGCGGTCTACGACACCGATCCCACCGCGGGACATTTCGCGCTCGCCGCAAAGGACTATCTCCACTTCACGTCGCCAATTCGCCGCTACCCGGACCTGGTAGTCCACCGCATCATTCGGAGCATGATTCGCGGGGAGCACCTGGACTCGGCAACGGTGAGACCACGGCTCCAACGCCTGGCCGTCCAAGCGAGTGAAGCGGAGCGGCGAGCCATGATGGTGGAGCGCGACGTAACGGACGTATATCGCGCGATCTACATGCGGGATCACGTCGGAGACGAGCTCGATGGTCGGATCGGAGGATTCGCACCCTACGGCATCTACGTGCAGATCGACGAGCCTTTCGTGAGCGTGCTCCTGCCCTTCGAGCAGCTCGATGACGTCTACGAGCCCGACGACTTGGGAATTCGGCTCATCGGTGCCCGCACATCCAAGATCTTCACCATGAACGACCCGGTTCGGGTGCGCATCGAGGATGTGAACGTGCAGTCCCGCGACATCGTGGGCTCGCTTCTAGAGCACTCCTCCGCGCCTTCTCCCTCGAGGTCCACGGGAAGACGGCGAGCCACCCGCAAGCAGCAGCCAAAGCCCGATTCCGCCCGCCGAGGCCAACCCGCGAAGCGTCGGCGACGTCCTCGCCCCAAGCGATGACCACCCAGAAGAAGCCGTTGCCAATTGCCGAGCTCATCGTCCGCAAGCGCGACGGAGGCAGCCTCGAAAGCTGGGAAATTCGGCAACTGATCGACGGCTACGTACGGGGCTCGGTCACGGATTACCAGATGAGCGCTTTGGCCATGGCGGTGTTCTTCCGGGGAATGAGCTTCGAAGAAACCAACGCATTGACACTTGCCATGCGAGACAGCGGGCGAGTCCTCGATCTCCATGACATTCCCATGCCCAAGGTCGACAAGCACTCGACAGGCGGCGTGGGGGACAAGGTCAGCATTTGTCTCGCGCCCATCGTCGCCGCATGCGGGCTGGTAGTGCCCATGATGAGCGGCCGTGGCCTCGGTCACACGGGAGGCACCTTGGACAAGCTCGAGGCGATCCCCGGATTTCGGATCGATCTGTCCGTGCGCGAGCTCCGGGCGCAGCTCCGTAAGATTGGATGCGCTCTCATCGGACAGACCGCCGACTTGGCTCCTGCGGACCGGCGCTTGTATGCGCTTCGCGACGTCACCGGTACGGTGGAGTCCATTCCCTTGATTACATCGAGCATCCTCGCAAAGAAGCTTGCCGAAGGCATCGATGCGCTGGTGCTCGACGTGAAGGTCGGTCGGGGCGCATTCATGAAAACGGAGCCCGCGGCCCGAGAGTTGGCGCGATGTCTGGTCCGTGTGGGTAGCCTAGCCGGGAAACGGGTTCGTGCTCTGCTCACCGACATGAACACCCCGATCGGATACACGGTGGGAAACGCCTTGGAAACGGCCGAGGCCTTCCAAGCTCTCCATGGGGAAGGACCGGAAGACCTAGAGGAGCTCACCTATGCACTAGGCTCCGAGATGCTTCGTGCGGGCGGTTTGGCGCGAAGCGCGATGCAAGCCAAGCGGATGATGAAGCAAGCGATCGAAACGGGGGCAGCGGCCCAAAAGATGCGTCAGGTGGTGGACGCGCAAGGGGGAGATGCACGAATGGTCGATGAGCCCGATCGATTGCCTCTGGCTCGGCATCGCAGAATCATCAAGGCTCGAAGCAGTGGATTCATCTTGGATATCGACGCGTTGGAGCTTGGGTATGCATCGATGGGGCTCGGCGCCGGACGGATGCGAGCCGAAAACGAAGTCGATGCCGGCGCAGGAGTGCGCCTTGCCGTGCGAGTCGGAGATGAGATTCGAGCAGGAGACGAGATCGCCACGGTGTACGCATCGAAGCGAACGCTTCTCGAGAACGGAGCCGATCGAGTCTCGGGCTCGATCCGCGTGGGCAAACGACCTCGTGCTTCACGAAGCCGAATTCTGGCCGAAGTTCGAAAGTGAGCTGGGAGCTCGCTCCCATCCGCCAACCGAGACTTGTAGAACAATGTAAACGAAACATTCGTGGTCGACGTGCGTAGAAGCCCCATGACGCATGATCCGCTTTCCAATTTGCGACCGCGGTCGGCTTTGGCTAGCGTGGCCGCAGAGGGAAACGGGGGGCATGGGGACCATCCTCACCGCCGCGTCGAACCGCCGGGGATTTTCATCGAACCTCCGGTTGCTTTTTTTAATCGAAACGAGGTAAGTGAACATGAACTCAGCACTCAAGCATACGATCATCGCCATGGCGACGGCGGCGCTCAGCGTCACGGCAGCATGCAAGTCCGACGACGGACCGGAAGCTTCCGAAACGACGGCAGGCGCGGAAGCCGCCGCCACCTCGGCGCAGGAGGGCACCACCGAGGCCTCTTGCGGAGAAGGGTCTTGTAGCGAATCCCACAAGGGCGATGCGTCGGAAGCGTCTTGTGGCGAGTCCCACAAGGGTGATGCGTCGGAAGCGTCCTGCGGCGAAGGTAAGTGCAGCTGAGCCCGGCGGTTTTTTTCGTATGATGTCGCAGCCGCAGGGGCGATTTTCCCTGCGGCTGCCTTTTTTGGCGGTAACGTGAGCGCGAGTGAGAGAGTTCAGGGCATCGGCCTCGGGTTGCGCCACGATCTGGCCGACGAGCTCTTCGAGCGGCAGCCAGATTCGGTGGCGTGGGTCGAGTTGCATCCCGAAAACTATCTCGACCGAGGCGGTCGCTATCAGGAGATGCTGCTGCGCGCGCGAAGCCAGTGGCCCGTCGTCACGCACGGGTTGTCCACCTGTCTGGGCGCGCTGGACCCTTTTGATCCGGAATACCTGCAGGACCTCGGCAGGTTCCTCGCTGATCTCGAAGTGCCGTGGCACAGCGAGCACTTGTGCCTCGGCAACGTCGCAGGTCACTTTCTTCACGACCTGCTGCCGCTACCTTTCACCGACGCGGCATTGGACATCGCGGTACAGCGGCTGATCGAAGTGCGCGATGCGATCGACCGACCTCTCGCTCTGGAAAACGTCAGTTACTACGCTGCCCAAGGCGCAAACGGCATGGCGGAAGCCGATTTCGTGGTGGAAGTGCTCGAGCGTGCCGATGCGCAACTCCTGCTGGACGTCAACAACGTGTACGTGAACAGCACGAACTTCGACTTCGATCCGAGAGCATACATCGACAAGGTTCCTGCGGACCGAGTGGTCCAGATTCACGTCGCTGGTCACCAGACTCGCGACGATGGGCTGCGCATCGATACCCATGGAGAGCCGATCCCCGACGAGGTGTATCAATTGCTGGACTACGCTTTGCGAAAGGTGGGTCCGGTACCCGTTCTACTCGAGAGAGACAACGACATTCCGCCACTTGATGCACTGTTGACCGAGATCGATGCTCTGTGGGCGATCTATCGGAACGCCACGGGGGCGCATGACGCTGGCTGAACGCGCCCAGGCGATTCAACGGGTCTGCTTCGACCGAAGCCCCAGCGAGGTGGATCTCGAGTTGCTTGGCTCGCGCGAGCGTTGGCTGGTCTACCGCGACCTGGTCCGCGGTCGTCTCACTCACGTGGTAGGTGTGGCACTCCGGCGAACGAAGCAGGCGGTGGGAGACGGAGCGTTTGAGCGCCTCATCGATGAGTGGCTGAGCCGCGGTGGTCCGAACACGCGCTACCTCCGGCACGTACCAAGCGAGCTCGCAGCATTCGCACTTTCGTCTTGGCACTGGACCGGCCCGGCGTGGGCCCCAGACCTGGCGAGATACGAAATCGCCGCATGGGAGGTTCGGCAGGCACCACCGGAGCCCCAATCGCACGAGGCGTTCGGGTTCGATCGCAAGCCGGTCGTGCGTCGCGCCATGAGGCTGCTTCGGTTGGATCACCC
Organism: Myxococcales bacterium; assembly: GCA_050118395.1. Classification (GTDB taxonomy): domain Bacteria; phylum Myxococcota_A; class Polyangia; order Polyangiales; family Houyiibacteriaceae; genus SG8-38. The sequence goes on along the minus strand of JASFKY010000064.1, from coordinate 6,174 downwards.
AGTGCATCAGAGCCCCATGCCCGCCGCGGGGTATCCGCCGGCGCCCACCCTACTCTGCGTCTACCGAAACACGAAGCACGAGTCCGTGACGCGCAAGCTCAACGCGTTGGCGGCCGATCTGCTGGAATCATGGCAGCGAGCCGAAGAAACCGTCGCACAATCCGTCGAGCGAATTGCCGCCGAGCACGAAACGCCGGTCAGCCCGATCTTCATCGAGAAGCTGTCCAGCCTCGTCGCCGAGTTCGTCCTGGGAGGACAGTCCCATTCGTGATGAAAACCGACGTGATTTCGAGTGGTTGGATTGGCGACCAGGCCCTCGACTAGTAGCCTTCCACCTTGCTGATGATCTCATTCATGATCTCTCGGGTGCCGCCCCCGATCGGATAGAGACGAGCGTCCCGATACAAGCGCTCCACCACGTATTCACGCATGTAGCCATAACCACCGTGGATTTGCACCGCTTGGTCGCATACGAAAGAGCACATGTCCGTCGCAGCATTCTTCGCCATGGCGGCAAGAGAAGGCGTTTGCTCACCTTTCAGATAACGCGTGACGCATTCTCCGGTGAGAGCCCGAGCCGCTGCAATTTGAGTTGCCATGTCGGCGAGCTTGTGACGAATCACCTGAAAGCCCGATAGCGATTTTCCAAAAGCGTGGCGCTGCCTCGCGTACTCGATCGTCTCCCGGTATGCCAGCTCCGCGATCGCAACGCATTGCCCGGCCAGCATGAGCCGCTCGGTCACGAAGTTGGTCATGATCATGAGAAAGCCGGCGCCTTCTTGCCCGATCAGGTTCTCCGCAGGCACCCGGCAATCCTCGAAGGCCAGCTCCGCCGTATCGCTGGCCCACCAGCCGGTCTTTTTCAGCTTGCCTGCAACGGTGAAGCCCGGCGTGTCGCTTTCGATGATGAGCATCGAGATTCCACCGTGACCCTCGGTGCCGGTGCGCACCGCAGTCGTCACGAAGTCGGCGCGAGTGCCCGAGGTGATGAAGGTCTTGGCTCCGTTGACCACGTAATGCTCGCCATTCCGTACCGCCTTGGTGCGCACGGCAGCCACGTCGCTCCCGCCGCCGGGCTCGGTGATGCCGAGCGCGGCGATCTTCTGACCCGCCAGCGTGGGGCGAACAAACCGCTCCTTTTGTGCTGTCGTGCCAAAGTTCACGATCGGTGGCAGCGCGATCCCGTGGCTTCCGAGCCCGACACAGGTACCGACTGACTTCCCTGCAAGCACCATTTCTTCGGCAGCGACCAGGACGTGGCTCAGGTTTCCCCCGTCGCCACCGACCTCCTCTGGGTACCCGGTCGCGAGAAAGCCTGCTTCGGCGGCTGCCCGATAGAGCTCACGGGGAAACTCGTTCGCCTCCTCCCATGCGTGCGCGTACGGCCCGATCGCCGAGGCTGCAAATCGACGAACTTGTTCGCGAAGCGCGCGATGCTCTTCCGTTTCGAAAAGATAGCCCTTCATGACCTCACCCAATCCCGGGGACTGTACACGGCCGTGGACGGGTCAGTAAGACGAATTTCGGGTCTCCGGGGCTTCAGGTCCCCGGGACCGAAACGCACGAAAGCCGCGCTGCCTATTCTTCGCTGGCTGCGGCCGCGACGGGTTCGGGCTCGACGACGGACGGCTTGGGAGCGAGGGGTTTCACCGCCTCGTCTTCGACGACCATGTCGATCTTGTTGTAGGCGCCAAGGCCGGTTCCAGCCGGCAGGAGGCGCCCCATGATGACGTTCTCTTTCAGGCCCCGAAGCTCGTCCACCTTGCCGCTGATGGCCGCCTCCGTGAGCACCTTGGTGGTCTCCTGGAAGGACGAGGCGCTGATGAAGGAGTCGGTCGAAAGCGACGCCTTGGTGATTCCGAGCAACAGTGGCTCTGCCACCGCGGGCTGGCCGCCCTTCGCGATCACCCGTTCGTTCTCACGCTCGAACACTGCTTTTTCGACTTGCTCGTCCGGCAAGAAACGGGTGTCTCCAGTCTCCTTGATTCGCACACGCTGAAGCATCTGCCGAACGATGACCTCGATGTGCTTGTCGTTGATGGCGACGCCCTGCAAACGATACACCTGTTGGATCTCGTCGACCAACCAGGCAGCGAGCTCCTTTTCACCCTTGACCTTCAAGATGTCGTGCGGATTCGCCGGCCCGTCCATCAAGGGCTCGCCAGCGCGCACGTGATCGCCATCCTTCACCGTCAGGTGCTTGCCCTTGGCAATGAGGTACTCCTTCGGCTCACCGACCTCGGGAGTGATCATGACCTTGCGCTTGCCCTTGGTGTCCTTGCCAAAGGTGACGATGCCGTCGATCTCGCTGATGATTGCGTGGTCCTTGGGCTTGCGAGCCTCGAACAGCTCGGCCACCCGGGGCAGACCGCCCGTGATGTCCTTCGTTTTCGTGGTTTCTCGTGGAATTTTCGCAATGATCTCGCCAGCTTCCACCCTCTGTCCGTCGGTGGGGATGATGTTGGCGCCCACCGGTAGGAAGTAACGAGCGACGTTCTCGCCGACGCCCGTCTTTTTGGTTTCACCCGTCTCGGGATCCTTGATCGAAACGCGCGGGCGAGCGCTGGGATCGCGCGACTCGATGATGACGCGCCTCGATAGCCCGGTCACCTCGTCGAGCTTCTCTTCCATCGTCACCGCCTCGACGACATCGCCGTACTTCACGACGCCATCGACCTCGGTCAGAATGGGAATTGCGTAGGGATCCCATTCGGCGAGCATCGTGCCGCGCTCGACGCGCTGACCTTCCTGGACCTTCACGAACGCGCCGTAGGTCAAGGTGAAGTGCTCGCGCTCTCGGCCCGAATCATCGACGACGGTGACCGCACCATGCCGGTTCATGGCCACCACGGTTCCGTCGCGCTTGGTCAGCAACTTGGCGTTGTCGAACTTGACGATGCCGTCCGACCGAGTCTCGATCGAGCTCTGCTCGATCTTTCCGCGAGCAGCCGCACCACCGATGTGGAAAGTGCGCATCGTGAGCTGTGTTCCCGGCTCACCAATCGATTGTGCTCCGATGATTCCGACAGCCTCGCCGATGTTGACCTCGTACCCACGACCCAGGTCGCGGCCGTAGCACATGGCGCACACACCGCGCCGGTTCTGGCAGGTCAGAACCGAGCGAATCAGCACTCGTTCGATGCCGGCCGATTCGATGCGGGCCACCCGCGCTTCGTCGATCTCCTGGTTCGCCTCGACCAGCGTGTCTCCGGTCACCGGATCGGTGATGTCCTCGAGCGCGATGCGTCCGAGAACACGCTCCCCGAGCGGCGTCACGACCTCGCCACCCTCCTCGAGCTTGCTGACCCAAATGCCATCGAGGGTCTCGCAGTCGTAATCCGTGATGACGCAGTCTTGCGCCACGTCCACGAGACGACGTGTCAGGTATCCCGAGTTGGCCGTCTTCAAGGCGGTGTCTGCCAAACCCTTGCGGGCACCGTGCGTCGAAATGAAGTACTGGAGCACGGTGAGGCCTTCTCGGAAGTTCGCCGTGATGGGCGTCTCGATGATCTCGCCGGACGGCTTGGCCATCAGGCCACGCATCCCAGCGAGCTGTCGAATCTGCTGGTTCGAGCCACGAGCACCCGAATCGGCCATCATGAAGATCGAGTTGAAGCTGGGCTGGGTCAACTTCTCGCCGGTCTCCGGATCGACGACGTCGTCGGTCCCGATGGAGTCCATCAGGTCACGCGCAACTTGATCGGAGGCCTCGGCCCAAATGTCGACTACTTTGTTGTAGCGCTCACCATCGGTAATCAGGCCTTCCTGATACTGCTCCACGACGGTGGTGACGTCTTGCTGTGCCTGACCGAGCACGTTCTTCTTCGAATCCGGAATGACCATGTCATCCATGCAGATCGATATGCCCGCACGGGTCGACATCTCGAATCCCATCGTGCGAAGCCGGTCCGCGAGCAGAACGGTGTTCTTATTGCGGCTGGCACGATAGCACTCGTCGATCAGCGCGCTGAGAGACTTCTTGTCGAGGACTTTGTTGACGGACGGGAACTCCATTCCCGGCGGCAACACGTCGCTCACCAAGACCCTACCGACCGTGGTGTCGTAGATCTTACCTTTGTACCGATAGCGAATTCGGGAATGCAGGCCGATCGTGCCCTGGTCGTAGGCCATCCGGACTTCATCGGCAGATGCGAAGATCCCGGTGAAGACGCCGTCCTTCTCCTGTCCGTCCCGGTAAGCACCCTTCCCGAACCTCTTCTCGCGCGTCATGTAATAGAGGCCGAGGACGATGTCCTGAGTCGGGTTGATGATCGGTCGACCGCTCGCCGGGGATAGAATGTTGTTCGTGCTCATCATGAGCACCCGAGCCTCCATTTGAGCCTCGATCGAGAGCGGCACGTGCACCGCCATCTGGTCGCCATCGAAGTCTGCATTGAACGCCGTGCAAACAAGTGGATGCAACCGAATCGCCTTGCCCTCGATCAGCACGGGCTCGAAAGCCTGAATGCCCAGCCTGTGAAGCGTCGGCGCGCGGTTGAGCATCACCGGGTGCTCGGTGATGACCTCTTCGAGGATGTCCCAAACTTCGGGCTTTTCCTTCTCTACGAGCTTCTTGGCGCTCTTGATGGTCGTGACGTAACCCCGCTCTTCGAGCTTGTTGTAGATGAACGGTTTGAAGAGCTCGAGCGCCATCTTCTTGGGAAGACCGCACTGATGGAGGCGCAGGTTCGGGCCGACCACGATTACGGAGCGACCCGAATAGTCGACTCGCTTACCAAGAAGGTTCTGTCGGAAACGCCCCTGCTTGCCCTTGAGCATGTCGGAGAGCGACTTGAGCGGGCGTTTGTTGGGACCCGTGATCGTCTTGCCGCGACGTCCATTGTCGAACAACGCGTCCACGGCCTCCTGCAGCATTCGGCGCTCGTTCCGAATGATGATTTCGGGTGCGTTGAGCTCGATCAATCGCTTGAGGCGATTGTTTCGGTTGATGACTCGACGGTAGAGATCGTTCAAATCGGACGTGGCAAAACGACCGCCATCGAGAGGAACGAGCGGTCGAAGGTCCGGCGGCAGGACCGGAACCACCGACAACATCATCCACTCGGGACGGTTTCCGGAATCACGAAATGCCTCGATGACCTTCAGGCGTTTGGCCAGCTTTTTGCGTTTTGCTTCGCTGGTCGCCTCTTTGAGATCCAACCGCAACTGCTCGGCCATTGCATGCACGTCGATGTCGCGAAGCATCTCCAGCACGGCCTCGCCACCCATGCCTGCATCGAAGGCGTCGTCGCCATACTCGTCCAGCATGTCGTGGTAGCGGTCCTCGGTGAGGATCTCACCGCGCTCGAGAGGCGTATCTCTCGGGTCGAGCACGACGTAGCTCTCGCAGTAGAGCACCCGCTCCAGATCCTTGAGCGTGATGTCGAGGATCGCTCCAATGCGACTCGGAAGGCTCTTCAAGAACCAGATGTGGGCAACGGGCGTAGCGAGACTGATGTGCCCCAGCCGCTCTCGGCGGACTTTGCTTTGAATCACCTCGACGCCGCACTTCTCGCAGACGATGCCCCGGTGCTTCATGCGCTTGTACTTGCCGCAGATGCACTCGTAGTCTTTGACCGGCCCGAAGATCTTCGCGCAAAACAGACCGTCTCGCTCCGGCTTGAACGTCCGGTAGTTGATGGTCTCCGGCTTTCGCACCTCGCCATGTGACCATTCGCGAATCTTCTCGGGCGATGCCAGCGAAATGCGAATCGCCGAGAATGCGAGCGGATCTTTTGGCTTTTCGAAGAAGCTGAAGATGTCCTTCATGAGTTACTCTTCCTCCGCAGCAAGTACGTCATCCGACCTGCGCCCCAGTTCATTCGTCTCGACCAACTCGACGTTCAGGCAGAGAGCCTGAAGCTCCTTCATCAGGACGTTGAAGCTCTCCGGCAGGCCAGCTTCGAGCGAGTAGTCCCCCTTCACGATTGATTCATACATCCGCGTACGGCCTTGCACGTCGTCGGACTTGACCGTCAGGAACTCCTGTAGCGCGTAGGCAGCGCCGTAGGCTTCCATGGCCCAGACCTCCATCTCGCCGAGCCGCTGACCGCCGAACTGCGCTTTGCCGCCAAGCGGCTGCTGTGTGACCAACGAATACGGACCGATGCTCCGCGCGTGGATCTTGTCGTCCACCAAATGGTGGAGCTTGAGCATGTACATGATGCCCACCGT
>JASFKY010000063.1:0-14671 GCA_050118395.1 Myxococcales bacterium | reverse complement strand
CCGGATGCGGCGCCACCGACGATGGTCACGCGCCGACCCGAGAGCTCCTCGGGGCGCTGTAGCTCAGAGGAGTGCATCTCCACGACGTTCGACTCGGACCGCTCCACATCGGGGGTCCACGGCTCGTTCTGAACGCCCGTTGCGACGATCAGGTAGTCGGACCGAAACTCTCCTCGGTTCGTATGCACATGCCACCCTTCATCAGACCAAGACACCCTATCAACCTCGCAATTCAGCTTGATCAAGGGGGCGAGCTCATATCGTCGAACCCATGCATGCGCGTATCGATGAATGTCCGGTTGAGCCGCTCCCTCTAGAGGGACGCCATTGATCCCAAAATCCTGCACCCGATTTTGGATGTCCTGCCACGCTGGAATCCAGTTCCACAGACCGCCCACGTCGTCTTGCTTCTCCAAGACGGTGCAATGCAGATCCTCGTCGCGAGCGTACTTCAGGAAGGTGATGCCGCAGATACCCGCGCCGATGACGATCGCATCGTAAGTGGTCTGCTCGGCGGGTATCCTCGGCTCACTCATGGCTGTCACCCGGGCTCGATATTTTGGTTCACTCGGAAGAAGTTGTTCGGGTCATACTTCGCCTTCGCCTGTGCGAGGCGCTCGTAGTTGTCCCCGTAGGTGGCTCGCACACGCTCTGGGCCCTCTTCCATCATGAAGTTCTGATAGCTGCCGCCGGCCGAATGGGGGTGGATGGCTTCCCAATAGCGCCTCGCCCACTGCGTGATCTCCGCCTGCTTTTCCGGATTCGGATCGACGCCGGCGATCACCATGGACCAGTGCACGTCGCGGTATCCGAATGCGGTGTCTTCGGCACCGACATCGTGCACCGCTCCGTCCACGGGATAGAGGTGCATCGTGGAGTGGAGGGTCGGAATCTCGGTCCCGTGCGCCATGTGCTCCGCGACGGCTTGATCGTTGATTTCTCGGATGAAATCGCCCTTCCAATACCACTGGAGCCCTGGCGGATACAACCCGTCGTGCATGCTATTGAGCGCGGGGTACGGTATCGGACCCACGAGGTCGAATGCCGGCTCGCCAAAGCGACTGCGAATCGGCTCGAAGACCTCTTCGGCCTGGCCGAGCTCACCCGTGTAGCACCAGACGATGCCGCACATGTTCTTCGTGTGAAGGTGCTCGGGAAACGGCTCGGCGGGTGGCACCCGAAGAAATGCGAAGAAGCCGTAGAGATCGCGAGAGGCCTTCGGAAGGAAGTCTCGGTACCACTCCAGAACTTCCTGCGCTTTGTCGAGCGGCCAAAACATCGGTCCCCCGTAGACGGTGCCGACCGGATGCAACTTGAACTTGAAGGAAGTCACCACTCCGAAGTTTCCGCCGCCCCCTCGCAAGGCCCAAAACAGATCGGGATGATCCCGCTCGCTTGCCGTCACGAACGAGCCATCGGCCAGCACGACGTCGGCCTCGACCAAGTTATCGACCGTCAGACCGTATTTGCGAGTCAAATAGCCGTGGCCACCTCCCAGTGTCAGGCCGGCGACTCCCGTGGTCGAGATGATGCCGCTCGGCGTTGCCATTCCGAAGGCGTGAGTCGCGTGGTCCACGTCGCCCCAGACGCAACCCGCCTGAACGCGCACCGTTTCTTCTTCGGGGTCGACCCTCACGCCGTTCATGGCCGAGAGATCGATTACCAGACCGTGATCGCAAAGCGCCAGCCCAGGTCCGTTGTGCCCGCCCCCGCGGATTGCGGTGAGCAGATCGTTCCTGGCCGCGAATTGCACGCTGGCGATGACGTCAGCCACGTCGGAGCAGCGGTTGATCAGAGCGGGGCGCCTGTCGATCATCGCGTTGTAGATGCAACGAGCCTCGTCGTAGCCCGTGTCATGAGAAGTGATGAGTTCCCCTCGGGTTTGGGTAGCAAGCATTTGGAGCTGCTCCTCTCCGAGGGTCTTTTTCGTGTCATTTATGGTTCGTGCTTGAAGCGTAGTCATGCGCCCTCTCCTTTCTGTGCTTGCGGAAGGAGAATTAGGAAGTGCAACCGTTGTGCCAACGTCATCGGCTCGTGGACGAAAGCCTGCTGCCGTCCGCTCGGCACGGCCTCGGATTTGGATGGGCCTTGGTTGTGTCAACCTGACACAGGCGTGGCAAATCCCCGCAAGACGTGTTCGGACTGTGGTAGCTTCGCATCTCATGCAGAAGATGGCTTTGGTCTTCATCTCCCTGCTCGCGTCCCTGGGTTTTGCGGCTCTGGCCCGAGCGCAGACCGAGCTCATCTCCGAGCCCCCGTTGGCTGAGCCGCCTGCCGAGGCTTCGCCGTCTCGAGAACCAATCATCGTCGGCGCGGAGGAGCTGGCGCCCCTCGACCGCCAGGACCACCTCGAGGGATGGCTCGAGTATCTTTCTCGAAATGTAAAGCGCGGGCGCGTCACCTCCGGCGCCACGGTTCTGGTGGCCGGCGGACTCACCATGGGATTCGGCATTGGGGCGTTTTTGCAGGACCGCCCGGACAACGAGCTCACCAAAGGTGCGGGCTTGCTGACCGTGGCAGCTTCTGGGGTCTTCATGGCCTTCGGCATCTGCCAGCTCGCCATCAAGAGTGAGCCCGAAGAGATGCTGCATCGTTGGCGCAGAGCAGCAGCCGGTCAGATGACGCGCCAGGAGCTCTCGCGTTTCGAGGGGGAGTTGCGTCAGTACTCGCAGGCGGCCAAGCGAACCCTGAGGATGGGCCGTTGGACCAACTTCGGCATGGCGCTCACCGGAGCCTTGATCCTCGGGATCACGCCGGCTGCCGATCTTTCATCGGACGGTTCGACCATCGGCTACGTGACGGGTGGAGTTGCGCTTGGCGCTGGCTTGCTGGGTTTTGCGTTTTCCTTCGTGGGGCAGTCCGGCACGGATTATTGGGGTGCTTACGTGAGCGGAAAGCGGCCTCCTTCTCGGTCTCGCTGGAGCGCTGCGCCCGAGGTCGGTCGCACCTTTGCGGGGCTTCGCGTGCAAGGGCACTTCTGATTTTGGGCGCGCGTCGGCCAACCTCTGGGAACAGAACGATGGAACAGGACATGATCCAATACGAAAAGCGGGATCGCATTGCGACGATCCGCCTGAATCGCCCCGACAAATACAACACGCTCCGGTTCGAGATGTTGCAGCAGATGGATGCGGCGCTGAGAGATGCAAACACCGATGACCAGATCAAGATCATCATTTTGGAAGGAGCCGGAGACAGTTTCTGCGCGGGCTTTGATTTTTCCGGCGGCCTCGAGCACTACCCCGGCATCACCGAAGAAGGATATGACCCGGGGCTCGACCACCACATGGTGACGAACACCTACACAAGCTACATCACGACCTTCATGGGCTTGTGGCGAGGGCTCAAGCCCGTGATCGCCAAGGTTCATGGCTACTGCGTTGGCGGCGGCTCCGAGATGGCGCTTTGTGCCGACATCGTGATTGCCTCCGACGACGCCCGCATTGGCACGCCCTATTCGCGCGTTTGGGGCTGCCACTTGACGGGCATGTGGATCTACCGTCTCGGCCTTGCCAAAGCGAAGTATTACGCCCTGACCGGCGAATGGATCAGCGGCCAAGAAGCGGCGGAGATCGAGCTCATCAATTTTTCTTATCCGCTCGAAGAGCTCGATCAGCGAGTCGAGGAGCTCGCTTCCAAGTTGGTACACATTCCCTTGACCCAGCTGGTTTCGATGAAGCTCATCGTGAACCAGGCCTATGACAACATGGGCTTACAAAGTACGCAGACTCTCGGTCCCATCCTCGATGGAGCCATGCGCAACACACGTGAAGGGCGAGAGTTCGTGCGGCTCGCCAGAGAAGAAGGCGTCAAGGCTGCCGTCACCAAGCGAGATGCGCCGTTTGGCGATTACAGCCAGGGGCCGCCCGAGGACCAGCCCAAGAAAAAGAGCGAGCCGAAGTGAGCCAAAGAGCATCTGCTAACCGCTCTCCTGGGGTGCGCCAGTGACGGCGGCCAGGACGAAACACTTCAGATGAACGAAATCCAGGTCCTGGGGACTCACAATGGCTACCATATCCCTTCAAGGCGTGCCTCTCGACCCTGAAAGACTGGTCTGACGCCCATCCCGATCACCTGCCCATCACCGTGATGATCGAAGCCAAGGAGGCGCAAACATGCGAGCCCCGGCTCAGGGGCGGTTTCGGCCCAGCCGGTCGTGGCTGCTCACCCAGTCCCCGGCAAGTACGGCTCCGGACAACGAGGTTTCACCGGCAAGCACGGTGGCCGCGACGATCTCGGCAAGCTTGTCGGCTTTGCCCGGACCATAGCAGCCGAGCATTTCGAGCATCTCGCGCTGCGTGCCGAGGGCGGTGCCTCCGCCATAGGTCGCGACGATGAGGGAAGGCAAGGTGATCGACCAATAGTAATCGCCGTTGTCGAGCAGCTGCGTGTACACGATCGCAGCGTGCGATTCAGCCACGTTGGCCACGTCCTGGCCTGTCGCGATGAACATCGCGGCAATTCCATTGGCGGCATGGGCCCCGTTGTTGACCGATCCGGCAAGCAACGCGCCCGCGTTGGAGGCTTGGCGGCCTCGGAACATCGTCTTCGTATCCACGCCCATCATGTCGCGAATGATTTCCTCGGGAATGGTGGCCTCCGCGACCACCCGCCGTCCGCGCGTATGCAGCGTATTGAGCTGAGAATGTTTTTTGTCGGTGTCGATTCCACCCGACAGCAAGTAGTGGGCGCCACCGGGGTACTCCCGCTTGATCCACTCGCACGCTGCAAACGTGGCCTTGCCAACCATGTTCTGCCCGGCTGCATCTCCGGTCGTGTAATCGAAGCGCAAATAGCGCATTGGGCCCACGGCGTACTGCTCGATCTTCACCAGCTTGGCGATTCGGCTCGTAGACTCCGCGGCGGCACGAATTTCCTCGAGATGGGTCTCGACCCAGACACCGAAGTCCCGGGCTCCGCGCGCGTCGGCGAAGAAAAACACCGGCGCCCGCTGCATGAACTGCTCGACGACCGTGACTTTGACGCCGCCACACGCGGTCAAGAGGCGCATTCCGCGGTTGTAGCTCGCTACCAGGGTCCCTTCGGTGGTGGCGAGCGGCACGTAGAACTCGCCGCGCGCATGCTCTCCATCGATGAGCAATGGCCCGGCCAAGCCCATCGGAATCTGGGCTACCCCGAACCAGTTCTCGATGTTTCCTTTCACGCTGGCGGGATCGATCGAGTAGCGGCCGACATGCCTGAGCTCGGCATGGGTCTGCTCCGTCGCGAAGTCTCGCCGCTCGCGGGCTGCGTCGTCGGTGTAATCGTTCAGCTTTCGACGTGGGACGGGTGGTTTGCTCGAGCGCGTCACCAGACGCTCGTACCACAAGGCGCGACGATGGCACAGCCACCAGAACCCCGTCTCAGAAGTATCCTCGTCGCTTACGGTCTTCCATGGCCGTTTCCGAAACCTGATCATCCGCTCGGTTGCCCCGTTCGGTCTCCGAAGCTTGCAAAACCTCCAAGAGTACCTGATCGAGATCGGTTGCTTTCGATTCGATCGCTCCGGTGATGGTGGCGTCTCCCATCGTACGAAAGCGGATGCTCTTGGTCTCGACGACCTCCCCCTGCCGGGGCTGAACGAGGTCGGTCACCGCCAGAATCGTGCCGTGGCGAGTCAGACAAGGACGCTCGGCCGCGAAGTAGAGACTTGGAAGCGCGATGCTCTCGGCCTTGATGTACCGCCAGACGTCGAGCTCGGTCCAGTTGGACAGTGGAAAGACCCGGAAATTTTCGCCCTTTTTCTTGAGTCCATTGTAGAGATTCCAGAGCTCGGGACGCTGATTCTTGGGATCCCACTGCCCGAACGCATCGCGATGCGAAAAGAAGCGCTCTTTGGCGCGTGCCTTTTCTTCGTCCCGTCGTCCGCCGCCGAGGCAGGCGTCGAATCCATGTTCTTCGATCGTATGAAGCAGGGTGGGAATCTGCAGCGTATTGCGACTTGCATGCGGGCCGACTTCCTCCTCGACCAAACCTTCGTCGATTGCCTTCTGGACGCTCCCGACCACAAGCCGTGCGTTGATCTTTCGTACGAACTCGTCGCGAAACTCGATGGTCTCGCGAAAGTTGTGACCGGTATCGATGTGAAGCAGTGGAAACGGGAGCCGGGCCGGATAAAACGCCTTGCAGGCCAAGTGCGCCATGACGATCGAGTCCTTGCCCCCCGAGAACAAAAGAGCGGGGTTGTCGAATTGGCCGGCAGTCTCCCGGATGACGAAAATCGCTTCCGCTTCGAGCCTGCCGAGGTCGTTGAGAATGCGCTCGGGCCTCCGCGAGGCGCGTCCCGGCGCGGTAGTCGCGGGCGGCTCAGGAGCTGGCATGGGTCCACCGATGGTCGCCGTCGTACCGGAGGCAGGACCGCCCTTCGTCCGCCAACGCAAACAGATGCAGCCAGCCGTTTTGAACGAGCGCGCGTACGCCGTCGTGCTTTGCGAGGATCGTCTCGATTTGATCCAGCGGGGCTTCGACGAACACGCTGAGCCGGAGCGGCTCATGCACGAAGCGATTCCCGTCGTGGAGGGCCTGCATGGGAAGGCCCGTCCTGAGATCGCCGCCGTTGCCCTCGAGCACGCCGAGCGTTCCGACCACGTTGTGTAATACCTTGTTGCCGGCGCCGAATGCGACGGGATTGACCGAGGAACCGTAGTACTGGAGGTTGATCCAGCTCGCCACCACCATGGGTGCGGTCAGGATCAGCTCGAGCACCTTGAAACCTTCGTCAGACTGCCAATCGTAGTCGTGCAGGAACGCCCGACCCGACAGATTCATACCCCTGGTGCGCTCTCGAGGAGCCGCGATGAATGCGGCGTTGCCCGCCAACCCCCACTCGGGGCGCACTTGGGACCAGTCGCGGCTTCGTTTCATGATGGCTGCATCGACTCGCGCAGAAGTGGGGATTTGGAGCGACGATGCCCGCTCCGACCTCGCCAGGGCTCCCGCTTCCCGGAGCCAGGCATCGAGTCGGTCCAAATCGTCGGCATGCGAAGCCGGGATCCTCTCACGGTCGAAGATCGTCATCTCGTCGGTAGTGGTATCGTGTAGGCAACCCAAAAACCAGGTGTCGCTGGGGATCACGATGTCCCGTTCTGCCAGACCGACCCGGACCTCGGGATCGTTGAGAATCGCTGCGGCGACGCGCGCATTGGCGTGGCCGGGATTGCCGCCGCACGCCCCGCAATCGTAGCCGGAAGCGTGGGGGTTGTTGACCATCGTACTTCCGTGACCAGCCAGCACGACGAGCCGCCCGAAGCCACGCGTCAGCGACATCGCCCGGAGCATCGTCTCGGCCGTGTCGATTCGCTCGGGCCGGGTGAAGCCTGTCGGGCGGCCGGCCAGATGGCCGGGCTCGGCCTCGGGCCCGATGCGGGCCACCACTTTTTCGTCGAGACCATCTGCGCTTGGATCGGTCACCGGCCGGGTGATTCCCAGCGCATCGCCCGCGAGCTTCGCCGCAAAACCGAGGCCGGCCGTTTCCACGTAGACGAACGAGGAGACCGCTGAGCTCTTGAACGATTTCCAAGCGTTCGCCGCCCGTCTGCGGAGCAGGCGAAGACCCAAAATTTCGGTCTTCTCGTCTTCGTCTGCTCCAAGCACCGTCTCGCGGACTACGAACTTGGGTTTGAGCAGAACCGGGCACTGCGCCGTCCCGCGAACCTGACCAATCGGAACGTATTCGATCGGAAATCCGAAGAAGCCGGCAAAACCAATCGTCGTTGCGTCGGACGTCACTGTTTCGAGCGCGCGGCGGAATACCTCCGAGCGCACGTCGATACAAAACGCAGCCTGCACCGCGGGACGCCGCGAATCGGCCTTTGTGCCCCGGCTGGCGTGCTCCAGCTTGGCAATGAGCGAACGCTGAAAGGCTCGCTCGGCAGCGGTCTGCAGGAGCGAGTCGATGACGAGATCTCGATCGAGCTCGGCTGATTCCGCTTGCTCCGCCATGGCGCTTCGCGCGGCATCCCACGCCGCCACGAATGGTTCATCCTCGTGCAACAGGAAGAGCACGTAGTCCCAAGCCAAGCGTACGGCCAGGACGTGCAGGACCGCTTCGTCCTCTTGGCCGTCCAACTCACGATTCCACCCGAGATACCGAGCGTAGGCAGCCCACCCGCGTACGCTGAAGAGGGCCCGATGGAGGTAGCTGTCGAGCGCCCCCCCGGACAGGCCCAAGGCCTCCACGGTCTCCTCGATCATGGTGATGGGGTCCTTCGGCAGGCTTGCTACGAGCTCCCGAAAGCCCTCGAGACCCATCACGTCGGCCGTCCGGTCGAGCTTCGACGCGGTACGCCATGCCGGATACAGGGGCAGGCTCTTCCAAGGCATGCTCCATGCAGCCTGGCCCTCGTCCCAGTAAGCCGCGCACCACTTCGAGATCTCCTCGACGACCTGCTGCGAGGTCTGCAACCCATGCATTCGATCGACGAGATCAGCCACCGTCACGGCGGTTGCCATGATGCCGGTCGGCTCCGCTTGGATGGCGCATCGAAGCTCTTCGAGATTGGCGGGGATGCCCGGGCCGGATGGAGCGGTTCGAAGCGAGCTCTCCAGGTCTTCGTCGCGGATCCTACCCTCGGCGATGAGCGTCCGATAGTAGTTTCGCGGCATCAGCATGTCTGCGCCGCCCACGTGGCGCATGGTGGTGCAGGCATGCTCGAACCGATCATCGCAAAGACCGAGGAAGGGATTGACCGCAACGAAGCTCTTCAGCGGCCACAGGGGTGCGATCTTGGCGCGTGCCCTGGCTAGCGCATCCTCGATGTGGGGCGGATCCAGACCGAGTGCGCCGCCCCGAAAAACCTTGGGCTTTGGCGTTTCGGCGACTGGATCGGTCACTTCGCCGAGTGAGGCGTTTTCAGCAAGCTGAGAATTCATGCGTTGGCTCCCTTGGCAGCGCTAGCCGAATCGACCGGCCAGACGCGTTGAACGAGACGGTTGGTGATTGCGTTGACGTAGAAACCGTTGAACAGATGGACGTACAGCGCCTGCCATTTCGGGTCGTGCATCCGGTACGGCATCGTGTTCTGGAGAACGGTGACCGCGCCAAAGACGCTCAGGACCATGGCGACGATCGTCAGGTCGAGCGGACCGCGTAACGCTTGCTTGGCCGGAAGGCTTCCTGCCAAGAGGTGCTCGGCACCGAGTTGCAGGCTGAAATAGGCGACCGCCACCACCGCAGCCAACGCAGCGCTCCGGGCGATCACGAAGGCGCTTGGCCGCTCGTCGATGGCGTTTGCGACCAGGTGGGTCACGCCCATGACGACGATCGCGCCCAGCGCGAAAACCCCCGGTGCCCGAGTCAACGACGCACCAAAGGCGAAGCTGACGGCCCAAGTGATTCCTACGGCGCCGGCGAGAGCAAGCCCAAGTCGAGCCGGATGCGGTTTCCCATGAGGCCGTGCCACCCACGAGGCGCGTGAAAGATCGATGACGCTACCCGAGGACAAGAATGCATGGGCCTTGTAGAGCGAGTGCGCCACGATGTGTAGCGCCGCGGCGGAGAAGGCGCCCAAGCCGCATTGCAGCATCATGAAGCCCATTTGCGCGATGGTGGACCAGGCGAGCGATACTTTGACGCTCGTTTGGGTCAGCATGACCACGGAGCCGAAAAGGGCCGTGAACCCGCCCACGATGGCGAGCATTTCGAGCGCTGGAATGGACAGAGAGATCACGTCACTCAATCGAAGGATGAGAAAGCCGCCCGCATTGATGATGCCGGCATGAAGAAGCGCCGAGACGGGGGTCGGTGTTTCCATGACTTCCGTCAGCCACCCATGAAAAGGAAACTGCGCTGACTTGAGCATCGCACCGATGACCAGGAGCACCGCGACCACGTGCACGGACCATGGAAGCGATCGACCATCGCGAAGGGAGTCGGCGGCAGCGAAGATGGTGGCAAAGTCGAGGCTGCCAAACAGCCAGTACACGAGCACCATGGCCGAAATGAGTGACAAGTCGCCAAGCCGGCTGGCGATGAACTTTTTGCGGGCAGCGAGACGTGCGGCGCGGCGGTCCTTGTAAAACACCAGGAGTTGGTGGAGGCACAGGCTGCTCGCCACCCAAGCCAACGTGAACTGCAGCAAGTTGCCCGAGATGATCAGCGTGAGCACCGCAGCCAGGGTCAAGCACAGCCATTTGACGAATCGGCCTTGGCCTGGATCTCCGCGGAGGTAGCTCTGGCTGTAACCGACCACGATCATACCGACGAAAGAAACCAGCAGGGCCATGACCGCGGAGAACGCGTCGTAGTAGACGGTGAGCCCCATCCCAGTGGCCCCAAAAACCAGTCCTGGACCGGGGGCTGTGGCGTCTGCGATGAAAAACGCCATCGCGGAAAGGAGAGCCACCCCAAAGGCTGTGCCAGAGGCAGCCTTCGCCAGTGTCAGCATCGTTTGGGGTCGGCGGTCCGCGGAGACCGAGGGAATGGCACCCACCCCGAGCAGAGCGAGGGGGGCGAGTGGAATGGCCAACAAGAGCGAGGTGAGCATGGGTCCTCCCGTGAGTGACCCCATGTACCTAGTGACCGACACTGGTTCTGTAAAATACAAAGATTGCAAATATATGTTCTGTATTTTAGAACATTGAGATGACAGAGCTGAACTACCACCACCTCCGATATTTCTGGGCGGTCGCCCATGAGGGAAAGCTCACGCAGGCTGCCGAGCGCTTCAACGTGTCCCAGTCCGCCTTGTCGACGCAGGTCAAGAAGCTCGAGGACCAGCTCGGTCACGCGCTATTCGAACGCCAAGGACGCGGGTTGAAGCTCACCGAGGCGGGTCGGATCGCTCTTGATTACGCCGACACCGTGTTTCGCGCAGGCGAAGAGCTCGTGAGCACCTTGCAGGGCCGTCCCGGCACGGAGCGAAGGGTTCTTCGGGTGGGCGCCATCACGACCTTGTCGAGAAACTTTCAAATCGCGTTGCTGCGCCCGCTCATCGGACGGCCCGACGTCGAGCTCATCGTGCGCTCGGGCACGATGCGAGAGCTCTTGTCGCAGCTCGAGGCGCACGAGATCGATCTCGTTCTGTCGAACCAGCCGGTTGCGCGCGATGCCAAGACGTCCTGGCATAGCCACTTGCTGCAAGAACAACCGGTGAGCATCGTGGGCCCGCCGGCCCCCGACCAGCCCAAGCTCCGCTTTCCGGAGGATCTGGACGGCACTCCGATTCTCTTGCCGAGCCTCGACAGCGATGTCCGGGTGGCCTTCGACCGCCTCGTGGAGCTTGCGGGGGTGCGCCCGATGATCGTCGCCGAGGTCGACGACATGGCCATGCTTCGATTGTTTGCTCGTGACAGCGACTGCCTCGCGCTCGTCCCGCCTGTGGTCGTTCGCGACGAGCTGAGCGAGAGTGTCTTGGTGGAGCGCTGCAAGATCCCCGAGATTACCGAGCGCTTTTACGCGATCACGCAGAGCCGTCGTTTTCCAAATCCGCTGGTCCGAGAAATGTTGCAACCGCAAAACAAGCTCGTCGTGAGTTGAGAACCGTTCTATAGGCTGCTCTCATGGGCCACGATTCCGACCGCGAAAAAATGGGTTTCTCCGCGACCTGGGCGATGGCCGTGGGCGGAATGGTCGGCGGCGGGATCTTCTCGGTCCTGGGCGTGGTGATCGAGATGGCCGGAGCTTGGGCCTGGCTGAGCTTCGTCTTGGCCGGAGTCATCGCCTTGGCGACCGGGTATAGCTACGTGGCCCTTGCTCGCAAGTTCGAAGAAGGCGGAGGCGCCTTCACGTATCTGCGAGAGATCGACCATGAGGCGATGGCAGGGTCGCTCTCGTGGGTGCTGCTCATCGGTTACGTGCTCACCATTTCCGTGTATGCATTCACGTTCGGGCACTATTTGGCCGCGGTCATCGGAAGCGCTGCATGGATCTCCCGTGTCGCGGCAGTGACCATCGTCGTCGTTCTGATCGGCGTCAATCTTCTCGGCGTGGGCGAGGCATCGTGGATCGAGATCGTCACGGTGTGGGGGAAGCTGATCGTGCTCCTCGGACTTGCGGCGATCGGTTTGTGGCACTTCCACCCCGAAGCAATCCACTACGCGAACGCCGATCCCGGCGGCTTGGGAGGCGCGCTGTTGGGGGCTGCGTCCATCTTCATGGCCTACGAAGGCTTCCAGCTCCTGAGCTACGATTACGAGGATATCCGGTCGCCCGACGAGACACTTCGGCGTGCCACGATGTGGGCGATCGTGGCCGTGATCGGGGTCTATGTAGTCGTGGCTCTAGGAGCCGTATCGCTCGTCGGCGCCGCCAAGATGCTGGTGCACAAAGAGATCGCGCTCGCCTCGGCGGGTCAACAAGCCCTCGGCACCACCGGAAAAGTATTGGTGTCGATTGCGGCGGCGTTTTCGACCGCATCCGCGATCAACGCGACCCTGTTTTCGAGCGCTCGGTTGACGGCCAAGGTGGCCGATGACGGAGAGCTACCCGGATGGTTCCAGGCGAGAAATCGTCATCACATTCCGGCCCGAGCGGTGGTGTCCATTGGGGTCATCGGAGCCATGCTGGCCGTCGTAGGAGGGTTGGGGCAGTTGGTGCAGGCTGCTTCGCTGGCCTTTTTGTTTGCGTTTGCCTCCGTCAACGTCATCGCGGCGCGCCAAACTGAGAGTTGGCGTGGGATCAGCTGGGCGGGTGCGGTTCTTGCGATCGTGGCCGCCCTCGCTCTGATCGTACGGTTGGCGATACACGAGCCGGTTTCACTTGGGATTCTGGGAGCGCTCGTTCTTTTTGCGACCGGGGGAAGGGCGGTGATTTTGCACATTTTGCAGAAGGACCGTTGAGCTCTCCGGAGCTCCGGTGGATGGTGAACGAGATGAAATACGTATGGCCATCCGCGGCCGATGAGGGCAGTGTATGATGCGTGACCCCACCGGGCTCTGCGCCTCCCGAGTTATCGCATGCCATCGATTTGATCGAGGCTTGCTATGACCTCGACAAGCCCCAGTCCGCTTGGCTGGATGCGCTCGCCGACGTAGGCGCTCCCCTTTTCGATCACGGCCACGGCTTTGCGATCGATGAATACGTGGTGAGCCGAAGCGGTCGTTTGGCGAACGTCTCCATCGAAGTCGTGCGAAAAGTCGGTCTTCCCCGGGATTACGACGAGCGAGTCGCACAGGCCCTGGCGGTCCTCCCGCCCGAGATGCTCGCGAACATCAATCCCCCTGGCTACGCGGGAACCTGGACCGAGATGACGCGCAATTATCCGGTCGAATCGCGCCGCGTGCTGGAGACGTTTGGCTATGGCGATCTTCTCGGCATCCTCGCCAGTGATCCAAACGGTATCGGAATACGCATCACTGCGCCTTTGTCGGACGTGGTCGAGCTTCTTCCGAAGTCGCGCGAGGAGTGGCAAATGCTCGGTGCGCACATCGCTTCCGCCTATCGCCTGAGGCGCGCCTTGGCTTCTGCCAAAATCGTGGGCAGGGCCGCCGCCGACAGGCTTCCTCATCGAGCGGAAGGCGTCATCGATCCAAAGCAGTTTCGCGTGGTGGATGCGATCGAGCGAGGCCGGGGGGAGACGGCTAGAGCCTGTCTGCGCCGTGGGGCGAGATGGGTCGATCGGGCACGGAGCATAGGCCGCCAGCAAGACCCTCGAGAAGCGCTTCGCACCTGGCGCGCCCTGGTCTGCGGACGCTGGAGCCTAGTCGACTGGTTCGACACCGACGAGCGCCGCTTCATGTTGGCCATTCCCAATCCGCCCGAGGTTCGAGACCCTCGAGGCCTGAGCGAGCAAGAATGCCAGGCCGTCGAGTACGCGGTGCGAGGCGACAGCAACAAGATCATCGCCTACCGCCTCGGCCTTTCTCAAGCGCGCGTGTCGACTCTCTTGAGCTCTGCCATGAAGAAACTCGGGGTAAAGACCCGAGCGCAGCTCGTCGAGAAACTTCCCCCGCTTCCCATGAGGATGGAGGCTCCTCGGGAGCCCGCCGCTGGCTGACCAGCAGTTTCACCGGGGCGGCATTGACCGCCATGGCTTCGATCGCATAGCGTCCATGAACTGGATTAAACGGCGATGCAGCTGAAGGGATCGAATGCTCGAACGGTGCTCTGCGGTGGGCGCGGCACATCATGGTGGCTCGGTTTGATCGTTGCCATGGCGCTTTTCAGTTGCGATGACGCCCCGCTCGCTGGGGATCCAGGTCCCGACTTCGATGCGGGCAGCGAGCCGGATGCGAGCTTGCCAGAGGCCAATGGCTTCTTCCAAGTCGCCCAGATAGGGGAGCGCTGGCTCTTCATCACGCCGGACGGGAAGCCCTTCTACTCGGTCGGTGTGAACCACGTCACCAACCACAACAACACCGACCGCGAGACCGGCATCTGTCCATACTGCGAAGCGGTCGAAGCGCTCTACGAGAGCGAGGAGGGGTGGGCCGAGGCCACTGCAACACGCCTGCGGAGTTGGGGCTTTAACACGATCGGAGGCTGGTCCCGGGAGGACCTGTTCGCCCCGCTGATGGCCTACACGGAGATCCTCAACGTGGGGAACGCCCCGGACGTTTGGGCTCCCGAGTTCGTGCGCAAGTGCGAGCAAATCGCCGAGGACAAAGTCGCGCCCTTCAAGGACGACCCCAATCTGCTCGGCTGGTTTCTCGACAACGAGCTCAAATGGGGCCCGGACTGGCGCGGCCCGGACACGCTGCTCGACCAATACATGCGTCTCGACGAAGGATCCCC
>JASFKY010000062.1:0-14763 GCA_050118395.1 Myxococcales bacterium | reverse complement strand
GCCGAAGAGATAGCGCTCGCCGATGCTTCCCTTTTCAGCAGCCAAAATCTGGCCCCGAGCCACATCTTCAACATCGATGATATTGACCCCGCCTTCGATGTAGCCGGGCAGTTCTCCCTTGGCCACGGCAAGGATCAGCAGACCCGACGGCGTCGGTTTGATATCATTTTTTCCGATGACGATGGTGGGGTTGACGATGACGATGGGCAGCCCCTTGGCGACGAATTTCAAGGCCTCAAGCTCACCCAGGTACTTGGAGATGGAGTAGTGGTCCTTGGTATCCCAATGGTTGAATTGAGCCGTCTCATCGGCCGGATTTTCGGCACCGTGGGCTCCCATGGTGTTGTTGGTGCTGGTGTAGACGACCTTTTCGACACCGGCTGCCAGGGCCGCGGCCATGGAGGTTTTGGTCCCCTCGACATTGATCTCGTAGGGCAGCTTCTTATCCGGCGTCCAGTGGGAAAAATGGGCGGCCGTGTAATAGAGCGTATGAACGCCCTTGAGCGCTTTGCCCATGGCCTCCCCGTCGCGGATATCGCCATAGACCCGCTCCACATCAAGATTATCGATATTGCGCGTATCGCTGCTCTTTCTCACCAAGACGCGGACTTCTTCTCCATCTTTGAGCAGTTCTCTCACGATGGCCGAACCGATAAATCCTGTGGCGCCCGTTACCAAATTTTTCATTTTTCAATATCTCCCCACTGGTTTGATACTGATGATCGGCGCATCACGTCAGACGCCTTCAATATTCTGGCGGCGCCCATCTCTTCCATGATCTGCTTTCTTTTCTTCTAGGAAGATCGACTAGGCCCGCTTGGACTGGCTCCGGGAGTCCTCTGCGGCGATCTTCCGGGCGCGTTTCGCGGCTTCGGCAAATCGCTTCGCCTCTTCGAGCCACGCGAGCCGCTGGGCGGGCGTGAGTCGAAGCCAAGCTTTGCGCTGCTCCTTTTCGTGGAGCTTCCAGCCGCGTTCATCCGCCGTCGTCATCTTCTTCAAGCATAGCATGCGCGATTTGATCGAGCTTTTCTATGTCGTCGAGGTCTTTAGGCCGGCCCGTGGTTTGCTTGAGAGACCGCAGGTCGTCCATTCTCACGACGTGCACCGTCGTGCCGTCATCCAGGACGGCGTCGAGTCGGCGTGAGATCCAGAACGAGATCGAGGTCTGCTGTGAGCCGCGGGTAACCGTGAAGGACGACCGCGACGCCGCCCACCACGAGGTAGCGAACGTTCGCCTCATCGAGGGCTCGAAAGATCTCAGAGAGGGGGCTGGTCGACACGGACGGAACGAATCACGCGACAGACCGACCACGCGCAGTAGGCACCAACTCTCAGTGACCAAATAGTGACCAGAGCCCAGGGCAATCCGCGGGATTCCGGGTGTTAAAGGGCACCAGAGTAAGAGCGTGGGCAGTACGTCTAATACGACGATACGCGGGAAAAGCGCGTGTCCGCGCAGGGTTAGCGTATCGCTGACAGTAGGGTTCGATTCCCACCGCCTCCACTACTTGAGGTCCGATTTGGACACGCGCGCCTTTATTTTCTCGAGATCATGGATAGTGTCCTGACTAGCGAAAGGGTTGGGTATGACCGCGCGCACGCGACCAGCGCTTCGACTGATATTTGCGTTCTTCCTAGGGCTGATGGTCACCGCGTTCGTAGGCGTTGGTGTCTACACCTTCTATCCCAATCGGCTCGAGACTTTCGACGACGAGATCCGCGTCTTGAGGGATCAGCAGCAGGTGATTCGCGACGCGAAGGGAGTGACGGGACTCACGGAAGATCAGCAAGCCGAGCTAGCAGCCCTATACGAACAGGTGCGCGCAGTCGAACAGAGAAAGCGTGAGCGCATGGAATCCTGGGCGCTGGTCATGAGCATCATTCTCATCGTCGCCGCGACGCTGGTGATGGGGGTCTCGCTGATCGGAGCCGAGCGACTTCCGGTGATCAACAACGGACTGCTCCTCGGGGGCGTGTTCACCATGCTCTACGGGACGGGTTGGATTCTCTTTTCTGGGGACTCGCGTGCGCGTTTTTGGCTGATGGGCTTCGCCCTGCTGATCACCCTGCTCCTCGGCTACGTGCGCTTCGTGCGCGTGAAGAAGCAAGCGGGTCTCACGGAAGGCACCCCTGCAGAGCTCGGCTCCCTAGAGGCTCGAGTCGAAGAGCTTGAACACCGGGTGGACGCGGCCGCAGAGGCGATGAAACGCTGACCCTCGCTGCGGTTCAGGTCGACACGAAAAGACACGACGCCGGCTTTGGGCTTCCTCGCCTCGACTGGGTGGCTTGATTCAGTCTTCACTTCATGCGGCTCCGCTGGGCGACGACCTCCAAAACGGCGCGCTCACGCGATTCGGCATGCCTCGAGCTCGAAAGAACCCTGCGCGCATGCCGCGTCGCGCATGTTCTTCGTCGTCACACCGATCGACGCAATATCTTCACACCGTTGCGAGCGAATCCCTTGGAAAAGCGGGGCATTCCCCCTGGCACGGTTGATGCTTCACCCGGATCGACGCGGGAGGTAGACATGAAGTACCTCGTTACGTGCATGCTCGCGGCCCTCTGGTCCTCGCCTCTGGCCGCCAGTGCACAAAATGGAGACGCGGAGTCGAGTCCGATGCGACTCGTATTGGAACCAGCTCCTGAAGAGCCGTCGCTGCAGCTCGAAGTCGGCGCGGCTGGTGTCGAAAGCGGCGCACCACGCACGGTCGACGGATACACGCTCGAGAAGTTGGAGGATCGTGTAGACCGAGCGCGGAACGGGCTCATCGCATCCTCAGCCGTGCTCGGTGTGGGAGTCGTGCTCTTGATCGCCGGCGGTGTGACCATGAAATCTTCAGATTTTTGGGAATCCGGAGGGCGGTATGAGGCCGGTAGGCAGACCGTCCTCGCCGGTACCGCGATCGGCATTGGCGGTCTAATCGGGACCGCTGCCTCAGGCATAATTTTGAGATCGCGCAAGCAAGCGCTGCGAAAGCTGCAACCGCGCGACGAGAGGCCAAGCCGACTCCAATGGGGCCTCGCTCAATTGCGACTCGCATTCTGAGCAAAGCCGGTTTTCATCACGAATCGGGCCGAAGACGCCTCCAGGCTCGATCGTCACCATACGCATTGCGGGCGTATCTCGCCTTGAGGGAGCGCCCGCTTGCTGCCATTCCTGCGAGCAAGGACTCTTGCATGGCTGCAGAAGACGAACATAGGCAAAAAAGGCAATTCCCGAAGCGTCGTATTGCGGCGGCCGCCTTCATCCTGCTCGCTGTCGTTGGCGTACTCATCTATGTGCGTTGGGGGCGCACGCCCTCGAACCAGTTGGTGCTCTACGGGAATGTCGACGTGCGGGAGGTGGACCTCGCCTTCAACGAGAGCGACCGCATCGTGCGCATGCACGTGGAGGAAGGCGATCCCGTGGAGCCAGGCCAACTCTTGGCAGAACTGGACGGCGCGCGGCTCGAGCACGCCATGCTCGAGGCCGAGGCACGAGTCGCAGCCCAACGAGCGGTCGTAGCCGAGCTCCACCACGGAAGCCGGCCCGAAGAAATCCAGCGTGCACGTGCCGAGGTCGCGGCGGCCAAAGCTCGGTTGCGCGACGCGCGAACGACCGCGGGACGCTTCGCGCAGGCTATCAAGACAGGTGCGGCTTCCAAGAAGGACGCAGACGATGCCGCGGCAGCGCTGAAAATGGCCCGGGCCGCGCTCGATGCGGCTCAACAGAACCTCGAGCTCGCGCTCCAAGGGCCGCGCGTCGAGGACATCCAGGCAGCGGAGGCCCAGCTTCGCGCGGACGAGAACGCTCTGGAGTTGGCGCAGCACCGGCTCGCGGATACGAAGCTCTATGCTCCCGTCGAAGGAGTCGTCCTCACCCGTGTCGTCGAGCCAGGCGCGGTGGTGCTACCGAACTCTCCGGTCTACACGATCGCGCTGACGAATCCAGTCTGGGTGCGAACCTACGCTTCGGAGACCATCCTCGGACGCGTGTACTCCGGAATGAAGGCAGAGATCACGACCGACTCGCTTCCGGACCGCCACTATTCCGGCTGGGTCGGGTTCATTTCGCCGACGGCGGAGTTCACACCCAAACCCGTCGAGACTCCAGAGCTGCGCACCAGCCTCGTCTATCGCCTGAGGGTATACGTCGACAACCCCGATCACACCTTGCTTCAGGGGATGCCGGTCACAGTCGCCCTCATCGAAGGCGAACGGCGGCAGCCAGCCGGGGCACCGGCCCGCGCCGTGCTGCCTCGGATCCCGGATGACGCCGCGGTGCCTGAAGCCTCTGCAGATGGATCGCAGTCCGAAGCAACCGGCGACGCCTCGCGGCTCGAGGCGCCCCCGTGACCGCAGCTGGAGCCTCCGCCTCCACGCCCACTGAGCCCGATGCCGGGGCGCGGAGCCACTTCGCAATCGAAATTCGGGGGCTCACCAAGACGTTTCGGTCCGGTGGGAGAAAGGTGACAGCGCTTCAGGATCTCGACATTGGGGTACGTCGCGGAGGCGTCACCGGCCTCGGAGGACCCGACGGAGCCGGAAAGACGACCCTGATGCGACTCATCGCGGGGCTTCTCTCTCCGGACGTGGGCCAGCTGAATGTCCTAGGTCTCGACGCCACGACGCAAGCCCACGGCTTGCGCGGGCGAGTAGGCTACATGCCGCAGCGCTTTGGCCTCTACGAAGACCTTTCGGTCCAGGAGAATCTCGACCTCTATGCCGATCTGCATGGACTGCCTCGAGACCAGAGGCTTTCACGCTTTGAGGAACTGATGAGGTTCACGGGCCTGGCGCCTTTCAGCGCTCGGCTTGCCGGCCGCCTTTCTGGAGGGATGAAGCAAAAGCTCGGCCTCGCGTGCACTTTGATCCACCCACCGGAGCTTTTGCTCCTCGATGAGCCGAGCGTAGGCGTCGACCCTCTCTCGCGGCGGGAGCTTTGGAAGATCGTCCGCGTCCTCGCGGGCAACCAGATGACGGTGGTTTGGAGCACCGCCTATCAAGATGAAGCCGAGCGGTGCGACGACGTGTTGTTCCTATTCGAAGGGCGGTTGGTGGCCCACGCGCCGCCTTCGGAGCTGATCGAGCCGATGCGCGGCCGCGTCTTTGCCATGCCTGTGCCCGCCAAGGAGCGTCGCGGTGCTGCCCGGACGGCAAAAGCTCTTCCCGGCGTGCTCGATGCGGTCATTCAGGGACGCACGGTGAGGGTGCTCATGTCCGAAGGCGCATCGGAACCCAGTCCCCGCGCTTTGCTTCCGCATGCCGAGGGCTTACCCGAGCG
The DNA here is from genome assembly GCA_050118395.1 of Myxococcales bacterium. GTDB lineage: Bacteria > Myxococcota_A > Polyangia > Polyangiales > Houyiibacteriaceae > SG8-38. Next base: position 9,500 of record JASFKY010000062.1, on the reverse strand, counting down.
CATGAGCCCCGTCGACCCGCGCTTGGAAGATGCATTCATTACTCTTTTGCGCGGGAGGGTCGAGGAGCCGGCAGTCGAGGCTCCGGTTGCCGCCGCTCCGTCCGCACCGCTGCTTAGGCCGGCTGGCGACGCCTCGGAGTCTGGGCCGGTGATCCAGATCCACGATCTGACGCGCGTGTTCGGCGATTTCACGGCGGTCAATAGAGTCAGCTTCGAAGTCCCGAGAGGCGAAATCTTCGGTTTACTCGGTCCCAACGGCGCCGGAAAATCGACTGCCTTTCGCATGCTCTGCGGGCTGCTTCCACCCTCCTCGGGCGATGCTCGCGTGCTCGGCATCGATCTACGGAACTCGGCTCCCAAGGCCCGAGCGCGCATCGGCTACATGTCGCAGAAGTTTTCGCTGTATGGGATTCTGACCGCAGAGCAAAACTTGTCGTTCTTTGGAGCCGCCTACGGCCTTACCGGAACCCATCGGGCGCGGCGCATTGCTGCAACCATCGAAGACTTCGGCCTTCGAGATGTCGCAGACCGGACGAGCGACGATCTTCCTCTCGGCTTCAAACAACGGCTGGCACTCGGCGCTGCCCTCTTGCACGAGCCGGAGATCCTGTTTCTCGACGAGCCGACCTCGGGCGTCGACCCCTTGACGCGGCGGGAGTTCTGGGACCGTATCAATGCGCTGGCAGAAGCGGGGGTCACCGTCATGGTCACCACGCATTTTCTCGACGAGGCGGAGTATTGCGATCGAATCGGGATCCTCTATCGAGGGGACCTCATCGCGCTTGGCTCGCCTGACGAGCTCAAGAGCCCCTATCGCGCGCCGGACCTTCCCGAGCCTACGCTCGATGACGCTTTCGTCGCCCTGATTCAGGCCAAGCAAGAGGAGCATAGTCCATGAGCCGGCTTTCCAGCTCTCGAGCTCGGCGCATGCGCCTGCGTGGCCTGATCCGGAAGGAAGCGATCCAGATCCTACGCGACCCGAGCAGCATTGCGATTGCCTTCTTACTTCCTCTCGCGCTGCTCCTGCTCTTTGGCTACGGTATTTCGCTCGACGCGCGCAAGGTGCCGGTGGCGATCGTGGTCGAGGCGCCCACCACCCAGACCGCGAGCTTTGTGGGGTCTTTCGAGCAATCCCCGTATTTCGAACCCCGGGAGCTCCGATTCCGTCAGGAGGCAGAGGACTTGCTCGTGCGCGGCGAGGTGAACGCCATCATGGTGCTGCGCTCCGACTTTTCGCGAAGATACTTCAACACCAAGGCCTCACCGATCCAAGTCATCGTCAACGGGACCGACGCCAATACCGCCCGCTTGATCACCGGGTACATCGACGGTGCCTGGGTCGCTTGGCTGACGCAAGCCGCTCACCAGGAGGGCATGCCGCTCGGGCAACCCGTCAATCTCGAGTCCAGGGTCTGGTTCAACGAGGCGGTAAGCAGCCGCAATTTCCTCGTCCCTGGCCTCATCGCCATCATCATGACCTTGATTGGGGCGCTTCTGACCGCGCTGGTGATCGCGCGGGAGTGGGAACGCGGCACGATGGAGGCTCTCCTGGTAACCCCCGTTTCGACCTCGGAAATCTTGCTGGGCAAGCTCGTCCCTTACTTCGTGTTGGGAATGGGCGGCATGGCGCTTTCCGTGGCCATCGCGGTGCTCCTCTTCGACGTCCCCTTCCAAGGCTCCTACGTCGTCCTCGGCATTGCCTCGGCGCTTTTCCTCTTGGCGGCTCTCGGCATGGGCCTTTTGATTTCAACGGTTTCCAAGAATCAGTTCGTGGCCGGAGAGGTCGCGATCATCGTGACTTTTCTGCCGGCGTTCATTTTGTCGGGATTCATCTTCGACATTGCAAGCATGCCCACCGTCGTCCAGTGGATCACCCACGTGATCGCTGCGCGATACTTCGTCGCAATTCTGCAGACGATCTTCCTGGCGGGAAACGTCTGGAAGGTGATCCTTCCCAACGCCCTGGCGCTGGCCCTGATGGCCGTTTTCTTCCTCGGCATGACTTGGCGCAAGACACTCAAGAGGCTCGAGTGAGGCCGCCATGTGGTTTCGCCTCCGAGCGCTGATGATCAAGGAGCTCCTCGCGGTATGGAGGGATCCTCGGAGCCGCGCGGTTCTGCTTGGACCACCGATCATCCAACTCCTCGTCTTTGGATACGCTGCCACCTTCGACCTCCAAGACATTCCGGTAGCCTTCTACAACGAGGACCAGGGAGCGGACGGCCGGGCCCTCATTGCTCGATTTTCCGGCTCGACAGTCTTTCATCCCGTCGCTGAGCTGGCACGAGAGGCCGACATCGCCCGTGTCATCCTCGACCGCGAAGCCACGGCCGTAGTGCATCTCGGGGAAAGCTTCTCACGCGACCTGCGCCTGGGTGCTCCAGCTCCAGTGCAGCTCATCGTCGACGGTCGCAACTCGAACACCGCGCTCATCACGGTGGGCTATGCGAACGCGATCGTGCGTGATTTCAACATCGACTGGCTGCGCCATGCGGGGAAAGCGCTGCCCCCTGCAAATCTCGTGATCCGTTCCTGGTTCAACCCGAACCTTCACAGCCGCTGGTTCATCGTTCCGGGCATCGTGGCATTGCTGACATTGGTCGTTACGCTCGTCGTGACGGCGCTTTCGGTAGCGCGCGAACGTGAGCTCGGCACCTTTGATCAACTGCTGGTAACGCCACTTCGCCCCGTCCACATACTGATGGGCAAAGCCCTGGCGCCCCTCTTCATCGGGATCGTCGAAGGGACCGGCATCGTCCTCGTCGCGGTGGCTTGGTTTCGTGTGCCGTTTCTAGGAAGCGTGACCCTGCTGTACGTAGGCATGATCTTGTATCTCTTGGCGGTGATCGGCGTGGGTTTGATGATCTCCTCGTTGGTGCGGACTCAACAGCAGGCAATCCTCGGGGCCTTCCTCTTCCTCGTTCCATCGGTTCTCCTGTCGGGCTTTGCCACGCCGATCGCCAACATGTCCGAGGCCATAAAGCCGCTCACCTATCTCAATCCCATGCGATACTTTCTGATCATCGTGAGAGGGCTCTTTCTCGAAGGGATGTCGGCCGACCTGGTGGCGCAACAACTCTGGCCTCTCGCCTTGATCGCGGTCGTGACCTTGGCCTCGGCCCACTGGCTGTTCCGTCATCGATTGTCCTGAGCGACCGCAAGTGACCCCAAATACGCGAAGTTGGAACGAATTCTCCGCTCGAGAACTACCAAGCTTTCCAGCACTCAGTGGAAGCGAAACGTGTATGTCCGGTCGAGGGGCGCTCTGGTGACCTCGCATGTGCGCGCCGACGCGTCGCAAGCGATGGTCGTGCCGTCCCAGAGTGAGAGCTCGTCTCGGCCCTCTCCAAAGAAATCGATGGTCATCGATGAATTCGCGTCGGCGAAGCCGGCCAAGTCGGGGTCGAATTCCTCGACCAGCGTGTCGACGACCGTGTCGAATCGGGGAATGATTCGGCCAGCGCGATAGAAGTACGGAGCCACTCGAAGCGGCGCAGGAACCTCGATCTCGGCCGGTCCGGTGTAGGTTTCACCGGTCTGCCAATGAACCCAATCGCCTGGTGGGAAATAGACGACACGGCTGCGCGCGCCCTGGACGATGACCGGCGCGACGAGGATCCGATCGCCCATCATGAACTGGTCGTTCTGTCGCTCTTTGGAACCAGGCGCCTCTGGGAAGTGAAGCACCTGATGCCGCACGACGGGCCATCCGTGATCGCGCGCCTGCGCGACCAGTGTGTAGAGGTACGGAAAGAGCGCCGTGTGCAGTGTGGCGTAGGTCTTCCAATGCTCGATGCTGTCGGCATCGTTGTCGATGAGCCAATTGGATTCGCAGGCGAACTGCCCGTTGTGCTCGCGCATGACCGGCAGCATCGCCCCAACTTGGGTCCACCGGTAGAACAGCTCGCGATCGGTGGGCGGTGCGGTGAGGCACAGGAGTCCGCCGATGTCCGTGGCGACGACGGGCACACCGCTGATGCCGAGCGACTGGACGGCGGGGATCACCGTGGGCAGACCGTCCCCCTGGGACCAGTCCGTCGTCTGATCGCCGGTCCAAACCACCGGTGAGTACTGCCAAGAGCCCGTGTAGCCGGAGCGGGAGAAGAACACCCAGTCCCCGTGAGGGCGCCGCTCCTCCCAGAACTCGCGGGCCGTGCGGGCCCAAAGCCGAGGGTAGTCGTTGTGCACCTCCCAGCCGAGTCGGCCGTCGGCAGAGACCGTCGTCGCTCCAACGTACTCGCCGAAATCGTTCATCCAACCGTCCGCGCCGAATCTTGCCGCGCGGTCGAAGATCGTGTCCTGCCACCAACGGACCGCGTCCGGGTTCGTTAGGTCCAGCTGAGAACGGGTCACCAAGAGCGCGAAGGTCGCTGGAGCTCCATCGGGATCTCGAAGCAAGTAGTCGCGGTCCGCGGCGTACAGATAGTCCTCCGTGCCTACGGTCAAATACGGCTGGAAGTATGCAAACACACGGAATCCGAGCTCGTGCATGTCGCCGATCATGCCGGCCCAGTCCGGGTAGTGGGTCTCGTCGAGGTGGAAGTCTTCTGAATAGAGGAACTCCCCGTCGCCTCCGGCCCAGTCCTCGTTCCAGATGCCACTGGTAGGAATGCGCTCGGTGCGCATGAGCGCTGCAATCTCTCGCGTCCGGCTCTCGGCGTTTGGGCTGTCGCCCCGGTGTTTCGTGTTCGCGGATATCCACGGCGCGAACACCCAGGGCCGCGGAAGCTCGGGAATCCGTCCGGCGAAGTGTGTGTATGCTTCGATGACATCGAGTGGGTCATCGCCCACGAAGACGCGTAGCTCGAGGCGGTCGTGAGAAAGCTCGATCGCCGTCTTCGCGGGATCCGCCTTGCCGAAGTCGAAGCGACTGAATCGAGTATCGTCGATCAACAAGCCGTACGTGCGAGAGCTCAGGTAAAAAGGGATGGGAACACCCGTCGGCAGCTCGTCAGCGCACTGGAAATTGCACCCTTCCTCGGTCCACACGACGAGCTCGTTGCCACTGTGTTCGGCCTCTTCGTAGCGTTGGCCCATCCCGTAGTAGCGATCGGCACTCGTGTGGACGAGGTCGATCGCGATCCGGTTGACGCCCTTCCCCATTTCAGGATCGACTCGTGCGGTGATGTGCAAAGCACGGGGGTCATCGCCGCTCGTGAAGGAGAGCATCATCAGCGGGTCATCCCCGGCCGCGGCGCTTAGCTCGACATCCAAGGAGGTCGCATCGCAAGCGATGCTCGCGACGGTCCCCGTCTCTGTCCAAGGGACGACCACCCCGCTTTCCAAGGGGCTTTCCTGCCCGGTGACCGTCGTGAAACGGAGCGGCCCCGATGTTTCGATCAGCGTCTCACCACTCGGCCGCACGACGCGAAGCGCGAAGTCGGGTTGGGTGACCTCTCCTCGCCAACGTGGCGTCTCTATGATCGCTGTCCCGCCCGGCGGGCAGGACACGCGAAGGCCCGGCGAAGAGCTAGGCGCCGACGAGGCTCTGCAACCCACCGATGTGAGACACGTTGCCATCGCGACAACGAGAACCGGGCAACCAGCGCGCTTCACCATCGAGCGGCAAGATAGCATCGATCGGCGGTGCGTCCGGAGACAAGACGGACATGAATGTCCAGCGCGTCTCCTATCTGCCGCCGTCTCCCAGACGCGCTTGCAGAGCGGAGCCCACCCGCTCCAAGATTTCGGGGTCACGATGAAGTAAGTACGTGATGTCGGCGCCGGTGAGCATTGCACCGAGCTCGAAGGCGAGTTGCTCGGGTGGTTCCTCCGAACCGAGCTGCCCGAGCTCCGCCGCGCGTGTCGCGCTCTGCCTGAGCAGCGACGCCCATTGCTTCTGCTCTCTCGCCACACGATCGCGGATCGGCCCTGGACGGCCGCCGACTTCGGCCGCCACCGAGGCGAAGAAGCATCCGCTCGGCCATTCCCGAAAGGCGATGTGATTCAAGTAGCCCTCGCAGAGCGCGCGAAGTCTCGGTGTGCCTTCGGGCGCGGCAAGCGCCGGTATCACCACCTCGTGCATGAACACTTCGCGCGCCTTGTCGATGATCGCGAACTGCAGGTCTTCTTTGGAGCCGAAGAGCCCGAAGAGCCCGCTCTTGCTGAGCCCCGCGGCCTCGGCCAGACGTGATAGCGAGAGCCGCTCGAGCCCCTCGATCGCCGCGAGTCGTACGGCCGCCTCGAGCACGCGTTCGCGGGATTGTTCACCGTCGATTCGGGTGCGTTTGGATGAGATCATTTTCTTTCTTGACTCTTAGCACGCACGGTCGTACGGTCTAGTTAATGCGCACGACCGTGCGCTCTAAGAAGGAGCACCGCAATGAAGAACCCCAATTCGCTCGTCGCCCGCCGCCAAGAACCCCTCGGGCCCCTGTATCGTGACGACCCCACCCAAGCACTCTCCTATAAGGAAGTGCGCACGGTCTATACGGGCACGACCGATGCCGTGCATGGCAGGGTCTGTCCGACCGGATTCCCAGAAATCACCTGGGATTACGGCATCGATGACAAGGTCGGAGGCTTCGACGACCTCCCCAATCCGGGGCATCTGCTTTGCGCCGCGCTTGCGGCCTGCATGGACAGCACGGTGCGAATGCTCGCCGATCGATTCGGCGTGCGCATCGAACGACTCGAAGTCGAGGTCAATGGCGACGCGGATGTCCGAGGTTGTCTCGCGATGAGCCGTTCGGTCCGACCCGGGTTTCGTCAGATGCAGTGCCGGCTCGCACTGGAGCTCGATCCCGGGGTGGATCCCCAGGTCGGCGCGATGCTCGTCCGACAGACCGAGAAGCTCTGCGTCACCCTCGACACCCTTCGCAATGGCACCCCCATCGCCGTGGACTTCGAGGTCGCCCAACCGGCCCACGCCGAACCCGATGCGGCCACCGCGCAAACTGGTGCTACAGCCCGCCTGTCGTGAGAGAGCGCCATGACGATGTCGATTCCGGTCTGGGTGCTGCTCGCGTTCGCGGTTTGGTCGATGCTGGTTCTGATCTTGACCGTCGGCACCTACCGATGGGGGCTGATCTTCGCCGGCCGGGTTCAAGTCAATCAGTTCCGCGCCGATCGGATCGAAGGCTCCGATCGGTACCGCCGCGCGATGCGCGCCCACCTGAACTGCCTCGAGAACCTGCCCATCTATGGCGCGATCGTCCTCGTCATCGTCATCAGCGGCGCACAGAGCTCTGCGCTCGACGGGTTGGCGCTCACGCTGATCGGAGCCCGAATCGCGCAGACCTTGATTCACGTTTCGTGGGAGCAGACCAACCTTCTTGCCTATCTGCGCTTTGGCTTCTTCTTCGTTCAGCTGATCTGCATGTTCTGCATGACGGCTCTAGTGGCACAGCACGCCATCTAGCTGGACCGGCTTCGGCTGCGCTCGTCGCCGGCGACGCGATCAGGGAGCCGTCCGGCCACGCACTGCGATCACTTTGGCAGGGAGAACAAAGGCGCCAGTCGGTCTCCGGAGCAGGTCGAAGTAGGCCTCGCGAATCAACGCGCGACGCGCTGGGTCTTGGGCCTGCAAGTACTCGGCTGCCGGCCCAATTCCAAATGAGAACGGCGACCAAAGCTCGTCGAACTTCGAGTACGATGCTTCGATCGAGAGCTCAGTCGCAGCGAGTACCGTCCGATGAACGCGTCGTAACCACCGGAGTCAACTTCGAATCCCACCAGGGCCCGCCGCTTCTTCAGTTGAGTGGGAGTGTGAGCACAGGCCCGGCTTTCCGCGTGTTTCCGGACTGCAGTTGGAAGAGCTGATCGAGCAAGTTGAACGTCGACTTCGTGTTGAGGTCGGAGTCCTCGATGTAGAACCACGTCCCTCGATACTCCACACGGACGAAGGCGTCATTCGGGACCTTGTCGCTCGAGGCGACTCGAAACAGCCCGCCGGTCAACACCGGCCATTCGAACTCCGCCCCGTCGCGATATCGAGTTACCGTCACTTTGCCGGCTTCGATGTCCGCCGGGGGCGGCTCGACGCCCTGCGAGAGATAGCTCATCACGCCGATGAGCGCGCGCGGCAAAATGCCGATTTCGCGAGGCGAGCGATAGGTCGGGTTCGTCGTCAAGAAAAACTCGTTGAGGTCCGACCGGAGGCCCAGAATCTCTTTCAAGCGTTTCGATTGCTCGGCGATCTCGGGAGCGTCCCCGAATACCAGGGTCATCACGAAGGGCGCCCCTGGGTCACCGAGTGGGATCGTGTCGAGGATCTCTTCGGCACCGACGCGCCGGTAACGCAAATCCAACGCGTCGGCCTGGCCCATTTCGTCGAATAATGTTGCAACTTCGACGAATCGCTCGAAGTCCGGCGCGAGATCGGGCGTCGGCCCAGCCGCGGTGGGCGCGTTCCACACGTCGTTGATCCGTTGGACACAGCAGCGAAGGAGACGTTCGAACCGCCAACCCGAGTGACTGAGGAGCACAATCGCCCCCATCGGCACGGGCGACAACAGGCGGTTCACGAAGGTTTCGCCTTGAAGCGGTGTGTACGTGATGGTGGGTCGGTCTTCGTAGTACACGTCGCCCCCAACGCCACCCACTGCTTTGCTACCCGGGCCACCGATTCCGCCGACCGATGCCGAGCCTGCAACACCCAGCACGTACTGGGTCGCGACGCTCGACACTTCGATGAAATAGGGGGTGTCGCGATAGCGAAGTCGGACGAGGTTTGCGAGCATCTGCTCGTTGCGGGTATCGATGATGGCCGAGTTGTAGTCGAAGCGCGTGTTTCGAATGGATTTGGGACCGACTTTCGTACAACTCGACAGCAAGACCACAGCCGTGAGGCAGCCCAGGCAAAGAGGGGAAAAAGGGCCAGCCATTCGAGGGATCGTCGTCATCTTGTCGCGGAGGGTATCTGAATCCACCCGTTTGTCTTGTCGCGATTCCAAAATCTCGATTGGCCCCTTTTCAGAACATCAAGCTGCGATCGACTCCCGGACGCGCGTCCCCGGGCTGCATACGCTCATCGAGCGCGACGTCTTGACATTCTGGGCCAGCGCAGTAACCGCCGTCGGGTCATGAGTGAACACCAGAAAGTGGCAGCAATCATCACGCTTTGCGTCGGCGCGCTGCTACCCGGCAAACTATCTGCGCAAGACGACGGCATCCGGTCGAAGATACTGCAGGTCGGTGTGTCCGAATTGCAGCCGTTCGCCATGAAGACCGTCGATGGCCAATGGGAAGGTGTGTCCATCGATCTCTGGCGCGAGGTTGCAGATAGGATGGGTGTCGACTTCGAGCTGCGCGAATACGGCAGTGTCCAAGCGCTGACGGAGGCCTTCGTCAAAGGCGACATCGACTTGACACCGATGGCAGCGGTGACGGCGAAACGCGAAGTCTTGGTGGACTTCTCAGATGCCTACTACATGTCGGGAGCGGTGATCGTGGTGCCTGCGCGGAACGCAGGACGAGGCTGGTTCCGTGTCGCCAGGCGTTTTTTCTCACTCGGATTCCTCCAGGTCATTGGTTTGCTGATCCTTCTGTGGCTGATAGCC
>JASFKY010000061.1:0-14943 GCA_050118395.1 Myxococcales bacterium | reverse complement strand
CGGAGTTCGGGTGATCGCGGAAGACGGCTCGAACCGGCAGGCCGGGTCGTCCGGTGGAGGCGGACGCGTCGGTTTGGAGTACTTCCAGGAAAAGAGCCCCGAGTGGCATGCCGAACAAGCCGTGCGCCAGGCTCTGGTCATGCTCGATGCCCGGGAGGCGCCTGCCGGCGAAATGGACGTGGTGCTCGCGCCCGGAGACAGCGGCATTCTACTGCACGAAGCGGTGGGACATGGGCTCGAAGCCGATTTCAATCGAAAGAGAACGAGCAACTATTCCGACCGAGTCGGCCAGCCGGTGGCGAGCGAGCTCTGCACCGTGGTCGACGATGCAGGTCTGCCCGGATCGCGCGGATCGATCAACGTCGACGACGAAGGGCAGCTTCCCAGCCGAAAGGTTTTGATCGAACGAGGCGTGTTGCACGGCTACATGCAAGATCGCCACAGTGCGCAGTTTTTCCATACGACGCCCGACGGACACGGGCGTCGGCAGAGCTTTCGATCGCATCCCATGCCCCGAATGACCAACACCATGCTCCTGGCGGGTGCGGATGCGCCCCAAGACATCATTCACAGCGTACGTCGAGGCGTGTACGCAAAGAAGTTCGGGGGAGGGCAAGTCGACATTTCGAACGGCGATTTCGTCTTCTCGCTGACCGAGGGCTACCTGATCGAAGATGGGAAGATCACGGCTCCGCTCAAAGGCGTCAACCTCATCGGTAACGGCCCCGATGCCATGCGCAAAGTGGTAATGCTCGGCCACGACTTCGAGGTTTCCGACGGGATTTGGACCTGCGGCAAGGAAGGACAGTCTGTCCCGGTCGGCGTGGGCTGCCCGACGATCAAGATCGCATCCATGACGGTCGGTGGTACGCAGGTGTCTGGCGGATGAGCAGCGCAGACCGAGAGTCGGCCGAGTTGATCGAGCTGGGGCGTTCGGTCGTCGAGCGGGCCACTGCAGCGGGAGCGGACGTGGCCGAGGTTGGCGTCCACAGCGGCTCTCATCTGTCCGTCAAGGTTCGAATGGCAGCGCCCGAGCTCGTCGAGGAAGCCGGCTCGCGGGCGCTCGGGCTTCGCGTGATGATAGGTCAGCAGGTGGCCTCGACATACACGAGCGATTTGAGTCCCAAGGGACAAGAGACCCTGATTGAAGACGCGCTCGAGTTGGCCCGGCTGAGCGAGCCGGACCCACATGCGGGGCCCCCGGATCCCGCCGAGTTGTCCACCAAGGAGCAATGGGCCGATTTGGAAACCTACGACGATGCAGTCAGCGCGATCTCAGCGGACGAGGCCCTCGACCGTGCATTGCGCGCAGAACGCGCCGCTTTCGACTTCGACCCTCGCATCACCAACAGCGAAGGCTCTTCCTTCTCGAGGGCGCGTGGCGTGAGCGTGTTGCTCACCAGCGGCGGCTTTGCCGGCGGCCACTGCGGGACCTACGCATCGATCTTCGTCAATCCCGTTGCGGATGACACCGATGGCAAGAAGCGAAGTGGGTATCATTGGTCGGCCTCCCGGCACTATGCAGACCTCGAAAAAAGCGAGGAGGTGGGTGCCGAGGCAGCTCGGCGCACCATTGCGCAACTCGGAGCGAAGAAGCTCCCGACTCAGGAGCTTCCAGTCGTGTTCGACAAAGACGCTGCGCGCTCGATTCTGGGCTTGTTGGCAGGGTGCGTCATGGGAGGGTCGATCTGGCGCAAGAGCTCGTATTTGGTCGGCAGGATGGGTTCGCGGGTTGCAAGCGACTTGGTCACCATCGTCGACGATCCTCTGATTCCACGGGCTCCCGGCTCGCGTCCGTTCGACGGGGAGGGCCTGCTTTCGCGTCGCAACACGGTAGTGCAGGACGGGATGCTTCAGACCTATTTGCTCGACAATTACGGCGCGCGGAAGCTCGGACTCAAAAGCACCGCCAGCGCGTCTCGCTCGCCGTCCGGTGGCATCTCCTCGTCGACGAGCAACTTCATTCTCGGAGCCGGATCGATTTCACGCGAGCAGCTCATTGCGGACACCAAGCACGGGTTTTACGTGACCGGCATGATGGGTTTCGGCTTCAATGCAGTCACCGGCGACTTCAGTCGTGGCGCCTCGGGCTTTCTGATTCGAAATGGTGAGCTGACCGAGCCGGTATCCGAAGTCACCATTTCGTTGAATATCGATCAACTCTTCCAACGTATCGACGCCATCGCCAACGATTTGGATCACCGAACCGCCATCGCATCTCCCACCTTCCGCGTCTCCTCCATGACCCTGGCCGGCAGTTAGGCGCTCGCGTGGCGGCGGCGACAGCGCCGGGGCCCGGAAAACGCGCCCCAGGTCTCGGACCCCAGACCTCCAACCCCCTCGGGCCCCTCTACTCCTGTCTCGCCCTTGCCACCATCGCGTCGACGTAGCTCTCCAGTGGAGGGCAGACGATGTTCGTTCCTGCAAGCAGCTCGCGGGCGTTGCGGTCGTCGTAAATCACGTCGGTTTTCAATTGGTCTAGAAACGCTCGCGTGGTGTGCGTGAAGCGCTGCAAGCCCGGTGCACGCATCAAAGCGGTCGCCAGGTTCAAGGGATCATGCTCCTTGGGCGCCGGTCGCCCGGTCGCTTCGGCGAACAGATGGAGCGCATGCTGAACCGTGAGTGGCTTTGGGTCGACGATGTGAAACGTGCGGCCGACCGAGCGCTCATCCTGGGCGATTCGGAGCCCAGCTTTGACCGCATAGTCGACCGGTACCGTGCTGATCCGAACGCCCGCATGGGTGGGAGCGGGAATTCGGTAGTCTTCGGGCGCGCTCAACAGAACGCGGATCAACAGATACAGGCCGCTCAGCTCCCCTGTTTCGCCCGTGGCCGAATCGCCCACCATGATTGCCGGGCGCAAAATGACGATCGGAAGCTCACCGGCCGACTCTTGGAGCATGCGCTCGACGTAGTAGAGCGACTCTTCGATGGGATTACGAAAACCCGCTTCGTCGCTGAGGTCGCCTTCCTTGACGAATCCCTCTCGATTTCCCGAAACCGTTGCGCTCGACCAACACACGAGACGCTTGAGTCGGGGAATCGCTTCGGCCACCTCGAGAATCTCGGCGGTTGATCGAATGTTTCCGGCTGCTTCCTCTTTGGTGCCCGCCGGATCGGTGACGCAGGCGCAATGGTAGATGACTTCCACCCGCTCGGCCAACACGGCGAGCTCCTCTCCGCTGAGCCCGAGATCGATGGCTCGAGGATCGCCGATCCAAAACGACACGCGTTCTCTCGCCGGGCCTGGAAGAGAGTCGACGATTTCGGTCGCGCGCTCACGCTGACTTTCTGAAACCACCGCACACACCCAGAGCTTGCCCTGGAGCGCGATCTCGCGAACGAGATGGACCGCGGGCTGTCGCTCCGGAAAGCCGGTGATCAAGACGGACCGGATGAGCTTGCCCATCAACGCGTCTCCTTGGAAGCGAAACGTGATACGAGCTTGGAGTGCACTTTCCCCACTTGCTCTCGTGTCGCGTCGAGGTCTCCGTTGTTCGTCACCACGTAATCGGCGACTGCCATCTTGTTCGCCAGCGGAAGCTGCGAAGAGATTCGAGCATTCGCTTCTGCGACTGAATACCCGTCCCGAGCGATCAAGCGCAGCCGCTGCAATGACTCCTCCGCGCTCACCACGACCAGGGCCGAAAAAGCCTTGTAAGAGCCGGTTTCGACGAGTAGGGCGGCCTCGTAGATGACGTAAGGCGACGGATCGGTTTGCAGCGCCTGCAGTCGCTCGGCACCCGCAGCGCTGATCAGCGGATGGAGGATGCCGTTCAACTTTTCGCGTGCGGGTTTGTCGTTGAAGACCATGTCGCCGACCTTCTTTCGGTCGAGCCGACCTTCCCGGTCCAAAACACCCTCGCCGAACTCATCGACGACGCGCTGCAAGCCTGGTGTTCCGGGTTCGACCACCTCGCGAGCCAATTCGTCCGCGTCGATCACTGGAACGCCCAGATCGGCAAACATCTGCGCTACGGTGGTCTTCCCGCATGCGATCCCACCCGTCAGGCCCACTACCGGCTTCATCGGGGTGGAGTATTGAGCATCGGCACGTCTGGGCAAGACGATTTGCATTGTGCTACCTGACTGGCGCATGCGAGCGGTCGTACAGCGAGTCGAAAAAGCGAGCGTCACGGTCGACGCGGAAACTGTGGGCCAGATCGGGCGCGGCCTGCTCGTCTATCTCGGAGCCGCTCGCAATGACGATCTCAACGACGTCAAATACGTCGCAGACAAGATCGCCGGGTTGCGTGTCTTTCCCAACGAGGATGGACGCATGGCACTGTCGGTCGAAGATGTCGGTGGCGCCATCCTGGTCGTTTCGCAGTTCACGCTCTTTGGCGACGTACGGCGCGGACGGCGCCCTTCATTCGATGGGGCTGCGGATCCCGAGGATGCAGAGCGTCTCTATCTGGATGTCCTCGAACACCTCCGCCGCAAGAATCTGCCTCTCCAGACGGGAACTTTCCGCGCCATGATGATCGTCCGGTCCGAAGTGGACGGGCCGGTGACGATTCAGATCGACAGTCGAAAGCTTTATTAGGCTTCAGCTTGCAACCGCGGCATACTCTCGTCCCGATGCTGAAGTTCTTCAGCAAGCGACGCGGGTGCCTGGTGGCGATTTGGGTCGTGCCGCTTCTCACCGGCCTCTCTCTGTGGATGATGCCCCGAGCGAGCACGCGCGCTGCACGATTCGTCGAGAATCGGCTTGGGCTCGACACCGAGATCCACGAGGTGCACTGGTCATTCGGTGGAATCGACCTCGAAGGCGTGGAGATCCGAGGAAGCCACGGTGAAACCGTCGCGCGGGTCGAGCACGTTCGCACCCACATGAACCTGCTCGGCGCGTTGTTCCGAGGTGCGCGTGCCATCCGTCGCATCACGGTGGAGGGGGCCGACGTCACGATTGATTTGCGAAACGCAGAGCTGGCCGACTCGTTGAAGCAAGCTCTTGCGAAGCTTCGGGGCCCATCGAAAGCCGTCGGGCCTGCCAGCGACCAGGCGGTTTCTGCGCGGGCCCGCCGAACCTACGAGGTCAGCGGACTGAACTTCCGAATCATCGACGCAAACGGGTCTCTGGTGCTATTTCGCGACGTCAGCTTGAGCAAGGCGGGGGCCGATCTGCGCGCCGCGATCGAAGAGACCACCGTCGGCGCCCTCGATGCCGATCACCTGCACTCCGGGCCCGCGGTGTTCACGTTTCGGCGCGGCCAAGATGGCTGGCAGCTTCGCGAGATGGAGGTTCGCAACGCGACCGCACGCGCCATGCGAACCGGAGAGGGCTCCAGCAGCGCGTTGGCGAGTCGGGTGCGCGATGCTCTCTCGATCCTTCGGCCCGGACCGAGAGCCGGTTTGGGATCGGACGATTCGAGTGGGCGGGAGGCCACTTCACCCGACCAGACGAAAAGCACCGGGCCGACTCGGCTGCTGGCCCGGTTGTCTCCCGATGCAGACATCTCGATCTCCGGTGTTCAGATCGAAAGCCGAGCTCCGGCCGGCCACATCGAGCGTCTCCGTAACTTCGAGATCGGGCTCCGAGGAGACGACCGAGGCTCATATCGTGTGACCGCTGCGGGACAGACCACCCGGAAGGGAACGATTCGGGTCGATCTCGACGTCACACCCGACGAAGCTCGGGCGGAGGGAACGCTTTCCGTGCGCCACATCTCTCTGGCATTGGTCGCGCCTTTCATTCCGGACCTCCCGCTCTACGATCCCGAAGCGGGGACGCTCGATGCGGAGTTGGCTCTCGATGCGGAATCGAGCGATCGAGTTCGGATGGCCGGGAGTTTCGAGCTGCGCGAGCTCGCCTTGGCCTCCGAGCGCATTGCCCCCGAGCCCGTCGAGCACATCAATTTGGACGTCGCGGGCCGAGGCGTCTGGCACCCGCTGGAGCGTCGTCTCGGCATCGAACAGGCGAGGGTTCGATTGGGTCGAGCACAGGTCCTCGTCGAAGGTGAATTGGAGCGCACGCCCGAGCACTACCGTGTCGCGCTCACTGCCAAGCTTCCACCAACCAGGTGCAATGACGTGATCACGGCCATTCCAAAAGATCTGCTCGGTTCGCTTTCGGAATTCGCATGGTCCGGCACCTGGAGCGCGACGGGCAAGATCATCCTCGATTCGAGAGATCTCGAAGCCACCGAGCTTTCGATTCGGGTACGCAACCTGTGCCAGTTCGAGCGCACGCCGGGTTGGGTCCGTGTGGAGCGATTTCGCGGACCCTTTCGACAGCGCGTGATCCAGCCTGACGGAGACACTGCCGAGATGCTGACGGGTCCCGGAACCGAAAGCTGGGTCGCCCTGACCGACGTGAGCCCGTTCGTCGCTCCGGCCATCATCAGCCATGAAGACGGCGCGTTCTACGAGCACGGCGGGTTTGCTCCATGGGCCATTCGCGATGCTCTGGTTCGCAATTTGGAGGAAGGGCGTTACGTCGTCGGCGCCAGCACCATCTCCATGCAACTCGCGAAGAACCTGTACCTGGAACGCGAGAAGACCATCGCGCGCAAGGTTCAGGAGGTCATTCTGACCTGGTGGCTCGAGGATGCACTCACCAAAGACGAGATCCTCGAGCTCTATTTGAACGTCATCGAATACGGTCCGGGAGTCTACGGGTTGCGGTATGCGGCAGCCTATTATTTCGGACGGGAGCCGCGTGAGCTCAGCCCGGCCGAGTCTGCATTCTTGGCGTGCATGTTGCCTTCGCCCACCCGGTATCACGTTTCCTACGAGCGCGGTGGGCTGACTCGCTCCATGAAAAGCAGAATGCGGCGTCTTCTGGAGCACATGGCCAAGCGGGAGCGGATCGGCCCCGAAGCGCTAGCCTATGGGCTGGCTGAGCTCGATGATTTTCATTTCCATCGCGTGGGTGACCCGCCGCCGGCGCCTCGGCTCCTGCCTCCCTTGGGAGCCGCCGAGGAGCCCGGTCCTGAAGCCCTGGATCCTTTCGAGGAGCTCTTCCTTTCGCCCTGAGCTTGCCTCGTTCGAAAATTCTCGCCTCATCGAAGGCGACTCCGGTCATTTATTGGGCGGGCTCGAAGCGTGACGGTAAACACGGTCGAGAGGTCGGGCTGCGGGTGAATCGTCCGTAGGCCCGCACGTCCGAAAAACAATGGGTCGTATGCTTGGCATGAAGGGTTTGATTGGGGTCGTGGTCGCGTTTGGAGCGCTTGCTGTTTGGGCGGAGGCATCGGCCCAGGGCGTGGCGCCCGCAGTGGTGGTGGTGACGGCCGGCGATGATGCGACCTCGGGTGCGGCCATCCGTATCGACGGGGAGCCGGCGGGCCACATTCCTCTCCGCCAGACGCTGCCACCGGGCCGACATCTCATTCAGGTCGGCAAGCGCGGTTTCGTCACCTTTTCGAAGTGGGTCGACCTCGAGTCCGCGCAAGTGATGAACATGCCCGTGACCCTCGCCCCTCAACAGCGCGACCAGGCTTCAGAGGCCGATACCGGATCGCTGCTCGTTACGGCCGACGTGCCCGGCATTGCCGTTCTCATCGATGGGAAACGCCGCGGGGCGACGCCTTTGGTCGTCGACGGCCTGGCGGAGGGAGATCATGTGGTGGAGATCCAGAGCCCCGGCGAAGGGTATCGGACGTTCTCCCAGGTCGTCACGGTTCAAGCGGGAAAGCGGACGAGTGTCGATGCGGCCATTCGCATTGCTCCCGATCTCGGAAGCCTTCGCGTCATCACCAACGTTCCGGGCGCAATCGTCAGCCTCGATGGCGAGGACATCGGTGTCGCGCCAGCAGCCAAAGCCGGCCTTCAGCCCGGGGAGCACGACGTCATGGCCAGAGCCACCGGATACGAGCCAGTGGAACAGGCAGTGACGGTGGTCGCCGGACGCGAACGGGTCGTATCCTTGAGATTCACCACGACGAGCACCGATCTCGCGCGCATCGTCGTTCGAGCGAACGTTCCGGAGGCGACGGTGACCATCGACGGCGAGGACTACGGAAACCCTCCGGTCCTGATCGAGCCCGCCGAGCGGGGCACGCACAACGTCACGGTACGAGCTCCGGGCTATCGGGAGGTGCGCCGAGCGTGCTCGGTGGGACCCGATCGCAATTGTGACGTGTACGCCGAGCTCAATCCTCTGGGCGTTCCCGTTCGTGTCGAGGCCAACGTGTCGGGGGCACAGCTGTTCATCGACGGCGAGTCCCGCGGACCCGTCCCATGGGAGGGCGACCTGACCGATGGGACCCATCAGCTCGAGCTCCACGCGGACGGATACCAAAATTACGTGGAACAGATTCGGTTGGAGAAGTCCTCTCGAGTTCGGTTGATTCAGGCCATCATGACGCCGGAGATCGTCGAGGTCGGCCATCAAGAGGACAAGGAAGCCCAACGCAACGATCCCCTTCGGAATACGGTCACGCATGCCGGAGCGCCAGTTCCGGTGGGAGCGGCGACCCTGGACTTCTCGAGCGGGTGGCCCTGGCTCGCCTCGGTAGGCCTTCGCACCGGGCTCACCGAATTTCTCGACATCGGTCTCTTCGTGGGCAGCTTTGGCCGCCTCACCGATTTCGGCGTCAGCACCAAAGTCGGCTGGAAGGCAACGCGCAACTTCTCGCTCGGGGCCGATTTTACGGTCGGTGGAGGCGTAGGGCCATCCAACAGCGACGCCAGCGGCAAGCATCCCACGAACAACTTTTTCATGAGCCTAGACGGCATCGTCAGCCTGCACTTTCCGCCCCGCGGGGCGTTTTCAATCTGGATGGCCTTCGACTTCAACAGCGACCGCTGGGATTTCGCCGGTCGCGATAGCAGTCTGGTCGTGACAGGCTCCCGCCAGAACCTGGCCCGAGGTCGTCTCGGCGGCTCGATCGAAATCGTGGTGACCCGAAAGTGGAACGTTTGGCTCATGGTGGAAGGCATCGTCGCCGGTAACGAACGACGAGTGCTAGGGGACGTCTTCGGCGGAGGCCGGCCCGATTCCTTGGTCTACGGACAATTTGGAGCGACCTTCAAGTTCGGCAATCCCAAGGGAGGACGATGATCGAGGGCCACTTCATCGTGATCGAAGGGATCGATGGGTCGGGCACGACGACCCAGTGCTCGATTCTCGCGCAACGCCTCACCCGAAAAGGCCTGCCCGTTCACACGACGCGCGAGCCGAGCGACGGGCCCATCGGTGTGCTGATTCGGCAAGTCTTGACTGGGCGGGTGGTGGTCCCTGCCAGTCACGGGACGCGCCCTCCGAGCTGGGCGACCATGGCCGCGTTGTTTGCAGCGGATCGTCTCGACCATCTGGAAGCGGAGATCATCCCCAATCTGAACGACGGAGTTTCGGTCATTTGTGATCGCTACGATCATTCGTCGGTTGCGTATCAAACGATCAGCAGTGGCGGTGGCACTGACGTTTCGAGCTGGGTCTTGGAGCTCAACCGCCGCGCGCGCCGTCCGGATCTAACCCTCGTGCTCGACGTCGATCCGCACACCGCCGCCACCCGACGCCGGAGTCGATCGACCAGCCCGGAGCTGTACGAAGTGAGCGAAATGCAGGCGGAGCTCGCCACATTCTACGAGACAATCGATTTCCTTTTCCCAGCTGATACGATTCGGCACATCGATGCGAGCCTCGGTGTCGACGAGGTTGCGGAAATGATTTGGGATCAGGTCATGATGTTGAGGGGAGAGTCCAAATGAGCCGGTATTCGACGATGCCATTCGCTTTGATCGTCGCCATCGCGACCTTGCACGGCTGCCAGGAAAGCAAGCTCCAAGAGGAGGTGATGGACGACTCGACCTGGGAAACCTCTTCTGGGGCAGAAAAGTGGGATCGGGACGAGCGACCGCCCAAGCAGGACGATGCCTCAGAAGAGAAGCACGAGCCGACCCAGGGCACAGCGTCGGAAAAGCCGAAGCCCGAAAGCCATCTCATGCAACCCTATCCGCGCATTTTCACCGGTCGCATCGCCCGCGCCGAGATCACCGCCGTGCTCGACGACGGCTTGGGGCGCTTTTTGCAAAATGTCGAAACGGAGCCCGCGTTTTACAAGGGTGCCTTCGTCGGCTTTCGGATTGTGAGCTTGTTCCCAGGCGATCCGGCTTACGCGTCCCTCGATCTACGGCCGGGCGATACCGTCACTTCCGTCAACGGCAAACCCATCGAGCGTCCGGAACAGGCGGCGGCGATCTGGGAAGGCCTTCGTACCGCCTCGAATCTAGTGGTCGACTATCGCCGCGGTGACGAGAGCTACGCGCTGAGATTTGCAATCGTTGACGCGCCGTAAGTTCGACTCCATCGTTGCGCTGTGCGCCTCGTAGACCGGTACGCCAAAGCGGCCTCCGCGCTGCTCATCTACACCCTAGCCGTCGTGCTGTGGGGCGCGTTGGTGCGTGCCACGCTTTCCGGTGACGGCTGCGGCGCCCATTGGCCCTTGTGCAATGGCGTGGCCATCCCGGTCCAGCCGTCTACCAAGACGCTCGTCGAGCTGACCCATCGAGTCACGTCCGGGGCAGCCTGGATCTGGACGCTGATCATGTGGCTGATCGCGCTGCGCCACTTTCCCCGTGGGTATTCGACGCGCTCGGCGGCAGGCTGGAGCTTCTTTTTCATGACGACCGAAGCGTTGGTCGGTGCCGGTCTCGTGCTGTTCCGCATGGTGGCGGATAACCCGTCGACTGCGCGCGCGGCCTGGATGGCGGCACACTTGATCAACACCTTCCTGTTGCTGGGAGCGATTACTTGGCTCTCGCTCAGCGCGCGCACCGAGCAGGGCCTTCGGTTTCCGCGCGACCGGCAATCCCGTTGGCTTTTCGGAACCGCGGCCGCCATCGTCTTGTTCGTGGGCGTCAGCGGCGCGGTCGCGGCGTTGGGCGACACTTTGTTCCCAGCGTCCGATCTGACCCAAGGGCTACGCGACGACTTGTCCCCGTCGTCTCATCTGTTCTTACGCCTTCGCATGTGGCATCCGGTCGTGGCCGTGCTGGGATCGGGCTATTTGATTTGGCTGGCTACCGTGCTCCTTCGGCGCTGGTCCGGCGCTTCGATTCGGGCGCTTCCCGTGGCTTTGGGGACCCTGGTGGTAGTCCAAATCGCGGTGGGCCTCCTCAATGTCTATCTACTGGCGCCGGTTTGGTTGCAGCTCGGCCATCTGTTTCTCGCCGATGCCACTTGGATCACCCTGGTCTGGTCCGCACTTTCCTCACCGCCGGCCACGTCGGGTGCTAATGTGATTCCGTGAGCGATCCATATCTCGGAAAAGAGGTAGCTGGTCAGTTCCGCATCGTCGAAAAGATCGGCAAAGGCGGGATGGGTGCGGTGTACCGGGCCGAGCAACCGGACATGAATCGCTACGTGGCGATCAAGATTCTGCATTCCCGATATCTGTCGAGGAGCGATCTCGTATCCCGGTTTCGGAGGGAGGCGCGCGCCATGAGCCAGCTCTCGCATCCAAACACCGCGCGCGTGTTCTTGTACGGTCAGCTCGAAGATGGGGCTTGCTACTTCGTGATGGAGTACCTGGCGGGCCAGAACCTCGCCCAGATCGTCCGCACGGAAGGCGCCATGGAGCCCAAACGCGCGATCCGGATCATGATTCAGGTGTGTGGTGCGCTCGAAGAGGCCCACCGAGCCGGTATCATTCATCGGGATCTCAAGCCGGAAAACATCTTCATCACCAATCAGGGCGGCATTCGGGACTTTCCCAAAGTCCTAGACTTCGGTTTGGCGAAGGTGACCGAGCGCCAGATGCGCCCCGGGTCGATGGTGCTGACGCAGCAGGGCATGGTCTTCGGCACCCCCGAGTTCATGAGCCCCGAGCAGGCTCATGGAAAGACGCTCGACGCGCGGTCCGACATCTACTCGCTCGGGGTGATCCTCTACGAGTTGTTGACGGGCAAGCTGCCCTTCGATGCCAAGCAACCCATCGAGTACATCGAGCTGCACGTCAGTGCGACTCCCATTCCGCTTTCGAAGCGGCGTCCCGATGTGGATTTTCCAGAGGGCCTGGAGGACGTGGTGATGGCCTCTTTGGCCAAAAAGCCCGAGGACCGATACGCTTCGGCTGCCGAATTCGCAGCAGCGCTCGAAAGCGTGCTTCAACTGGATGCCGGGGAGGCGAGCAGCGTCAGCCTTCCCACACCCATCCCGGCGCCCCCGGTGTCGGAGCCGGTTCGGCCGCTCGAGCCGCTACGAGCAGCGGAGAAGCCCAAAGTCCCCTGGATCATGCTGACGATCGGGGTCTTGCTGGCCGTAGCCGGGGTGGTCGCCCTCATCGTGGCGTTCAAATCCAGCTCTTGACCGCTTGGCGGGGTGCCCCCAGACCTGAACCCCGAGGGGCCGCTTGACCGTCTGCTGGCGTGGCTTCAGAGTGCGCGCCCGCTTCCGGCTCTCAAACGATCATGACCGTAGCGACTCGACCAGCCACCGCGATGCCGACCGTGCGCGACCTCGTCGCGCTCACCAAGCCACGCATCACCCTGATGGTGCTCATCACGGCGGCGGGCGGCATGTGGCTGGCGCCTGGAACGCTCGACGCCGCCTCGATGGCAGTGATGCTCCTGACCACGGGGATGGTCGTTGGAGCTGCCAATACGCTCAACTGCTATTTGGAGCGGGACACCGATCGGCTGATGGCGCGTACGGCCAACCGACCTCTTCCCGATCGCAGACTCGAGCCCTGGTGGGCGCTGACCCTCGGGGTCGTGATGGGGCTTTTTGCCGTCCCCACTTTGATGTTGGCGGTCAATCCCGTGACCGGTCTTCTCGGTCTGATCGCCCTCGTCAGCTACGTGGCCATTTACACACCCATGAAACAGTACACGCCTGCAGCGCTGTTCGTCGGAGCGCTGCCAGGCGCGCTACCGCCGCTCATGGGCTGGACCGCGGTGACGGGCCACATCCAATTGCCCGGCCTGGTGTTGTTCGCGGTGTTGTTTTTCTGGCAGGTGCCTCACTTCATCGCCATCTCGGTCTTCCGCCAGCAGGAGTACGAGCGCGCCGGTCTGAAGGTTCTGCCTTCGGTGCGGGGCATCGACTCCGCGAAGGCGCAGGCCGTGGCGTATGCGGGGGCGCTCTGGGCCGTTTCATTGTTGCTCGTACCGTACGGGCTGGCGGGGACCCCCTACCTGGTCGCGGCCGTCATACTGGGCGGCTATTTCTTTTGGACGGCGCTTCGCGGCTTTTGGTCGCAGGATGCGGATGCCTGGGCCAAGAAGCTGTTCGTCGCTTCTCTCGTGTATCTCACCGCGCTCTTTACGGCCCTCATCTTCGATGCGTTCTAAGACCCTCGGTTGTCTGCTGCTATTTGCCCTCGCTTTGGGCTGCTCCAAGAGAAGTGCCCAAGATGTGCCGGTGATCCGTCAGCTGCCCGAGTTTGCGCTGGTCGACCAGGATTCCCAGGAGTTCCATCGCGAGGACTTGGCCGGCAATTTGTGGGTGGCAGATTTCGTATTCACGCATTGCGCGTCTTCGTGCCCGCGATTGACTGCACATCTGAAAGGCCTCCAGACGCGAGTGTCCGACGTCCCGAGCACCCACTTCCTCTCGGTGACGGTAGACCCTCGTAACGACACGCCGGAGGTACTCAAGGCGTACATGACCAAGAACGAGCTCGACGAATCGAACTGGCGATTCGTCACGGGCAAAGAAGATGCGATTCGGAGCCTGGTCGTCGACGGCTTCAAGGTGGGTTTGGGCGACGGCGAGAGCGAGGCTGCCGGCGCCGACGAGCTCATGCACTCGAATTACTTTGCCTTGGTGGACGGCAAGGCCCAGGTCCGAGGCTACTATCGCGCCAACAACGACGGGATCGCCGATTTGGAACGCGATTTGCGCGCTTTGGCCACCGCCACGCCCTAGGACCGTTGAAGTGCCAGCTCTTCGGTGTTAAGCCCCGCCGCATGAGTCAGAGCATCCCCGTCGCCCAGAGGCTGAGCGCCGTCAAACCGTCGGCCACCGTTGCGGTGGCGCAGCGAGCGCGAGAGCTGAAAGCGCAAGGCATCGACGTCCTTTCGTTTAGTGTCGGCGAGCCCGACTTCGGCACGCCGAAGCACATCTGCGAGGCCGCCAAGCAGGCGATCGACCGAGGAGCTTCCAAATACACCGCGGTGCGTGGGATTCCCGAGCTCCTCGACGCGATCTGCGAGGAGTCGGCCAAGCGGCGCCCCGGGGTACACTACGATCCCTCGCAGGTCGTCGTGTCGGTTGGAGCCAAGCACACGCTCTTCAACTTGGCGCTCGCGCTTTACGACGAGGGAGACGACATTTTGATTCCGGCTCCCTATTGGGTGAGCTATCCGGAGCAGGTTCGCGTGGTGGGCGCCAATCCCGTCATCGTGCAAACCTCGGAGGAGGAAGGTTTTCGGATGACGCCCGATGCGCTGCGTACAGCGATCACGCCGAAGACCAAAGCGCTCATCTTGTGCTCTCCCTCGAATCCCACCGGTGCCGCCTATACCGGCGACGACCTCGCGGCTCTTGGTGAGGTCGCAGCCGAGCACGACTTCTGGATCATCGTCGACGAGATCTACGGTCAGCTGATCTACGGAGGCTTCGACCAGAAGTCGATCGCCGAGGTCGCGCCGGAGATTCGAGACCGGATCATCATCGTCGATGGGGTAAGCAAGACGTTTGCCATGACCGGCTGGCGCATCGGTTGGATGCTCGGCCCCGCTTACGTCGCTGCAGCCGTCGACAAGATCCAGGGGCAGGCGACGACCAACCCTGCAGCCGTGGCACAGCACGCGGCCGTTGCTGCGCTTCGCGGCCCGTGGGAGCCGATCGAGCAAATGCGCCAGGCATTCGAGGAGCGCCGGGAGTTGATCGTCTCCGGCCTCAATGCCATCGAGGGGATCCGATGCCGGATGCCCGAGGGCGCGTTTTATGCCTTCGCCAACGTTCAGGGCCTGTTAGGCAAGCAGGGAGGCGGCCGAAAGCTCGAAAGCGATCTCGACGTCGCAGGCTACCTGCTCGAGGAAGCGCGCTGT
>JASFKY010000060.1:0-15297 GCA_050118395.1 Myxococcales bacterium | reverse complement strand
ATACAAGACCAAGTAAATCCAGAGGTGTTTCCGAAAACCTCGAAAGGAAAGATAATAGTCGCGGATTCGCTCCCCGGGCATCGCGATGATGGTGAGGACGGGAATCACCACGTAAGTGACGACCCGTGTGCCGCTCCACCATGCGCGAGCCAGCAAGTCCCATTCGGCGCGCGTGTACAGCTTCGAATCGAAGGGCACCAGCTTCGAAAACGTGGCGTTACCCCCGAAGTATTCGGCCAAGGTGAGCGTGACCGCGGTGGTGACCAGAATGACGATGGGTCGCCAGTCGAGCTTCTCGGCTACTGCTGTGTCAGCCTGTGCGTCCGCGTCTCGCCAGGAATCGAGCAAGGCGCGCCGCAATAACGGCTTGATGATAGGCATCGGGGCGCGCGACTATAACCGATTGACTCGGCCGATTGTAGGCTAAGCTCTAGTGAACATGGTGAGGGCCACAAACGACCGATTCGGAACGGCGCTGGTGTTGTTCACACTGGCTTGCTGCGCCTTCTTTCTGGCCCAGGGCGCGACGGCGTGGGTCTCCAAGAAGGTCTCGAGCGGCCGCCCGGAGGAGGCGCCTCTGGCAAGGACCAGGACGACCGTCCCACCGCTAGCTACCCGAAGGCACGACCCGACTGTCATTTTGCGCCGAAACATCTTCGATTCGAGCCAAGGCGATTTGACCGACGCTCCGGTGGTCGACCCATCGTTGCCCGAGGTGGACCTGCCTCCCGAGGAGGTGGAAACGCCGTGCAAGGGCAATCTCCGGCTGGTCGGCACGGTGGTGCTTCCGGGAGATTTCGAGCGCTCGCTGGCGGCAATCGTAGGGACGGACCAGAAGATGGGGCTCCATCAGGGCGGAGCCGAGGTCGAAGGTTCCAAAATCCGTGCCATCCAGTCCGATGGCGTGATTCTGCAAAACAAGGCCGGCTTTTGCCGTCTTGCAATGTTCCAGGTGGAGGGAGCGGAAACCAAGACGCGAATTCCACCGCCAGTCGCAAGCGCGCGGCAGCGAAGACCGGCACGATCGTCGCTGGTCGATCGAAATGCGGGATTGAGCGACGAAGAGCTCACAGAAGGAATCGAGAAGATCAACGACACCAACTTCAATCTTTCGCGTGTCATGCTCAACAAGGTACTCGACAATGCCGGACGCTTGATCGGGATTGCTGCCGTGGCTCCGAAGATCGAAAACGGTCAATCCGTCGGCATGGAGATCCAGGGCATCCGACCGGGCACGTTGCTGACCAAGCTGGGCCTGCAAAACGGCGACATCCTCGAAAGCGTCAACGGGCAGCCACTTAGCAGTCCCGATGCTGCGCTTGGGGCGTACACGACCCTACGGACCGCGGACAAATTCAATTTATCGGTGCGTCGCAATGGGCAATCGATGATGATCAACTACAATTTGCAGTAATCGAATCGCTCGACCATCGCATCGACGCGGGGTTCACTTCGCGTCGCCGGAGGGCGGACTCCAGCCTGGGGGAAGCGAGCGCAAGTGCAGATCCCGTTGAGGAAAGGCGATCTCGATTCCGGCGTCGCGAAACGCTTTGTCGATGTTCATGTGCATCTCGTGCTGGACCGGAAGAAGATTGTTCACCGAGCGGATGTACACACGAAGCTCGAAAGAAAGGCTGCTATCACCGAACCCTAGAAACAGCACCTGCGGAGGGGGGTCGTTCAGGACTCGCCAAGACTCGCGGGCCACCTCGTTCAGCACCTCGATGGCACGATTCGTGTCGGATCCGTAGGCAATTCCCACCGGAATCTCGACGCGCAGCACCGAGTCGGACAGCGTCCAGTTGATGAGCCTTCCGGTGACGAACTCCTTGTTGGGCACGATCAACTCTTTGCGGTCGAAGGCGGTGATCCACGTCGCCCGAATCTGGATTCGAGACACGGTCCCGCTCACCTCGCCCACCGTGACCGTGTCCCCCACTCGAATCGGACGCTCGAACAAGATGATCAAGCCGGAGACGAAGTTGGCAAAGATTTCTTGCAGCCCGAAACCGAGGCCCAGGCCGATCGCAGCCACCAGCCACTGAATGCTCGACCACCCGACTCCGAGTGCATCGAATGCGATGGTGAGTCCGGTCAGTACGATGGCGTATCTGAAGATCGTGGAGTAGGCGTAGCGCTCACCAGGACCGAGCCGACGGAGAACCGTGGCTTCGACGATGCCGGGCAGTACCCGCATCGATGCCAAGGTGAGCAGGGCGTAAAGCAGCGACCGAAACAGGTCGGCAAGCGTAATCGCGACGACTCGATCTTCGGTCGAGGTCTGCGCGACCCCGGAGGGATCGATCTCGGAGACGGAGATCTTTTGGGTGGTCGTCCAGAGCTGCACCTCCTCGAGAACTCGAGTGGCCGGCAGCAGGTCTGCCCAAATGGCCATGAGCCCGAGCAATCCGATCAGGGCCCCGGCGCCAATCATCAGCCGGCTGACCTCCATCGTAGGCGGGGGCGCCTTGGGCTTGTCGTCGAGGCCTTCGTCTTCGCGTGCGGCGCGGCGCGCGTTGACCATCGACCACCGGGTGTAGAGCTGCACCCCAATCACCAGGCCGAAGAACAAAGCAACCGACAAGTGGAGTCGCACCGAGAGCTGGAGGGCGGTCCAGTAAAAGCCGGAAATCGCCGCCGCCGCCAGCAAGATGGGAAGCAAGACGGCCGAAGCACGAAAGAGCAGCCAGGCCCATCGGTGCCTGGGGCCCCGTGCACGCAGAACCTGTCCGAGCGAGCGTCCGGGGCGGAGCGAGAAATGATTGAACGCCGCCACGGCTGCCATGGAAACCAAGAATGCGAGCCGCCCGACCGACTCGCGCCAAAGGCTCTCTCCCCTCATCTCGAATACGAAAATGAGGAAGACCAGGGGCACCGTGACCACGCTGAACCAGCGCAGGTCACTCCAGAGAGTGCGCGCGGCCGTCGCGGGCCAAGCGCAGTGCGCCTCGGCGATCCCCTCGGGACGAACCAGCTGACGAGCCACTCGCAACGTCGCCCAAAATGCAGCCGCGACGAGCAGACCGTGTCCAATGCTTCGCGCATACTGGGTGGCCACGGGCGAAACGCCGATGCGCCATCCCGCATAAGCCACTACCGTGGGAAGCCAAAGCGCCAGCAAAACGCTCAATCCCAACGCGTACGCGGTGGGCATGATCTGATCGCAATCCGGCTCGCCGGCTTCCTCACCCAAGCTCGCAATGCGTCGTCTGATGGGGCGTGCGAAAACGAAGAAAAGCCCTGACCAAATCAATACCAGGATGTGCAGAACCCAAAGGCGGGTAGCTGCGTCGGCGATGGCCGTAGCCAGTTGCTTGAGGTATGTGGAGCCTAGCAACCAAGAGATGGCATCTCCTCCATCGGAGAGAAGCTCGGGTTGCACGGCTTTGCCGCTGGGAATCCAAAGAATGCGCTCGTCGATGAAATCGAGCAGATCTCGGGTGCGATCGATCAGCTCTTGTTGGCGCGCATCGAAATCGACGAGCTTCTGAAAATAGGTTTCGTAATCCGCGAGCAGCGCGTCCATGTACTTGCGCTGGGTCTCGAACAGCTGCCGCAACAGAGCCTCGATCTCGCGCCGTTGATCATCGGGGACCGATTCATCCACGGTGGACATGGCCTCGTCGACCAAGGCGTCGATGTCGGCAAGCGCCAACCGCTGCTCTCGCAAGCGAATCTGCTGAAGCTGGACGTCCCCGATTTGCTCCTGCCGCATCCGAATGAAGCGACGGTACATGCCGATGTCGGGGGCCTCGGCGCGGTGCTGCCGTAAGAGAGCGCCCACGGAGTCGGCTAGCCCCACCGCTTCGACGCGCGCCGCGAGTCGCGATAGCTCGCTCTCTATCTGGGCCACCTTGTCTTCGGCGCGAGCGAGCTTTTCACTTACGTCGCGAATCTGCTCATGTAGGCCCTCTTCTCCGCTCCACAGCGAGGCCAGCGCTTCGTTGCGCTCGTAGAGCTTTTGGAGGGTCTCCTTGGCTCCTTCGGGCAGGGTTGTCAGCTCTTTCATGAGGCGTTTGGATGCCTCGTTGGCCTGCTCGATCTCCAGCCGCTCGCGCTGTTGCTTCGCGTCCCTAAGCCGTTCGATCAGACCTTGGTAGTGACCAATTTGCAGCGTGAGATAGTCCCGCTTCTTCGCCATGACCGCGCCACGGGCCTCGTAGCTCCCGAGCTCGTTCTGATATGCCTCGATCTCCGCCTGTTGGACCGCCCGACGCAGAGCCCGCAATCGAACCAGGGCATCGGCGATTTCCGGATCGACGCTCGGCGGCACCGTACTGCGGTCGAGCTCTTTCAATCGCTGCTTTCCGATCGACAGGAGCTCCGGAATCTTCCTTCGCCGCTCCGATCGGGCCTCGGCCTCGGCATCGAGCTCCGCTGCTTCTCGGCGAGCCGACGCGAGATCTTGCTCGGCCTGAGCGAGCTTCATTTCGAGCTCGGCGGCCGTTGCGCCTTCGTCGATGGAGATCCCTTTTTCCTTCTGGAGGGTCGCGATCTCTCGGTCCAGCACCTCGATGCGAGCCGGTGCCTGCTCTGTGGCTCTCAGGTACTCCGCAGATTGGGCCTGCCACTCTTGTAGGCGAGTGCGAAGCTCTTGGGCTTTTCGCTCGATCTCCGCCGACTCCTGTGAGGGCTCGGACGGCTGGGACGGCTGCTCCGCGGGCACGGGAGCCGGGCTCAACTGCGCGGAGGCGAGGGACGTGAGGTGCAGGGCAAGCGTCGAAACGGCCAGCCCCCAGAGCAAGGATTTCCGGAGTGGATTGGTCATCGAGGCTTTCGAATGCGAATCAAACCTTCTTGCGCGACGGAGGCGACCAGGTCGCCGTCTTGGGAGTAGACATGGCCGAAGTTGAGGCCCCGGCCCGCAGAGGTGCGCGGGCTTTGGGTCACGTAAAGCAGCCACTGGTCCGCTCGAAAAGGCTGATGAAACCAAACCGCGTGATCGAGGCTCGCGAGAATGAGCTTCCTCGATAGAAAGCTGTGTCCGTGCTGATTGAAGGAGCTCTCCAACAGCCCGTAGTCGCTCGCGTAGGTTAGGACCGCCTGGTGGAGCATGGGATCGTCGCCGAGCTCGCTACGCGCACGGAACCAAGTACGGCGAATCCCGGTGTGCGGTGTGGGCTCCAAGAGATCGACGTGATCGATCTCGCGCCGTTCGATCGGCCGGTCGAGCGACAGCAGAAACTCGAATGCGGGATGGTCGGATCGTGCTTGATAGGCTCGCATGCGCTCCTCGTTGGTGGGAACCGTGTCCGGCGGC
Source organism: Myxococcales bacterium (assembly GCA_050118395.1). Classification (GTDB taxonomy): domain Bacteria; phylum Myxococcota_A; class Polyangia; order Polyangiales; family Houyiibacteriaceae; genus SG8-38. Next base: position 10,037 of record JASFKY010000060.1, on the reverse strand, counting down.
GGCGCTTGCGGCATGGGCGTTTGGTGGCTGAGACCCTCCTCGGGGGCTTGGAACGAAACCGAGATGTTGAAGATCGCTCGGCCTTGCTGTTTCGCGACGACGCGACGGGTGGCGAACGATCGACCGTCGCGAATCCGATCGACGTAGTAGATGATGGGGACGGCGGTGTCGCCTTCTCGCAGGAAGTAGCCGTGCAGTGAGTGCGCGTGCCGGCCCTCCACGGTTCGACACGCGGCCACCAAAGATTGCGCGGCCACCAAACCTCCAAAAATCCGAGGCCGTCCATCGTGCGGGCTGAGCCCACGGAAGAGATCCGTGTCCAGCCGCTCCAAATCGAGCCGTTCGACGAGGCTCTCAAAGCTCACGCCCGCCTATTAGCACGGGATGTGGCGCAATCTCGCCGGCGTGTGGGGGTCACGTACCCTCGACACCTACATGCCATTGCCTGTACTTAACATCCTTAAGGATTAATTCGCTGCGGATGCAATGGGTGGCAATGCTCGGTGTCCTTCTGCTCGGGGGATGCAATGGCCTGATTGGCGATGGAGCCGGAGGTGATCGCACCGATGCTGCGACAGACAGCTGCGGCCGATCGATCTGCGGTGCGACCGGAGAGCTGGCCGCAGCCACCGCGTTCCCTCGGCTCACCCATGCGCAATGGGAAAACACCGTTCGCGACTTCTTGCGGCTGGAGGCAGCCAGCAACCTAGCGAGCACGTTCGAGCCCGACACGCGCGTGAGCTTCTTCGACAACAACGCCAAAGCACTGCGCATCAGCAGCGATCTATGGAGCGACTACCAGGGCGCTGCCGAGGAGCTAGCGGAAACGGTGACCACCGACCCGGCAACGCTGGCGCGTCTGCTACCTCCAGAGTTGCCTTCCGAAGCCGAACAAAAAGCACGAGCCGTAATCCGCGAGCTCGGCCGTCGTGCGTACCGCCGTCCGCTTTCGAGCGAGGAGCTCGATGCGCACCGAGCTCTGTTCGAGCGAGGCCCCTCGCATTTCCCAAGCATGGATCCAATGGCCGCGGGCGTCCGGATCTTGCTCGAAGCCTTACTGCAGTCGCCTCATTTCCTCTACCGCATGGAGCTCGGGCAAGTGCGGGACGGCGACTCCATCCTGCTCGACGATTTCGAGATCGCCTCCCGTCTCTCCTACATGGTTTGGAACACGATGCCCGACGAGACCCTGCTTGCGGAAGCAGAGCGCGACGCGCTCCACACGCCCGAGCAAATCGCGGCGCAAGCCGCCCGCTTGATCGCCGATCCACGCGGGCAGGACATGGTCGAACGCTTCCATGCGCAGCTGCTCAACTGGGATCTCTATCGTCATCTGAGCAAAGACTCCGAGCAATTTCCGCTGTACTACGATGCCGCTGGGGACGACATGTACGAGGAGGCGCGCCTGTTCGTGCAAAGCGTGGTCTTCGAGCGCAACGGCAGCTTGGCCGACCTTCTGACGGCCCCGTACACTTTCGTCAACGCAGGCCTGGCCTCTATCTACGGGCTCGAAGGCGCCTTCGACGACACCTTCTCGGAAGTGCTTTTGGACTCTGCTGCACAGCCTGAGCGTGGGGGCCTGCTCACGCAGCTCGGGTTTCTCGCCTCCCACGGCGGCCTGACCGGATCCATTCACCGAGGCGTGTTCATCAACCACCGAATCTTGTGCACGGAGCTGCCTCCGCCGCCGGATGCCGTTCCGCCGATTCCTGCAGACGATGGTTCAACCATGACCTCTCGAGAGCGCATCGAGATGCACACCGGACCAGGTACCTGCGGAGCATCCTGTCATGGCACCTTCATCAATCCCGTGGGCTTTGCGTTCGAAAGCTTCGATGGGATCGGACGATACCGCACCGAAGAGCTCGGCATTCCCATCGACGCAAGCGCAACCTTCGAGTTTGAAGAGGGCCCGGTATCATACGACGGCGCGGCAGAGTTCAGCGGCGCCGTCGTAGATCGTGTGCAAGCGCACGACTGCTACGCGAAACACTGGCTCGAATACGCGCTTGCCCGAAGCACCGCCGGCTCGGACTTAGATCTGATTCAAAGCCTCGGGGATGCCTCGCTCGATGGGCTTTCGATCGAAGAGCTGATCGTGGAGCTCGTAAAGAGCGACGAGTTCCGAGCGCGAAACGCGGAGGGCTCATGAGCGCTTTTGCAAAAAGACCGTTTGCTCGCCGGCTCTTCTTGACGGGTACTGCGGGCGTCACCGTGGGGCTGCCTTTTCTCGAGGCATTCACCAAGAGATTGGCGCGTGCGGCCGGCCCCGAGGACCCGGGGTTCGCGATATTCATGCGCCAAGGCAACGGATGCTCGCAAGCGCTCGCCTACAGCGACCCTCCGGAGCCCGAAATGTTCTGGCCTCGCAATTTGGGCGCACTGACGGTCGCTTCCATGGCGGCCGATGCCGATCGGGCGACCAGTGAGCTCAGCCCCTATGCTGACAAGCTCTTGTTGGTGCGTGGCGTCAATGGAGCCTTTTCGATCGGAGGATGCGGGCACGCGCGCGGCGCCCTTCAAGCCTTGACGGCGCAGCCCACCGGCGATGCCGAGGCGAGCAACAATTCGTTGGCGCTCGGAGAGTCCCTCGACAATCGAATTGCGCGCGAGCTCAATCCGGCAGGACGCGGGCCGCTCACTCTCGCTGCCATGCGCCCCTACAACTATCTGGATAGCGTTCTCTCCTATCGGGGGCCCAACGACCGCCGCGGTGCACAAACCAATCCCAAAGTGGCCTTCGACGACATCATGGGTCTCGTCGACTTGGATCCATCGACGGCCAATGCCCTCGCCGAACGCCGCAAGAGCGTCAACGACCTGGTGCGCGAGCAGATGCAAGCGTTGTTGAGCCGAACGGATCTCAGCTCGGACGATCGCAGCCGACTCGACCTCCATTTTTCGGCGATTCGAGATTTGGAAATCCGTCTTGCCGAGTGCTCAGCGCTCGATGGCCCCACTGTCGACGCGATCACCGCCATCGATGGAGACCACCAGAACGGCGATCGAGTCGTCGAGGTGGCGGAGCTGCACATCGATCTCATCGCGCTCGCGATCTCGTGCGGCTATACGCAAGCGGTGACTCTTCAAATCGGCAACGGCAACGACGCCACCCGCTATTGGTGGCAAGGCGAGCAGTTCCCTTCTTATCACTGGATTTCGCATCGCATCTTTTCAGACGGCTCCGATGGGGACCCGATTCCCGACGCGCAGTCCAAGCACAATGCCGTCGATCGCATCCACGCGCGCTTGTTCAAACGGCTGCTCGACCGGTTGTCTACTTATACGACCGACACGGGCACCCTACTCGACGACGGCGTCTGCGCGTGGATCAACGACCTGTCGAATGGGCCCCCACATGCGATCAACAACCTGCCCTACGTCTTGGCCGGCGGCGCCAAAGGCTTCTTGCGAACCGGGGCTTATGTAGATGCCGGAGGAGTGCCGCACAACCAGCTCCTCAACACGGTGGCCACCGCCGTCGGGCTTCGGAAGGCCAACGGAGATCCGGTCGATGATTTCGGGCATGAAAGCCTCGCCGGCGGCCTCATCAGCGGCATGGTGGCCTAAACGAGGGCCCCGGGTGCAGTGACTACCTTATTGCTGTAATATTACACAAATGAAGAGGGTTTTGATTTGCCTCGCCTGGGGACTGAGCTTGGCCGCGGGTTGCGGCGGCGCATCGAGTGCGGGCTCGGGAGGAGGCCACTCGGGAGGCACGGGCGGCGCCGCGGGAGCGGCGGGTCACGGCGGTGCCGCGGGAGCGGCCGGCTCAGATGGGTCGGGCGGCGTGGGCGGTGGCGAGGCGGCTTGCGAATCCGATCTTCTTTGCGGGACTCCCGCCGTTTGCTGCGCGCTCGGAGACGAGTGCTTCGGGGGAAGCTGTGTCCCTTCATGTGAAAGCGGTGTTCGTTGCGGCAACGATGGCTCGGTCTGCTGTTCGATGGGGGACGTGTGCTTGGCGGGCGTATGCGCCACGCCGGGCCAGCCATGCACCGACAGCTTCGATTGCTCCGCAGGTGAGTTCTGCGAGCCGACGCTCGAGCAGTGCCTGCCTCAACCGCCCGGTCCGCTCTGCGAGCTCCGGCCCGATTCGGTCGTTTTCCAGCCGACGATCGAATGGCATTGGGAAGGATGGAGCCAGGATCCTCGCTACCGGCACGTGCAGTCGACGCCAGCCATCGCGGATGTGGATGCCGATGGGCTTCCCGAGGTCGTGACGGTGGCCTACCGCGGATCCAGCAACAACATGCTCGTCGTTCTCAACGGCGAGGACGGAACGGAGAATCTCATGATTCCCGATTCCACGTACAACGTGCGATGGGGAACTGGCGCGGCCGTTGGAAACATGGACGACGATCCGGAGCTGGAGATCATGTTCATGACTCAGGATCGTACCCTGGTCGCGATCGAGCATGATGGGACCGAAAAGTGGACTGCCGACGTGAGCAGTGGGGCGAAACAGGGCTATCCAGCCCTCGCCAATTTAGACCAAGATCCCGAGCCCGAGGTGCTCATCGGGGCCAAGTGGTTCGATAACGACGGTACGCCGCTTCAAGACAAGGGATGGCTCGGCTGCAACGGGGAGTGGTGCATGACGGCGGCCGCAGACCTCGACGCCGATGGGAAGCTCGACATCGTCGGTGGGAACCGTGTGTTCCATGCGGACGGCACGTTGCTTTGGGAAAACAGCGGCGTTCCTGACGGGTTCGTAGCCGTAGCCGATATGACCGGAGACACGAAACCGGACGTCGTGACCATCAGCAGTGGAAATGCTCGAGTCCTCGACGGAACCGACGGTACGGTCGTGTTTGGTCCCGTGCCCATCCCCGGTGGCGGCCAAGGAGGCCCGCCCACCGTGGCCGATTTCGACGGTGACGGCCGACCGGAGTTCGCCGCTGCGGGCAAAGGCAATTACGCAGTCTACGACCTCGACTGTGTCGGCGCCCCGGTGCCACTTGCGCTGTGCAGCACCGGCAGGGACGACGGCATCCTCTGGTCGGTGCAAGTTCAAGATCTGTCGTCCAGCGTCACGGGATCGAGCGTGTTCGACTTCGAAGGCGATGGAAAGGCAGAGGTCGTGTACAACGACGAGTGTCATCTGTACGTGTTGTCCGGCGAAGACGGTGCCGAGCTGCTCAAGATGCAGAACTCGTCCCGAACGGCAGCGGAATATCCGCTCATCGTCGATGTCGACGCGGACGGTAACTCCGAGTTCATCGTTCCCGCCAACGACGACCAGATCGCCCGCGACGGCTGCGCGGTGGGCACGCACGGCCTGTTCGCATTCGGCGACACCAACGACAAGTGGGTGCGCACACGCCCGGTGTGGAACCAGCATACCTATCATGTGACCAACGTAGACTCGGCAGGCGCAATACCCGCGCAGGAGAACGACAACTGGTCGGTGCAGGGCCTCAACAACTACCGCCAAAACGTTCAGGGAGAAGGGGTGTTCAATGCTCCCGATCTTTCGGTGGCGGGGCTCTCCGTCCGCACCGCGTCCTGCCCGAGCTCGATCGGAATTCAGGCACAGATCGCGAATACCGGATCGCTTGGAGTGGACGCAGGCGTTCCGGTCGGCTTCTATCGAGGGGTACCGCCCACCGGAGCCCTGCTCGGGTTCGAGTCGACGACCGTTCCCTTGCTCCCGGGGCAAAGTGAGATCTTGACCGCCGAGTTCAGTCCAGACCCAGGCGATATCGGACCTTGGGATTTCTACGTCACGGTGGACGACGAAGCCGCAGGCCTTTCGTTGACGCTCGAGTGTGGGGAGGACAACAACCAGGGCAGCGTGGGTGCGGCGCGCTGTCTCGTGGTGCAGTAGCAGGCGGCGCGACCCCGTCGATTCGTGGTAAGCTGGCACCGCCATGGTGGACGTGATCGGGTATTGCGAGAAGCACGAGCTTCCGCTCGATGACGATGGGGAGTGCGAGCTTTGCCGTTTGAGTGGGATGCCGTCCAAACCACCACCGGTACGCAGTGGCTTTTTGGCCATCGTCATCCCCATTGCACTGGTGCTGGTGGGGGCGATGTGGCTGCTGTCTTCGTATACGGCGTACCCTCAAGGAGTCCCCGAGCGGGGAGTACCCCAGCACGAAACCCACTGAAGCCGTTCGGCAGGTCGGCAGGTCGGCAGCAGTGTGCGGACCCGAGCCTCCGTCAAATCATTGCGGGGCATTCGTGTTTGCAGGTACTCTGACCGGGTGGTGGGATGTCCTGAGATCGCCGTGCCGCCGGCGAAAGTGGGGATTGAGTTCGACGTGTCCATGTGGCCGCTCGTCTTGGTCTCCATGCCGGCGCGAATCGAGATCGCGGACATCGACTATTTGCAGCAGTCCTACGAACACGTATTCGGTGCGCCGAATCGTCACGCTCTGATCGTCGATACCACCACCATCGAACAGATTCCGGATGCCACGCTGCGCCGCCGGATGAAAGACTTCGAGGACAGCCGTCGGCCCATCATCCGCGAGAAAAACATCGGCAGTGCAATCGTTCTATCCAATGCACTGGTGCGCGGTGCCTACACCGCCCTGCGATGGATTTCACCGCAACCGGCTCCGAATAAAGCGTTCTCTAACATGCGTGACGCCGCGCGGTGGTGCATCGAGGGTATCGAAGCGGACGGCCAGCGCCCTCCGGCTGCAGCGTATCTACTCGCAGGCGTGCCCCAAGGGATCTAGGGCTCATGGTCCGAGGCCGGAGGCTTCGATCAAGACGAATGCAGGATCGCTCTTTTGCCCTTGTGGATCCACGACCTGCAACGCCACTCGGTAGGTGCCGGGGACATCGGCGGTCAGTGTCGCCTGAGAAGCGGTGTCTCCGCTGAGCGGCCATCGGGAGCCCGCCGGGGCCGATTCCAATGACCATGCATAGGTGAGCGAACCACCCTCGGGATCGCAGCTCTGGCTCCCATCGAGGACGAGCGGCTCTCCGATCGTGGCCGACATCGCAAGCGGCGCCACGGCGGCTGGCCGCCCATCGGCCGTCTCGGCGCGAACACCGAAACGGCCGCCCCCGGTCCGAATCGTCATGCTGGAGGGGCTGCCCTGAGCCTCGCAGGCACCGTCCAGCGTCCCCCACACAAACGGCAGGCCGGCGATGGAGACGGTCTGCGGGGTGGGGCTGAGATACCACTCGAGCTCGCCCTGCCGGCGGGCCTCGACGAACCGCCCCGGACCGCTGAGCTGCGCAAGCTGCAAGTCGCTCCCGCGCTCTGCATAGCGAAGCGTTTCTTGTCCCTCTTCCGTCTCGATCAGCAAGAGCGTGCCGTCGCTCTGGATGCTGGCTTCGGTGCTCCATGTCCCATCGACGAGCCGGACCCAACCCTCCCCCGCACTGACCGTCGGGGCAGCGTCCCCTGCTAGGTATGGGAACACGATCGAAAGCACCCTCACGTCGGAGCCCTCGAGACCGGCCTCCGCGACGGTATGAACGCTTCTGCCGATCTCCCCATTTTCGTCGCGACCCCCGGGCTCGTGAAAGCTCGTGGCCTCGGCATGGGTCATGGGTCCATCGGGGGAGACCGACACCACGAGCACGCTCGCGCCGGGACGGTGCCACCGGGCCTGCGGCTCGATCCACTCGAAGGTGCCGTCGTTGGGCAAGTCGCCCTCCTGCGGCTCGCCCCCGCCATTGCCATGAAAGCGCCAAGTGAAGGTCTGTCTGGCCCCCGCCACGCTCGACACGACGTGATCGGCGATCACGAGGTAGCGATTGGAAGCAAACACGAAGCGACGCTCGATGTCAGCGCCACCGGGTGCTCCGAATCGGCCCGCCCCGTACTGCGTCGTCACGGTGATGCCGTCGGCCCACGATGAATCGAAGGCGTCGCTCAAATGGGCCATGCCGTCAGCCGGTGGGGATGACTCCGGCGAGAGCGCGCCCCAGGCAAGTGATGCATCGAGGTAGTCCACGGGTCCGCGACCGTCGACGAGGATCAGGTTGTGATCCTCCGGTCGGTTCACGTCGAAGCGCCGCGTGAAGTCGAGATAGCCCGGGTCGAGCATCAGTCGCTCGCCGTAGGCATAAAGCATGAACGAGGCAGGATCGGCGTGCTCGTGCGAATCCGGAAAGACCGGGTCGCCATCGGGACCGCGGCCGAACGAGGCCGCCACCCCGTGCTCGCCGAGCACGACCGCGGTCACGTCGTTCTGCTCCCAGCCGCTGCGAAAGACCGCCACTCCTCCCTCTGGATAGATGCGGGTGGGCGAGCCAGCCGGCGCTCTGGGCGTGACCGAATCGTCGAAACCGAAGATGGCGTCGGGGGCGAGCTCGATGTTGCCGTCAGTGGGGTATGGATAGGGGGCAGCGAGGTATTGTGACTCCCGGCTCAGAGCCCACGCCCAGCGAAGCGCCCCAGCGTCGGCTGCAGTGGTGGCGGGCGCAAGGCCATAGTAATGGCGCCGCCCCACGTTACCGTCGTCATACGGCGCCAACGACCCGTCGGGCATCATGACGTCGAGCATCCAACGGTGGGCGCGGATGATTCGGGGATCGCGCCAGGGGCTGGTACGCTCGAGGCCGTCGGCAACCGGCCACGGCTGACCCCGTACCCACTGATCCCAAGCGCGCGCCATCGGCAAAAGGTTCTGAGAGGCGTAGCGGAAATAAAAAGGTCCCTCGGAATAGACTCCATCCTCCGTCAGGTGCGAATACTCGAGGACCCGCTCGAGCAGCTCGAAACCATAGACGGCCCACTTCTCGGGAGCCTCGTAGAGGACGGCTCGATCCTGTGTGGAATCCGGCTCGTGCTCGGCAAGCACCATCGCTGCGGTGATGAAGGCGCACCCCACCTTGGCTCGATGGTTGTTTTGATGAAGCGTTGGAAAACCGCTGGCCGTCGCCGGGTCGCGGTAGTTTTCGTAAAGCGCGGAGGTGAGCTCGATGAGATTGGTCCGAATCTCTTGCTCGTCTTGCGGCGTCATCGGATAACCCGCACCGATCAAGGCGTCGTAAGCCGTGGCCCACATGATGATCTCTTCGCTCGTGGTGATGTCTCGATCCCATCCTCCGAGCGGCGGCGGTACGGCAATTCGACTTTCGGTGTACATCGAGCGAAGCAGCTCGGTTGCTTCCGCGCCGGCAGCCAGCCGCTCATTCTCGCTTGCAAAAGGAACGGGCTCCCCATCGACTACGGTCCAACCGAGCATGTAGAAAGCCGCAAGCGCACGCGACGCATTGGCCTTCATGCGTTCTGCGCCTCGAAGGTGATCTTCGAGATCCTGCGCCCGTCCTTCGTTCACCCTCTGCCCGAGTCGCTGCATCCAACTCCGGTAGGGCTCCTGAGTCAGCTTGGCACGCAGGGACTCGACGTCTGTGCCCGCACCCAAGGCCCTCGGACGCGCAAGCGAAGCTTCCACGGGAGGCCAAGACAATACGAATGGCTCGCCACCATCAGGTTGCCCGCCATCGGGGTCTTCTGAGCTGCCGGACGAGCTCGAGCACGCCATTGCCAGCATCAAGAGCGCCGTGGAGCCAATACGAAATCGACCGATCAGGGAATGGCTGCTGTGCATACTGGCTCCGGGGTCCCTTCTACACACATTGGGCGCGGCTTCAAGGGGCGGCTTACGCGTTTTTGGCGCTGCGTGAAGAGCTGAGGAGCATGGCAAGCCACTGCCAATCCTGTGACTGGGAGGCGATGATCCGCACGATGATGGTGAGGGGAACGGACAACAGAGCGCCGATCGGTCCAAGCACGAAACCCCAGAACACCATCGACAGAACGACCACTGAAGGGGACAGATCGGTCGCCTGCCCCGCCCATCGCGGCTCGATCATGATTCCGAGGACCATGTTGATCAGAAAATAGCCCGCGGCCAGCGCAAGCGCGGGAAGCCAACCGAGGGTGATGAGACACAAAGCGACGGCAGGGATGGAAGCCAGAATGCTCCCGATGCTCGGGATGTAATTCAGGACGAACGCAAGCAAGCCGAACAACAGCGAATGCCCGACGCCAATGGTGCTGGTCAGCGCTGCCACCAACAAACCGGTGCCCGCGCTGATCACCGTCTTGATCAGGAGATAACGCT
>JASFKY010000059.1:0-15316 GCA_050118395.1 Myxococcales bacterium | reverse complement strand
AGCGCTCGAACGCGAGGCCGATCCGGGCTTCGGATCTCAAAGTCCCCGAGTGGGCTCAGTGAGCGACATCGAGCACAAGACCCTTTGCGACCTCGAGTGGGAGCAAGTCGAGCAGGCGGTCGCTGAACGCTGTCGGGGGCCGTTGCGACAAACCCTCAGGCTGCACCCGGCCGAGTCGTACGACGAGACTGCGCGGGCTTTGGCGGAGTCCGAGGAAGCATGGCGGCTTCTGCAGCGGGATGATCCGATGCCATTGGAAGGTCTGTGCGACATCACGCGCTCCTTGGAACACCTCCAACGCGAGGGTGTCCTCGATGGACCGGCGCTGCGGGACATCCGAATGACGCTGCGAGCCGCTTCGGAGCTGCGGCGATTTCTCGCGCAACGCAAGGCCAGCGTTCCGTGTCTGCATCGCGTTTGCGCCATCGATCCCACACTGGAGGCGCTGGAAGAGGATTTGGCTTTGTCCATCGGCGACGACGGTTCGATTCTGGACTCTGCCAGTGCCGAGCTGGCCCATCTTCGCGAGGAAGTCGCCAACCTGCGTACGCGCATCATCCGAAAGCTCGAGGACATCGTTCAGAAGCGGAGCGCGATTTTGCAGGATTCCTTCTTCACGATCCGTGAGGGTCGATACGTGCTTCCCGTCCGCGCGGATGCCCACGAGCGCTTTCACGGAATCGTGCATGGGGCGAGCGCCAGCGGCGCCACCATCTTCGTGGAGCCGCGTGAGCTGGTCGAGCGGGGCAATCGGCTGAAGATGGCCCAAGGGGAGCTCGAGCGTGAGGAGCGCCGGATCCTAGGGCTTCTTTCCGACCTCGTTCGTCAGTACGTTTCTCAGCTTCGTTCGGCCGCCCAGGCTCTCGATCACGCGGACCTGCGTCATGCAAGCGCTCGCCTCGCCATCGACTTGCGTGCCCATTTCGTGACCCTTTGCGACGAGCCGCGGATCTCCCTTCGTGGAGCCCGCCATCCGCTCTTGGTCATTCGAGGTCTTCAAGTGGTTCCGAACGACCTCGAGATTTCGGGCGGGGAGGCGCTGGTGATCTCGGGACCGAACGCCGGAGGAAAGACGGTTGCGCTGAAGATGCTGGGACTGGCGGCCCTGATGACGCGAGCGGGGCTTGCCGTGCCTGCTGAGGAAGGAGGCGTATGTGGGTTCTTTGCTCCCGTGTTGGCGGCAGTCGGCGACGAGCAGAGCTTGGAGCGAGATCTTTCCACGTTTTCGGCGCACTTGGTGACGTTGAAACGTTTTCTGGGACGCGCGGGGCAGCGGGTGCTGGTGTTACTCGACGAGCTCGCCGGTTCGACGGACCCCGAAGCAGGGGCCGCGTTGGCTTGCGCTATCGTCGAGGCATTGGTCGACCGAGGCGCGGCAGTGGCGGTGACCACGCACTATGAGGCCCTCAAGGCGCTCGCCGCGGAGAGGCCGGACATGCGCAACGCCGCGGTCGGGTTCGACTTCGAGCAGATGGCGCCGACCTTTCACCTCACGATGGGCGTGCCCGGAGGTTCGAACGCCCTGGACGTCGCCCTGCGCTATGGGATTTCCAAAGAGGTGGTGGAACGAGCGCGCCGACTGCTACCCGCGCATTCCCGAAGCTTCGAGGCGTTGGTAGCAAAGCTCGAGGCCGCCACCCAGGCAGCGAACCGACAGGAGGCGGCTCTGGCTGCCGAGATCGCAACCGCGCACCAGGAGCGCGCTGCGCTCGAAGCTCGAAGCCGAGACCTCAGGGCCCGCGAGGCCAAAGGGCTCGGCAAAGAGGCTCAGCAGTTGGTGGAGCAAGTGCGGGATCTTCAAAACAGGATCGATCAGGTCAAAAAGGAGCTACGTAGGCGACCCGAAGCAGAGCAGGCGGCGGCGGCAAACGAGGTCGTGCGCGATGCCGGGTCCCTTCTGGGCGCGCTCGACGCGCGCAAGGTTTCGCTCGAGCCCACGCCCCTACGCACGTCATCCATCGATCCGGACGCGATTGCAGTCGGCAATCGAGTCTGGGTCGAGCGGTTGCGAAGTGCCGCGGAGGTGATTGAAGGACCGGCCCGAGGGAAAGTCCGAGTGGCCGCGGGCATGATGAAACTGTGGGTGGACGTCACGGACCTTCGAGCGATCGAACCAGGCGCCGAGGCAAGCTCGCGCCAGCCTCCGGAAGCCTCGGGGGCCCACCCCAAAGTCTCGGCTGCGCATGGAGTGCGCACCAGTGACAACACACTGGACGTACGCGGGCTTCGCGCTGAGGAGGCGGTTGCGCTGACGGAGGCCTTTTTGGACCGCATGTACGGCGCGGCCGAGCCTGCCGCGTACATCGTTCATGGAGTGGGCAGCGGAGCCCTCCGGGAGGCGATCCGCGAGCTCCTCTCGCGCAACGAAGTCTACGTGGAAGGCTTTCGGGAGGCCGAAGCGGACGAAGGCGGACCGCAGGTGACGGTCGTGTCCCTGCGATAGACTCAACCGCTATGGACGCTGTCGGGCTGTCGAGCCATGCGCGGTTTGACTCCGAATTGCCAGACCGCCCATCCGATTCCGACCATGAGCACCGAAGACCATTGTGCAGGGGTCAGCCCTGCATACCGCACGTCACCGCCCTCCAACGGCGGAGCGCGCAAGAAGTCGAGAAAGAAGCGAACCGGTGCGTAAAGCAACGGGAGGAGCACGCAATAGAAGCCCACTGGACGCCGGCGTCGTCGCTCCAGCCATACGAACAGTGCGATGATGAGGATCGAGAAAATCACTTCGTAGAGGCCGAGATCGTGCCGAGGTTGGTAGGGAGGCGAACCGAAATGGTAGTCGGCGACTGCAAGGGGAAAGTCGGTCACCTTGCCCGGGTGGTCATGCACCACGAAGCACCCCATTCGACCGAAGAGCCAGCCAAACGGCAGAGCAAAGGCGATGGCATTGGCATAAGGCAGCAACGGCATCTTCTTGCGATAGCGCCATAAAAAGCACCCCACGATTCCGCCAAAGAAGCCGCCATAGGAAGAAAGCCCCAACCAGGTCGAGAAGAAGAGGGACGGATGCCGAAGTACCTCCAAGAAGGTCGCGCGCTCGTAGAAGAAGCCATTCAGAAAATAGCCAAAGATGAAGCCCGTCACGACCGCATACGTGACGAGATCACCGGTGGCGACCGGGTCCAGATCGTTGCGACGGGCGAAGCGGCCTGCGACCCAGGCGCCGAGCAGTACGCCGGTTGCAACCAGAACCCCGAAAGGTTGGATGGAAAGCGTGTCCCCGATGATGGGGAGGGACCACGGCAGAGGGATGTCCCAGGATTCGAGCCGAAACCAAGGAATGAAAAGCGTAGCGTGCATCGCGGCCGAGCCTAGCACGCCGTCCTTGCATGGCTGCCGGACAACCGCTAATCCCTGCCCGAGGTGGAATCATGACCGAGATCATCGGAGTCGGAGCAAGAGAGATCCTGGATTCACGGGGCAATCCAACCATCGAAGTCGACGTCGAGCTGATGGGTGGTGCGACGGGGCGCGCCGCCGTGCCGTCCGGAGCTTCCACCGGTGAGCATGAAGCGCTCGAGCTGCGAGACGGAGATCCAAAGCGATACGCCGGCAAAGGGGTGCTTCGAGCCGTCGATCACGTGGTCAACGAGATCGCTCCTCGAGTGGTCGGCTGCGATGCGCTGGATCAATGGGGCGTCGATCGCGTGATGATCGACTTCGACGGCACGCCGTCCAAATCCAAGCTGGGCGCCAATGCCATTTTGGGCGTGTCCATGGCTGTGGCCCGCGCGGCGGCCGAGGAGGTCGGTCTTCCGCTTTGGCGATATCTGGGCGGAGCGCAAGCCCGCGTGTTGCCGACGCCCCAGATGAACATCATCAATGGGGGCGCCCATGCGGACAGCGGGCTGGACATCCAAGAGTTCATGATCGTCCCCGTGGGGTTCGATTCCTTTTCGGAGGCTTTGCGTGCAGGGGCTGAAACGTTTCACACCTTGAAAAAGCTCCTGAGCGAGGCGGGGCAGGCCACCAGTGTGGGCGACGAGGGTGGATTTGCGCCGCACCTCGGCACCAACGAAGAGGCGCTCTCGTTCGTGGCGCGCGCAATCGAAGCAGCGGGATATCGACTCGGCGAGGAGATCGCCCTCGCGTTGGATTGTGCGGCGAGCGAATTCTACGACAAGAAAAACGGCCTATACAGCTTCGACGGGAGCTCGATCGAAGGACCGGAGCTCGTGGAGATCTACACGCGGTATTGCGACCAGTTTCCCATCCTGAGCATCGAAGACGGCATGGATGAAAACGACTGGGATGGATGGAAAACTCTCACCGATGCGCTCGGGCAAAGGGCGCAGCTGGTCGGTGACGATGTGTTCGTGACGAATACGGAACGTCTGCAGATGGGCATCGACCTCGGCGTAGCCAACGCCATCCTCATCAAGGTGAATCAGATCGGCACGGTCAGCGAAACGTTGGGCACGATCCACCTGGGCGCCTTGCATGGATACGCCTCGATCATTTCGCATCGAAGCGGAGAAACGGAAGACGCCTTCATCGCCGATTTGGCCGTGGCAACCGGGGTAGGGCAAATCAAGACCGGTTCGGCATCGCGATCAGAGCGTATTGCAAAGTACAACCAGCTTCTCCGCATCGAGGAGCAGCTCGGTGAGGGAGCCATCTACGCCGGCTGCACCACCTTTGCCCCATGAAGGCGGGCTAGGGGGCCGCGAGCCGGCGGACCGAGCGACAGTCGTACTGGCCCGCGCGGAACGCATGGTCGCTCAAGATTCGCCGCAGCGTCGCGATGTTGGTGGAAAAGGGCTCGACGCGCATTTCCGCGAGCATTCGGTCCATCGACAAGAGAGCGACATGGCGAATCGGGGCGTGGGTCGACAGCTTGGCGATCAGCGGTCGATCATCGCTTGGCAGGGGCATACCCAACGTCGCGGATCCGGTGGCGCGTACCCTGCCTTGAGGGGCTGGCGCCATGGAATACGAGGTGACCACCGCATCTTGCTGATCGGTTGCAACCACCGCTGCGTCCAGCGCGTTGCCCTTCGGTTCGAGGGTGCCGAGCTCCTCGGGGAGCGGTTCGCCGCTTGCGATTCGCAGCTGTAGGGCGACCAGGTCGACACCGGTGACCATCTCCATGAACGTATGATGTCGGGGCAAGCCGACGCGCACGGTCGAAACCCATGCTCGACCCCGAGCGTCGACCTGGAAGACGACCTCCAACAAACCGGCATGGCGAAGCGCCGCAACCAGCGATTGTGCGCTCTCGAGCAGCGCAAAGCGAAACGCTTCGCCGTCGGGGCGGAAGATCAGCTCGGGCGAAGGGGTTTCGTGGATCAAAACCTGCTCGCCACTGGAGAGACTTCGGTCGCAGTCTGCCAAAGGTATGATGTGGCCTTTCGAATCGGCAGCGACCAGCACGGTCAATTCGCGAGGACTGAGCAACTCCTCTGCATCTGCCACGGTTCGAATATGGGCACGTTCGGCCGCTGCCCGAATGGTGCTCGGGTCGGCAAGGGCGCCCAGCACGTCCAGATCGGTGCCCACCACCGCCAACCCGGCCTGTTCCGCTGCGCTGGCCAGCTCGAACATCGCCGCTTGCCCTTGATACCCGAGGTGCACCGCATCGGCGCCGGCGGCCTGCTCGAAGATCTCGGAAAGCCCGTCGAGCGGAATGGCGTTCGTGTCGTCGAAGTCCACCTCGATGCGCCGATCGGCTGCCTCCACGTGGCGGCTCACCTGCCGATCCTTGGGCGCGATCACGATCGATTCGATACCCAGCCGGCGGCAGCTTCGCGCGACGCGCGTCGAGGCTTCTCCACCTCGCAGGATCAACACTTTCTGGAACACCCGGCGAGCATAGCAATCGTCTCGAGCTCGGCACCCCGCGTGGGGACTTGACCGTTCGGACTGTCGGAACCACGACGCCCCCATGCCCGTCGCGATCCGCTCCCGCGGCCTCAAACGCCGCTCGATCCGACACGACACCGTGCGTTGGCGCGCCGAGGCCATGATGGAGGCGCTCGGCTTGGAGCATGCGGAGCTCTCGATCTTTCTTTGCGACGACGAGAGCATACGAGAGTTGAACCGCCGCTATCGCAAGAAGGACAAGGCGACCGACGTCCTTGCCTTCCCCATGACCGAAGACGGCAGCCCCACCGTCGATGCCGGCATGCTGGGAGACGTGGTCATCTCCGTGCCGACTGCAGCCCGCCAGGCGGCCGAGAACGATCGCCCGATCATCCAAGAAGTGACGTTTTTGTTGGCCCACGGCCTGCTCCACCTGCTTGGCTACGACCATGCCACCGCCCGTGAGGAGCGGGAAATGAAGGCTCGTACGGAAGATCTGATGGCCTGTGTGGAGGCGGCGCGTTCGTCCTAGGGCATGTGGAAAACCTCGATTGAGTCACCGATTTGCATGGTTCCATTCTTCGTGTCGCGCTTTCGTTTTTTCACGCAAGTCATTGAATGTAGAGGCTTTCAAGAGATGTCTGTAGAGCGAAGCCCAAGGTTCCGCGCCACTTGAGCCCAGCTGTGGACGAGTTGTGGGTAACCGTCGAGTTGCCGCGGACCTGGGCTGAGCTCCAAGGGGTACCCGCACGCGGCCTGCGTAGTTAACCCCGGAAATTTCTCCGCGAAAGCGCACAAAGGGCCTTGTCAGTAAGGAAAACCCCAGGCATAGATGGCGCCGTGCCTGCCTGGGGGCTTCTTTTTCGGGGCCTTTGATTGGACCGAGGGGCAGGACACGGAGTTAGGAGGGAATTATGGCAGGAGCCAAGCGAATGACGAAGGCTCAGATCATGGGTGAGCTGGCGGACAAGACGGGCCTTACCAAGAAGGAAATTTCCAACGTCTTCGACGCGCTTCGAGACTTGGTGAAGAAAGAGCTTGGTCGCCGCGGCCCAGGAGAGTTCGTCGTCCCGGACATGATCAAGCTCAAGGTTCGTAAGATCCCGGCGAAGCCCGCTCGGATGGGACGCAACCCTGCAACCGGCGAGGAGATGATGCTTCCGCCCAAGCCTGCGTCCAAGAAGATTCGTGCAACGCCGCTCAAGAAGCTGAAGGACCTCGTCCTCTAGTCTTTGGAGACGACGAATCCAGACGAAAAGGGGCCTCACGGCCCCTTTTTCGCTGGACCCGGGTGGCGTGTGCCCGGGCGCGTGGCGCCCCCCGAGCCTTGCAAGCGCCCCTCGGCGTAGCTGAGGATGAAGCGAATCTGGTCGGCGTTCAGCTTGAACGAGATTTCGACCCGTTCCTTTTCGGCCTGCAGCTCCATGCGTCGCAGCGTTTTCCCGAAGCCGGCCAGCGTCATGAAGAGCTGCTGGGAGTAGAACGTGGCGACCTTTCTCCAGTATTCGGACGCGGCCACAGCATCCTCGTGCGACTCGTACGTGGCGCGCGCGGTCACGGTAGCCTCGTCGGACCCGGTTTCGCGGACGGCCACACGCAAGCGAGTCGGTACGTGCTTGATGTTGCCGATCACGAATCGGTGCACGCCCTCGATTTCTAGCGAGATGGCTTCCCCGGGTCCCATCGACAGCAATGCATCGGGACCGACGGCATCGACGAGGCCCTCGGCGCCCGCGTCGCGGCGTTCGCGGGCCTTCGTCAGCGCCAGCACGCGAGCGAGATCCTGGCGTCGGGTGATGCTGAAATGAAGCGGGCTCAGAAGGGCAATGGTACGTCGCGTCGCGTCCCGGTTGTACCAGGGCGCCGTGGGGATGCCGAAGCGCTGCCGCCAGCGGACCCCCTTGCCCTGGGATCGAGCCAACCGCTGCACGCTGTCGCGAGCGAAGCTCGAATTGCGCCGGTGCTTTCCCGCCAAGACGAGCTTCGAGCGCTCCAGGTTCGGCGTGGCGACCAGCAGTCGATCGAGATCGTTCACTGGGTCGATGCCCGAGCCGTCCAGCAGAGCTTGCCAATCGGGGATCGCGCTCAAGAACTTCGTGACGTCCGGTCCGAGCGGCGATTCTCGGATGCGTTTCATGTCGATCCGCAGCGCCAGTTGCGCTCCGGGCGGAATACGGGAGGGACCCGTGATCGTTGGCGAGGCGATGGGAATGGAGTCCGCGTCCGATTCGGTGCCACCATCTTCAGCGGCGCCGGCATCGACGTCGATTTCGGTGTCGTCCACACCGGCGTCCGGTGCTTGGGAAACGCCTGCGTCGAGAATGGGCTCAGTGAGGTCTTCGCGAGCTTTGGAGCCCCGCGTCGAGGTGGCGCGTGATGGGCCACCCGGAGCGGCGGGCGCTTCCATCGCCATTTCTTCGGTGAGGCCGAACTCCACTTCCGCCGGCAGGGTGAGATCGAAGTCGAAGTCGTAGCTCGAGGTGACGCTCGTCACGTACGCGAAAAGCCCGAGATGTACCGCAACCGACGCCAGCACCCCGAACGCCGTCGAAAAGGCCTCGAGTCGTTGACCCGCGCGCATGCTAATGACACTGGTAGCAGACCCCGGCCGTGGTACGCACACGACGAGCTTCGTTCGAGCGTTGGGCTATGCTTCTCGTCGCCATCGCCCCGCTTTGGTTTTCGAGTTGCAGCCTCGAGGACTCCTCGTCCGCGATCGGCGTCCAGCAGCCGGAAAAGCCGGCCAACTTGGGGCCGCCGCAACGCGTGTTTGCCAAGCGCTTCGTGGCCCCCATACGCGATGCGCCACATCCGGAAGCTGCGCGCATTGGCTACCTTCGTGCAGGCGCGCTGTTGCACTCGACCACCACCGAACCGCTGGGTCGAGACGGTTGCGAGCAGGGATGGTACGAGCTCGACACCGGCGGGTTCGTCTGCCAGGGCCGCGATGTGGTGGTCTTTTCCGGCGAGCGGCTACCCGAGCTGCGCGCGAGGCAACCGGATCGCGAAGCCGTGATGCCGTACGACTACGTGACCGTCCGGAGAAGGGCTGCGCTTTATCGACGCTTGCCCAAGACCGACGAAATCTACATTCCGCAAGACCCGGCCCCGGACGCCGGCCAGGCGGAGCAGGACGAAATTTCCGAGCCCGAGAGCCCAAATCCACTGGTCATACGCATTCTCGAGCCCGGCTTTTACGTGAGCCTAGACCGTCAATTCGAGAAAGACGGCGCGACATACTGGCGCACTCAACAAAACGGGTTCGTCGCGGCCGACTTCCTCCGAAGACCCCAATGGAGCGATTTTCATGGGCAAGAGCTGCAAGGGGAGGGTTGGGGCTTGCCTGCCGCGGTGACGAGAGGCGAGCAAACCGTCGTCTACCGCCTCAACGAGCGCGGAAAGCTTCGGTCCACTCGCGGCCGGCTTGCTCGGCGAACGTGGCTGCCCGTTCGCGCGCGACGGCAGATCGATCACTCCATGTTTTTGCTGGTGGCAGACGACCGGCTCGTGCGTGAATCAGACGTCCAGCTGATCGAGCCGAGGGCGCCGCCCGAAGGCGTGGGCGAGGGCGATCGCTGGATCGACATCGACCTGACGCATCAAGCGCTGGTGGCGTACGATTGGAAACAGCCACGTTACGTGACGCTGGTGTCGACGGGACGGAGTCGGGCCCCGAGCCCCGATCTCGACTACCGAACGCCCAAGGGGCTCTTTCGAATTCGTAGCAAGCATCTCACCGCCACCATGGACGACGATGCGCCTGGCGTGCCCCCCTATTCGCTCGAAGACGTCCCCTATGTGATGTACTTCGAGGGCGCCTACGCGTTCCATAGCGCATTCTGGCACGATCAATTTGGGCGGCCTCGGAGCCACGGTTGCATCAATCTGGCGCCACGCGATGCGAAATGGCTCTACAACTGGGCCGGACCGGACCTGCCCACGACCTGGCATGGAGGCGCAGCCACCGATGAAAACCCGGGCACCTGGGTCTACATCCACGGCGAAACACCCGGAAAGCCGCGTCGCTCGAGCCCCGCCGCAGTGTCGGAGAAAGCGCCGGCAAAAGACACGGCATCCGAGTGAGGGCCAGCGAGCCCCGGTGGCTTTACTTGGCGAGGGCGGCGCGGACGGACTTCAGGAGCTTCACACCCGCGGGACCGGTTTGTTTGGCGATGTTCTCCGGAACTCCCTTTTCCTTGTCCTTGAATTTCTGGAGCTCCTCGGGTGTCGGATCGTGAATGTCGTAGCCGTAGCGGACCAGATTCTTGAGCAAGACAGGCTCCATCTTGCGCACCTGCGAGCGCCCCCAAGTCGTGAGATCATAAGGCACGTTCAGGAGGACTTTCTGGATGTCCGGGGGCAAGGTGTCGAACCACTTCTTCGAATAGACCACGATGCCCGGCTGGTAGGAGTGCTTGGACAAGAACAAGTTGCGCTCCCCTTCGCCGAGGCCCTGGTACCAGGTCGTGGCCATTGCAAAAAGCGGGGTATTGTCGAAGCCGTCGACCACGCCTGTCTGAAGGCTGGTCATCGTGTTGGCGACGTCGATGGTGACCGGGCTCGCGCCCAAGGCGCGATAGGCCTCGACGTGGGCGATGGCCTCCTGCGAACGAAAGCGAACTCCCTTCATGTCCGCGGGGGTCCGAATCGGCCGTCGACTGAAATACGAGCGAAAGCCGTTTTCGCCCCACAGACCGAACACGAGCTGCTGATCCTCCAGGATCTTCTTCACCTGCTTGAGCACCTCGGGGTCGTCGAGTGCCTTGTCCGCTTCTTCCACCGTGTCGAACACGTAGGGAGCCTCGAGCACGTTCACTTCGCGTACGATCGAGCTCAGCCCGCCAGCCGAGCCGGCGAAGCCTTGCTTGCTGCCCATTTGGGCGCGCCGGGCCAAGGAACGCTCGTTCGAGCCCCCTAGTCGAAGCTTCACCTTCACCCGACCTCCGGTCTCTTCCTCTACGTACTTCTTCAATCGCTTCAGTTGGAGCGCCCACGGGCTGCCCGAGGGGACGACCGTCCCCATCTCCAATTCGTATTCTGGTTCCTGAGCCAAAACGGGCGCCATTGCGGCGAACAGGAGGGAAAGGGCGACGAACGCCGCGGCAAAAGGAACGGAACTACGCATTGGGGATTCTCCTCGGGCTAACGTCGTGGACGATCTCGTGACCGACACTATTCAGATCAGAAATACTCGTCGATGTCGGCCATCAACTTCTTGGCCTTGCGCTGCTCGCACTCGTTTTCGGGCTTGATCGCGGGGATCACATTGGGGTCTCCGTCGATGACGTAGGTGAGCAGCTCCTCGAAGAGCGCGCGATTGTCCTCCTTGATGGCCCACTCCTCGGCCATGAGGACGCGCGTGCCAAAGTAGTTGGGGTCGGCTTCGAGGGACAGGGTGAAGTGCTTGGCGGACTTCTTCATGTCGCCGCCGGCAAAGCTCGGGCTCCTCGCATAGAAGACACCAAAGTACCGGTCCGGGCCGTGATACCAGTAGGCGGGATTGTTGTTCAGGCAGAACTCCATGACCGCGCGGACCTGGTCCTTGTAGGACAGCAGCGTCGCGAAGCTTTCGAGCGTTGCCCAGCGACCCAGGTTCGACGAGTACCAATACAGCGCCGGCACGGCGTTCGCGTCGAGCACGCTGACGGCGTCCTCCATGAGCGCCCCCGCCGCCATCTCGTCGGCAAAGGCGGGGGACAGCGCCGAAAGGGCGCGCTCGGCCGCCTTGATTCCCTCTTCGTGAGTGTCCTTGTAGACATCGGGATTGTCTTCATCGAAGCGCAAATGACAATCCGCGTAGAAATAGATCGCGTGGGTCAGATCGGTTAGCGCTCGCCAATTCGACGGGTCGAGACTGGCAGCCGCGGTCCAGGCATCCACGGCCGCCTTGGCTTGCGTCTGGTCACCGCGGTTCGCCCACGCCGACTGCGCCTCCGACAGCAACTCCGACACCTGGGCGCGGGTCGCCTCGTCGAGCTTCACGGACCCTCCGCTCGTGTCCCAGGCCGTCTCGCGGGTCGAGCCGCAACTGGCCACCAGGGCACCCATGCACATCAGGGCAACCCAGTGCCCGAACTTCAACGAACGCATCATGCTTTCCTCCTGCTTCCACGCCCGATCCGGCGGGGTTCCTGGCGGGGCATACCAAGAGGGCTTTCGGCCTGTCAACGACGCAGATCAGCTTGGGGGTGGTTTGCTTGCAGGGACCCGGACGCTGTGGTAGCTGCTGCTCCGAAAATTGGGTTTACCTTTCGATGGGTGGGCCGCCGCGGCCCGCCCATTTTTCGTTCGGGGCCCAGGCCAATCGTGACCCATCTCAAAAGACCGTTAGAAGGCTCTCTGGAGCAACTGATCGAGCCGATCTGCCGCGCGCACGGCGTCGAGCTCGTCGACGTACGCTATTTGCGCGAGCCCGGCGGCGCGGTGATTCGGGTCATCATCGATCGAGAGGCCCCCGGTTTGGACGTCGGAAGCGGCGTGTCGCTGGAAGATTGCACCGCGGTGAGCCGAGATGTCTCGGCGTCTCTGGATGTCCACGACGACGTGCTGCCGCAGGGCGGCTATCGACTGGAGGTCAGCTCCCCCGGTCTCGAGCGTCCTCTGGTGAAGCTGGCGGACTTCCAGCGATTTTCGGGGCGCGAGGTGAAAGTGCGAACCCGAAGTCCCATCGGCCGGCAGCGGCGCTTTCACGGAAAGCTGCTCGGGGTGGTCGACCAGAGCATCGAGCTCGACCAGGACGGCCAGGTTCTCTTGATTCCCCACGAGGAAATCGCTCGTGCGAACCTCGTGTACCGATTTTCGAAATAGGTGGTTGGATGGCAATGCAGCAGAGTGCGCTCTCACTTCAGCACGTGATTGAACAAGTCAGCCAGGAGAAGGGTATCGATCCCAAGATTCTGGTGGAGGCCACCGAGCAGGCGATTCTCACAGCGGCCAAGAAGACGTTCGGCCCCGACCGAGAGCTCGAAGCGAGGTTCAACGGCGACACGGGCGCGGTCGACTTGTTTCAATACATGACCGTGGTCGAAGAGGTCGACAACGACGAGCAGGAAATCTCGATCAAGGACGCGCAAGCGCACGGTCTCGAGGCCGAAATCGGCGAAGAGCTGGGCTTTCAGATCTTCTATTTGCCCGAGGACCGCGAAAAGGCCCGCGAGCAAGACAAGCAATTCGGCACGTTGCTCAATCTCGAGCAGAGTCGGAGCCGGTTCGGTCGAATCGCAGCGCAGACCGCGAAGCAGGTCATCATTCAACGTGTCCGCGATGCAGAACGGGAGCGCGTTTACACCGAGTACAAGAACCGCAAGGGCGAGATCATCACCGGCGTGGTTCGACGGTTCGAACGCGGCTCGAACATCATCGTCGACCTCGGCCGCGGGGTCGAGGCGGTCTTGCCGCCCCGCGAGCAGACTCCGCGCGAGAGCTATCGTCCCGGCGATCGAATCGTCGCCTACTTGAAGGATATCGACCGGGAGGCGCGCGGACCTCAAATCATTCTGTCGCGCACCGACGTTGGATTGTTGGTCAAGCTCTTCGAGATGGAGGTGCCCGAAATCTACGAGGGGATCGTGAGAATCGTGGCGGCGGCCCGCGAGCCGGGCGCCCGATCGAAAATCGCCGTGAGCAGCCGCGACTCCGACGTCGATCCGGTAGGAGCATGCGTCGGCATGAAGGGCTCTCGCGTGCAGGCAGTGGTCCAAGAGCTTCGCGGGGAGAAGATCGACATCGTGCCCTGGGATCGCGATCCGGCTCGCTTCGTTTGCAATGCGATTGCTCCCGCGGAGGTCGTGCGAGTGGTCATCGACGAGACCAACTCGAACATGGAGCTCGTGGTGCCCGATCCCAAGCTTTCGCTTGCCATCGGTCGCCGCGGTCAAAACGTTCGGCTCGCCTCTCAGTTGACGGGCTGGCGACTCGACATCGTGAGCGAATCTCGCTTCAAGCAGATCGAAGAAGAGGCCATGGCGGCCCTGTCTCGCTTGAGCGCGGACGAGGAGGTTTCTCGATCGCTCTACCGGATGGGCTTCCGTAGCCTCGACGAGGTGGTCGAGGCCAGCGCGGGCGAGCTGGCCTCGGTTCCGGGAATTGCGGCCGACAACGTGCCCAAGCTGCGCGAAGATGCGGCCACGGCGCAGGAGCAGCTTCGTAAGGAAGGGCTCGAAGCCATGGCAGAACGGGCCGAGCCGCCGGCGGAGCGGGACAAGCTGCTCTTGGTGCGTGGCGTCAACGCGCGGATTGCCGATCTGCTCGAACAGAGTGGTTACGGCTCGGTCGAGGCGATCGTCCGCGAGGAGGACACCGACCGGTTTGCGATCAAGTCGGGACTCGGTGCGGCCAAAGCGCAGGCGGTCAAAGCCGCGGTAGCTCACTTCCTGGAGTCCGAGTGGCCGCCCATCGAAGAGAGAATGGAGCAGAGCATCGGTGCCGCTCGAGCCGAGGCAGCCAGGCTCGAAGCGGAGGCCGCGGCGGCGCTCCAGGACGAATCGGCCGAGCAGGAGCTGGCCGAGCCGCAGACGGAGACCGCTGCCGAGCCACCTTCCGAGGACCCGGCTGCAACCCGTACCGCGAGCGAGGAGATCGAGCGGGGTTGAAGCGCCGATGCTGAACGTGATGACCAGAAACGATCGTGACAAGGCTTCCCAGCGGATGTGCGCAGGGTGCGGGCAGCGCACCGACCGCGAGGGCCTGGTGCGCCTAGTCGTCGGCGAGGGGCCGCCGTTCGTCGCGGTAGACCTGGGCCGTCGGCTCGCCGGGCGTGGCATATCGGTGCATCTCGATCGATCATGCATCCGGTCTGCGGCCTTGCGCGGAGGCCTCGCTCGTGCGCTTCGGGGTGCAGCTACGGTGGACCCGGAAACCGTCGAACGCATGATCGTGCAACAACTCGAACGTCGCCTTCAGGGGCTCTTGAGCTCCGCTCGACGCAAACGAAGCCTGGCGTTCGGATCCGAAGCGGTACGGTCGGCGCTCCAGGCAAATCGAGGGGACCTCTTGATCCGCGCAGTCGATTCCCGCGGCCGCGCGGAGGAGCTCTCGCGGATGGCGCTTGCGCTGGGTTGCGCGACCGCCACATGGGGGACTAAGGCAGTTTGGGGGGACGCATTAGGCCGTACGGACGTCGGCGTCCTCCTGGTGATGGATCGAGGCATCGCGCGTGCGATAGCGGATTGCTTGTCGCACATCGAAGCCTTATCGGAGGATGGATGAGTAAGGTTCGAGTCTACGAAGTCGCACGTGAGCTGGGGGTCGAAAACCGCGACCTGATTCAGCGTATTGCGACTCTGGGGATCCAGGTGCGCAATCACATGAGCGTTCTCGATCCAGTGGAAGTGGACCGCATCAAGCGCTCGCTCGAAAAGGACCGAGGCGAGACCATGGTCGAAGAGCGCATTCGGCCGACCGTCGTGCGCCGAAAGCGCAAGAAGTCGGCCCAGCCCGAACCCGTGGCCGCGGCGGAGCCCACGGCCCCCCCGGCTGCGGCTGCTGCGCCACCGGCTGCGTCCCCCTC
>JASFKY010000058.1:0-15706 GCA_050118395.1 Myxococcales bacterium | reverse complement strand
CTGGCTGTTGAACTGCTGCTGGGTCCATGAATCGAGCTGAGGATACGCGCCCCGATGCACGCGCTGCACGTCGCGAAAATCTGATTTCTTGAGCTGCCGTACGACGACTCGAGGCTTGCTGGGATTGGAGCTGCGTGATGCCATGTACGACGGTAGCAGGTATCGTTCAGAGCCGCTTGGAGCCCAGAACCTTCCGCTTGAATTCGCGAATCACGGGAATCTGGTCGAGCCAGGCCGATGCGTCGGCCCTGTCCCCTTGGTGCTCGCTTTGCGCCCCGGCAAAGCCTTCGGGAATCTGGCTGAAGTGCTCCGATTCGTCGGACTCTTCGTCGAAGAAATGGTACTCGTAGCCTGGTACGAAGAGGTCTTCGTCGGCAACTACGTCGATCGTACGAACGCCGTACGTGGAAAGCTCGGTGGTCATGGCCTGAGGGGGGATGATCCAGACCTGCTGCGACCCCGCGAAGAACATGTATTGGATCTTTCGATTCGTCGACAGAATGCGAAACCGCTGTAGCTCCCCGTGGTAGAGGACGCTATGCAGGTCGCTGACTTCGAGGATGCCGTCGTCGAAGTCGGGCTCGAAACCGCCGACGATTCGCAGGGAGGTCGGATCGTTCTTGCGGGTGAACCTGGCGATCGGCCGCCCACCATGGATGAGATTGCGAGGATTGGAGGCGGCGATTCGTCGCGGCTCTGTGAAGTCCTGGTAGGGCGCAACCCGCGTCGAGGGGCCGTTTCGCAGAACGAGAAACAATGCCTGGTGGTCGATGCGCGCGTGCCGCGTCTCTTGGTTGATGTTTTCGAGTGCCCTCTGTATTTCGAGAGGCAGATCGGTGGTGGATTCCACGCAGTGCGTCACCTCGAATGCGCCTCGCCGGACGGTTCTGACAGCTCCCTTGCCGATCCAGAAGTCCCCATCGGTCGCGATCATGTGAGAAGCCGTGCGCCAGATGAGCGACAAATCCTTGTAGAAGATCCGAGGGAAGATCTCCAATCGCCCAGTCGATCGATTTACCTGCACGACGTACGCGACGAGAAATCGAATGGCGGGGTTCTTGCGGACGTTGGTCAAATAGAAACGTGTATCGAACAAAGAAAGTCGATACTTGGGCGTGTAGCCGGCGGACAACAGTTGTAGCGGGTCATCTTTGGCCTCTCCCGCGGCGCGAATCCTCGCCCCTGAATCGAGTAGACTTCGAAAATCGCGGGCGATTTGCGCAGGGCTGGCGTCGACGAGATCGGCGCTCGGTTCGATGCGAGTGGGGATGACGCCGCTCATGTTGGAGCGACAATGTTGACCGCTCAGGGGCCGAGCGCAACTCTAAAGCTCGGCACTTTTCCTGTCGAACTGATGAATCGAGCGACGAAATGAGCAGGCGCCGCACACGACCGGACACCTCCGGAAAACCCGGGTACATCACCTTGGAAGGATATCGCCGCTTCGAAGAAGAAGCCGAGCGACTCTGGAAGGTGGATCGGCCGAAGATGGCCAAGGCGGTTCAGGTCGCGGCAGCCGAGGGGGATCGATCGGAAAACGCCGAATACCAATACAGCAAACAACGATTGGCAGCGATTGATCGCCGCCTTCGTTTCCTCGGTCAGCGACTGAAAGTATTGACCATCGTGGACGAAGAGCCGCCGGAAGACGGTCGAGTCTACTTCGGAAGCTGGGTCACCATCGAAGACGAAGGGGGAGAGACGCAAACGTACCGAATCGTCGGCCCCGATGAAATCAATGCCAAGAAAGGCTGGATCAGCATGGATTCACCCGTGGGAAGATCCTTGTTGTCACGGGAAATTGGGGACGAAATTACGATCAAAAGACCCCTCGGGGAAGTGACATACGAGATCGTCGACGTTCGTAACCGTCTCCCACGATCGTGACCGAAAATGGTAGAGTCTGCTCGAACGCCATGATCCACTACGGAACCAAACTTCTGGTCCTCGCCTTGCTTTGCGCATCCTGCAGTGATGGCGCCGCAAGCGAGACAGATGGTGGTATGGATGCGGGGCCGGGCCCCGACGGGGGCGAGCTTGCCCTGAAATGCAACGGCCATGAGGAGCTCTGCGATCGACGGTTCGACCAGGTGACTCTGGCGATGACGCACAACGCCATGTCGAAGGTCGAGGCAGGCTGGTTCCTGCCGAATCAGAACTTCGGGATCACGCGCCAGCTGCAAGATGGCGTTCGCGGAATGATGCTCGATACCTACGACGAGGAGGGCGAGCTCTTGCTCTGCCACGCCTACTGCTCCTTCGGAAGTCAGCCGCTGGTGGAAGGGCTCCAGGAGATTGAGGCGTTTCTCTCGTCCAACCCCCACGAAGTCGTTTCGATCATCTTCGAGAACTACATCACGAACGCGCAAACTGCGGAGGCCTTCGCGCAAAGCGGTCTCATCGATTTCGTCTACGCTCATGGGGTGGACGAGCCCTGGCCCACCCTTCGAGCGCTGATCGAGGCCGATACTCGGCTGATAGCGTTTCAGGAAAAACTTCCGCAAGACCCGCAGGTGCCGTGGTTGATGAACATCTGGGACCATGCCGGGGAGACTCCATTCTCATTTTCGAGCCCGGAAGATTTGGTGTGCGATCCCAATCGTGGCGACCCCGCCAATCCTCTCTTCCTGCTCAACCACTTTCTCACGGGACCCTATGGCGGAAGCGCGGAGCTTGCCGAGATGGTGAACTACAATCCGTTGTTCATCGACCGGGCGAGGGAGTGTCAGCTCGAGTGGGATGCCCTACCCAACTTCGTCGCCGTCGATTTTTACGACATAGGCGACCTTTTCGAAGTCGTGGATGCGCTCAACGGCTTCTAACCTTTGAGCACGAACCACGCTCGTTGCTGACCGCGTGGCCGGGCCGGTGTGTGCTCTTGTACGGTTTTCACGCACTGCCATCGCCGATACCATGCATGGGTTGGTTCACGGGGAACGCAACCAACTTCGGGGGGACTCATGACTCGATGGATTTGTGTAGGGGCT
Source organism: Myxococcales bacterium (assembly GCA_050118395.1). Lineage (GTDB taxonomy): Bacteria > Myxococcota_A > Polyangia > Polyangiales > Houyiibacteriaceae > SG8-38. The sequence continues at coordinate 12,719 of JASFKY010000058.1, read as the reverse complement.
TGTCTGATCGCTTTGGCCGCGGGCTGCTCGAGCGGTGACAGCACGTGCGATCCCGTCGCCCAAACCGGATGCGACGAAGGACTCGTCTGCGAGGAGGTGGTCGGAACAGATCCGGGTTGCTTCGAGCCCGTCGTCGTTCGAGGAAGCGTTTTTAATCTTGCCGACGATGGAGCCATCGAGGGAGCGACCGTCGTTGCGCTGGACGCCAATCGCGCTCCGGCAAGCAGCGTGGCTACCACCGACCTCTCGGGCAACTACGAAATTCAAGTTGCTCGGCAACGAGATACCGACGGAAACCCCGTGGGCGGAGACGTCACGTTGCGAGCCGATGCGGCGGGCTTTCAGACCTTTCCCTCCGGCGTTCGTCAGCCGCTGCCAATCGATCTGTCCGCTCCGGTTGCCGTGGATGGTCTGCTCGTAGTGCAAAATGCAGCGACCGATGTCGGCCTAGTCGCCCTGCCATCTGGCGCCGGGATCAATGAAATCTTTGGGAACGTCGAGGTACCACCCACGAACGCGGGCGTGTTGGTGGTCGCAGAGACTGCCTCCGGATCGGGAGCTCGGGGCTTCACGGCCATCGCGGGCCGGGCGGGAACCTATCGAATCTTCAACCTCCCCGACGGGGATTTTTCGGTGACCGCGTATGCAAAGGGCGTGTCCTACGCAGCCCAGACGGTCTCCCTCGGCGGCGGCGAGGATATGCAAGTCGACCTCGCGCTCTCTGAAGATGCCACGGGAACCGTGTCCGGCGATGTTCAGATCGTAAATCCAGGCGAGGGAGACGGAACTTCGTACATCCTGGTAGTGGAGTCGACCTTCGACGACGTGCTGGCACGGGGCGAGACGCCGCCAGGTCTTCGCGCACCCGAAGGTACCGCTCTCATCGGCAGCGGCTCTTGGACGATCGAGGGTGTGCCAGCTGGTAGTTACAAAGTCCTAGGCGCATTCGAAAATGATCGCCTCGTTCGTGATCCCGACTTCGGGCAAGGCAACACGGAAATCGTTCGGGTCGAGGTCGCTGCGGGTCAGTCCGTGGACGCGCCCAGCTTCAAGATTACGGGAGCGCTCGACGTCATCATGCCGGGCGCGGAGGGTCCGGAGGAGGTTTCCGGCACGCCGGTGTTCTCCTGGGTGGACGACAGTGGAGAAGATCGGTACGCAATCGAAGTCTACGACACGTTCGGCAACGTGCTGTGGAACAATCCCGACATTCCAGGATCCAGTGGGAGCAATCCCCAGGTCACCTACGAAGGTCCGCCATTGCAGTCGGGCATGTACTATCAGTTCCGGGTGACGTCGTTCGACGTGAACGATCGTCCCCTATCCCGCACGGAAGATTTGAAGGGCGTTTTCTTCGTGCCCTAGGCGAAAGCCTCTCCTCGGCCGAACGGTTCGGGCTTCCACATACGGATGCCCAATAGGAACGGAATTACCCAATACGGGCCATTGAATGCCCAAAATACGAGCGCATTGCCGGGCGGAGGACCGATCCAGTACTCGTAGATCAAGAACTCCGTGCATCCGTGAAGCATGGCGCCGACGTACACCAACGCCATTGGGCGGATCCAGTTCTTCCCCTTGATGAAAGCGTAGACCAGAACGAGGTAGAACGGGCCATAGATCATTCCGGAGATCCCGGTGTTCACGCGAACGAACTCGTGATCCTGCATGAAGAAATAATCCTGCGCGATCTCGGCATACCAGCGATTGGCGCGCGACCAAAATGCATCGCCTTCGAGCAGGCCGAGCGCGTGCCACGAGTCCGAAAAAAAAGAAGAAAATGCAAAAAGGGAAAAGCTGACGACGAAAAAGATGTCCCTCTTCCTTTGGCTCAAAGGCAAGCCATTGCTCGTTCCAGACATCGATCCTCCGGGGAAAAGCGGCCCCACGTATACCATCAATCGACAACGAACCGGTGAGCTAAAAAGTGGTATGTTTGCCCTTCCCACGATGAGTCCATGTCGATCCATCCTTTCCTGCCTTCTGGCTGCAGCCCTCGCGTCGTGTGGTGGAAACGGGAACGACGGCGTGGCCGGCACCGGAGGAACGGGCGGCGCGGGGGACACCGGTGGCGTCGGAGGTGGGGGAGGCCAGGCCGGATTTGCCGCGATCCCGAGCCCGTACTTGGTGGCATATACCGCCGATCAGGACCGCGTGGGCTTCGATGATCTCTACGTCGGGCTTACCAACGGTTCGGACAACCATCGCGTGAATCATGAGCTGCAAGCGGGCCGGGTCGTTGCCTTTCGCTGGAGCCCTGATGGGAAGCGGATCGCGTACATCGCCGATGACGACTCCGATTTGTTTCCTGGTTGTACCGACTGCCGTCAGCAGCTGTTCAGCAGCACTCCGGACGGCACCGACGATCGAACGGTCAACGGGCCATTGGTAGAAGGCGGGCGGGTGGAAAGCTTCGCATGGAGCCCTGATGGCACCCGCATTGCCTATCTTGCGACCCAAACGTCCGCGGAGCTTCCGGAGCTCTACAGCAGCACGGCGCTTGGCGCAGAAAACCGCAACCTGAGCGGTGCCTTGCAGCTCGGAGACGAGGTGCGCACCTACGAGTGGAGTCCCGATGGAAACCGGATTGCCTTCATGGTCTACCATTCGGCGGATGATAGCGTCCTGCTTTACAGCAATCTCGCCGATGGTTCGGACAACCACATGGTCAACGCGGAGATCGAACCGGGCCGCCAAGTGCAGAGCTTTCAATGGAGTCCGGACGGATCACGGATCGCCTACGTAGCGGATCAGGACACGGCCAGGCTCTTCGAGCTCTATGTGAGCCGAGTCGATGGATCCGAAAATCAGAAGTTGAGTGGTGCGCTCGCACCAGGCTCTCGGGGGTTGAATGCCTCCAGCTACGCATGGAGTCCCAACGCAGCACGCATGGCCTACCAAACCGATCAGGACCTCGCAGGAATCCCCGAGCTCTACACCAGCGCTCCCGACGGCTCGGACAACCGCAAGGTTAATCCGGACTTCACCTCTGGCCAAAGCGTAGCTGGTTTTGCATGGAGTCCGAATGGAGCGCGGCTCGCCTACTTGGCCAATCAGTCGAGCTCGAGCTTGCGAGAGCTCTACACCGGCGCTCCTGACGGCTCGGACAATCGCAAGGTGAGCGGGACCCTAGCCGCGAGCGGTTTCGGCTTCGTTGCCGGCTTTCAATGGAGCCCGGAAGGAAGCTGGATCTCGTACCAAGCCGACCAAGACACGGCATTCGTCTCGGAGCTCTACGTCTCCCGGCCCGATGGCACCGGAAACCACAAAGTGAATGGCGCCCTTCAGTCTCAGGAAGGCGAAGTTGCCAATCATGCATGGAGCCCGGACGGAGCTCGGATTGCGTATCGGGCCAACCAAGACATTCCCGAGTTACTCGAGCTCTTCGTCAGTCCCGTCGAGGGCGGAAGCGACGCGAAGATCAATGGCCTGTTGGAAGCGGACGGTGACGTGAGCTTCTTCCAATGGAGCCCGGATGCAGATCGAGTCGCGTATCGCGCGGCGCAAGACACGAGTCAGGTCTTCGAGATCTACTCGAGCAAATCGGACGGCTCGGAAAACCAAAAGGCCAATCCGCCGTTGTCGGCGGGGCAGAACGCATCGGGATTCGCGTGGAGCCCCGTGCCGATTGCTCCCTGATCCACGAGCTTGCCAAGCTGCGTCGACCCCACGATGAGGCGCACTGGTCAGGGAAGTCGGCGCTTTTCGTCCGGCAAATCGAGCGCAAGCGTCCCACCAGGATTGAGCACGTCGTTGGGGTCGAAGTGTCGCTTGAGCGCACGAAGGACTTCCAACTCGTTTTTCCCCAATTGGCCCTCCAGCCAGGGTGCCGTCATTTTTCCAATCCCATGGTGGTGGCTCATGGTCGCACCCGAAGCTTGAATGGCATCGAGCATACCTCTGTGAAAATCGACGAATTCTCGATGGCCCATCTTTGCGATGAAGATGAAGTAGAGATTGGCCCCTTGAGGGTAGCAATGCGACGTATGCGTCATGCAGATGGTTCGCGGGCGGGCCTTGACGTAGGCTCGAACGTGCTGATGAACTTTCGGAAGCTGTTCCCAGTTGGTGGCGCACTCCAGCGTGTCGATGAGAACTCCGAAGTCTTGGAGGTCCTCCCTCATGTAAGGGTCTGTGAACCGCCCGTGCTCCCATTTCTTGGTGATGAAACCGGTCGTATACATCCCGCCATGCGCCCTACAAACGTCGTGCACGCGCCGTTTGACCACGGCGGTGTAGGCAGCATCACCGTCTGCGGTGCCTAGCAGCAAGCATCTCTGCCCCTTTTTGAATCCACGAAGGCTGACCAGCGTATCGATGGGAGTGCCCTCCACACCGTAGAGCTTGAAGGCGATGTCGGTCTCCTCCGGATCGGACAAGCGAAACACCGAGGGAAAACCAAACTCGCCCTGCATGATCTCGCGGACGGCGGCCACGGCACGAGGCCAGTCGGGCAGGATGAAGCTGAATCGGCGGGTATTCTCGGGCTGATAGCGAAAAACCTTGAGCGTGACCGCGACCAGGATTCCGTATGCTCCCTCGCTTCCGATCATGATTTGGTCGATGTTGGGTCCGGTAGCGTAGGCCGGAACGTCCACCGTGCGGATGGTGCCCACGGGCGTCACGTATTCCTGACTCAATACGAGGTCCTCAGCTTTCCCATAGTACGTCGAGTTTTGACCAGCCCCGCGAGTCACTACCCAACCGCCGACGGTCGAATACTCGAAAGATTGAGGAAAGTGACCGCACGTATAAGCATGGGGTGCATCGAACCGCGCACGGGCATCTCGCAATGCGTCTTCTAGAGCGGGCCCGAGAATTCCGGGCTCCACCGTCACGGTCTGGTTGACTGCGTTCAAAGACAAGATCCTGTTCATGTGGGTGCCGAGGTTGATCGACACTCCTCCTCGGTAGCACTCGGTCCCCCGGGTCACGCTGGAGCCGGCACCGTACGTATAAAGGGCGATTTGCTGCTCGTTGCAGTAGCGAACGATCTCTTCGACATCGTCCCGGTGACGGGGATGCAAAACCAGGTCGGGCAAATTCTCCACCTGGTGATCTCGGAGACGCAGCGCATCGAGCATGGTCTTCCCATATGAAGCTCGCAGACGGTCGTAGGCGTCCGCGCTGACGTTCTCTTCGCCCAGCAAACCATGAAAGAACGCTACCTGCTCGGACGCGAGCGAAATCGGGGCATCAACCTCGACATCCTCGAGGCCGAGCTTTTGGGGCGTTTGGAAATAGTCGTCGTCGAGGCTGAAGGTCTCCTTCATCAGCGCGTAAAGGCGGGAGTTGGGGTGCTTGTAAGCCTGCGGTGCGCCCCATTTGAAAGCGGAACGGTACGATCGCTCGGGGAGCGGCCCTTCGAACCACGGCGGAGTGAAAGAATCCTTGCCTGTCATGTGGCGTTCGAAGATACCATGACACCGAACCAGGCGAACCACCAGAACGACGGACGACGAAAGGAGCGGTGGTGATGGCAAGAGAAGCCGCCTTGATCACGGGGGCATCGATGGGCATCGGTGCGGAGATCGCGAAGCTGTTTGCGGCCGATGGTATAGACGTAGTGCTGGTCGCCCGCAGCGAGGACAAGCTCCGCGATCTGGCCCAAGAGCTTCAGACCGCGCACGGAATCGAGGCGCACGTCCTCGCGTCGGATCTGTCCGACCCCGGGGCTCCCGCCCAACTTTTCGCAGCGCTACGGGACCGGAATATCGAGGTCGACTACCTCGTAAACAACGCGGGCTTTGGTGCGGCGGGGGCCTTCGCCGAGCTTCCTCTACAGATGCAGCTAGACATGCTGCAGGTCAACATCGATGCATTGGTCGCCCTCAGCCATTTCGCACTGCAGGGTATGTTGCAACGAAATCGGGGCCGGATCCTGAACATCGCTTCCACCGCGGCGTTCCAGCCCGGCCCCGACATGGCGATCTATTATGCGAGTAAGGCATTCGTGTTGATGTTCTCGGAAGGCATCGCAGAAGAGGTGAGGGATCGTGGGATCACGGTCACGGCGCATTGCCCTGGCGCTACTGCCACGAATTTTTCTCATACGGCGGGCAACGACCAGAGCTTTCTTTTCAAGCTCGGCGCAGCGCCGGCAGACAAAGTTGCCAAGGACGCCTACCGGTCGATGATGAAGGGCAAGGTCGTGGCCATCGAAGGCTTCATGAACTGGCTCGCGGCGTTCAGCGTCCGCTTCTCGCCACGGGCGTTAATCCGAAAGATCGCTCGCTGGCTGAATCAGTCCGGGTAGGCTCGACGCGACGTTTCATTTGTACTTTTTGAGCTCGAGCCGTGCCACCATGCCCCGGTGCACTTCGTCTGGGCCGTCGGCGATGCGAAGGGCTCGCGCCATGGCGAGCAACCGAGTGAGCTCCGGGTCGGCCATGCCCTCCCCCCCGTGGATTTGAATCGCTGCGTCGACGACCGATTGCAATACGTTGGGTGCGATGACCTTGATTGCCGAGATGTCGGTCAACGCACCGAACGTGCCGCGGGTATCGAGGGCCCATGCGGCTTTGAGCGTGAGGAGGCGGGCCTGATCGATCGCCATGCGCGAGTTGGCGATGATGTCGCGGTTCCCACCGAGATTGGCCAGCGGCTTTCCAAAAGCAACCCGGTGTACGGCCCGCTCACAGAGTCGTTGAAGCGCTCGTTCTGCGGCCCCGATCGCACGCATGCAGTGATGAATTCGTCCTGGTCCCAATCGCCCCTGTGCGATCTCGAATCCCCGCCCCGGACCGGCGATGATGCTGCTGACGGGGAGGTGTACGTCCTCGAACAAAATCTCGGCATGGCCGTGTGGTTCGTCGAGATGACCGAATACCGGGACCATTCGAAGGATCTTCACGCCTCGGGCATCGGCCGGCACCAAGACCATGGAATGTCGTTCGTGTCGTCCCGCGTTGGGATCGGTGACACCCATGAAGATGTAGAAACCGCAGCGTGGATCGCCCGCACCGCTCGTCCACCACTTCTGGCCGTTGAGCACCACCTCGTCTCCCACCACCTCGCAAGTGGCCTGCATGTTGGTCGCATCGCTCGACGCGACGGCAGGCTCGGTCATCGCAAAGCCGGACCGGATCTCCCCAGCGAGTAACGGCTCGAGCCAGCGTTTCTTTTGCTCTTCCGACCCGTACTTGACGAGCACTTCGGCGTTTCCCGTGTCGGGAGCGCTGCAATTGAAGACCTCGGGCGCCAAGAAGCTCCGACCCGTGATCTCAGCAATAGGCGCGTAGTCGCGATTGTCGAGCCCGGCGCCATATCGTTCGTCCGGCAAAAAGAGGTTCCAGAGCCCAAGCTCCTTGGCCTCGGCCTTGAGCTCTTCGAGGATTGGGGGAATCTTCCATTTTCGCCAGTCATCGGTGCCGACCAGCTGATCGAAATAGGTTTGCTCGCTTGGCACGACCCGCTCACGAACGAAACGCTCGACCTGGCGCATCAAGTTCTTCGCCCGCTCCGAATGCTCGAAATCCATGGCGCTTTCATACCGCATGGGCTCGGACAATTCACGGAGGAAGTCGCGCGATCCTCGTGCTAGGGTGCCCCGCGCACGGGAGCGGTGCATGGCGACACGAACCAACCCTCTAATCGACGACGGGCTCGTCGACTTCCTTTTGTACTCCGTACTCGACGCCGAAACGCTGTGTGAGCTCGAAGCTTTCGAGCAGCACTCGAAGGAAACCTTCGATCTCTACATCGATAGCGTTCGACGCTTCGCGCGCCAAGACCTGTTTCCGACGTACAAGCCGATGGATGAAGAGCCCCCCGTGTTCAGGGATGGGCGCATCCATACGCATCCAGCACTGCCGGCCCTATTCGAGCAGATGGTCGAATTGGGCGTGCTGGCTGCAACACGGCCTGAATCGGTTGGCGGCCAACACATGCCCATGCTCGTTCACACCTTGGCCAGCGCCTATCTGATGGCTGCGAACCTCAGCGCCTACGGCTTCATCGGTCTCACCCATGGAGCGGCGCATCTCATCGAAGCGTTCGGGGACGACGAGCTCAAGGCGCGTTTCATCGAGCGGATGTACGCTGGCGAGTGGACCGGCACGATGGCACTGACTGAGCCCCAAGCGGGAAGCAGCCTCGCTGACATCACGACGACGGCGACACCGACACCGCATGGCCATCATCTGATCAAGGGCAGCAAGATTTTCATCTCGGGTGCCGACCACGGCATCACGGAGAACGTGGTCAATCTCGTCCTCGCTCGCATCGAAGGTGCCCCTGCGGGGACCAAGGGGATTTCCCTTTTCGTGGTGCCCAAGCTGCGTGAGGAAAACGGCGCACTGGTTCCGAATGACGTCACCGTGGCGGGGCTCATCCACAAAATTGGATGGAGGGGTCTTCCGAGCCTCGCGCTCGAATTCGGCGATGAGGGAGATTGCCGAGGATGGCTTGTGGGAGAGCCCAATCAGGGCCTTCGCTACATGTTTCAAATGATGAACGAGGCTCGCATCATGGTGGGGGTGAACGCGGCGGCGACCGCGTCGGTGGCCTATCACGAGTCTAGACTTTACGCGCTGGACCGAAAGCAGGGGCGCAGGCTCGGGGCCCGCGGAGGCGAGCCGGTCCGGATCGTCGCGCACTCGGACGTGCGGCGCATGCTGCTCCGCCAAAAAGCCATCGTGGAGGGCAGCCTCGCGCTGCTGGCGACGGTCGCAAAATATGCAGACCTGGCCGAGCATGGAGCGACCGAGCCAGAGCGAGAACGAGCCCAACTGCTGCTCGACTTGCTGACTCCGGTCGCAAAGACCTTCCCGGCCGATCGCGGCTTCGAATCCAACACCCTGGCAATCCAAATTCACGGTGGATACGGATACACGAGCGAATATCTCCCCGAAGCCTTCATGCGCGACCAGAAGCTCAATACGTTGCACGAAGGAACCAACGGCATCCAAAGCATGGATCTCTTGGGCCGAAAGGTAATGTCCAAAGGTGGCGCACCACTGCGCGCATTGGCAGAAGAAATGACCGCTACCATCGCTCGGGCGAGGGAAGCGGGATGCGACCCCACCCTTTGCACCGCGCTCGAGAAGGCAGTCGCGACGGTGGGCTCCACCACGATCGAGCTCGGTCAGCGGGCCATGTCAGGCAACGCGGACGACATGCTCGGCCATAGCTGGGACTACCTGGACATGTTCGCAACTCTGGTGATCGCCTGGCAGTGGCTCAACATGGACGCAGCCAGCCGGGGCGCCTCGATCTCCAGGGAGCGCAGAGACGGCATCGAGGCAGCGGCGAGGTATTGGATTCGAACCGAGCTCCCTCGTGTGCAGATTCTGGCCGATCTTTGCAAGAGCAATGAACGTTCCTACATCGATGCGGAGCCCGAATGGTTCTGAGGCAGCTCAGCCCGGGGACTTGGAACGTTTCTGTGCAATCTTTTGTCGGCACACTCGATTGATGAGTCGTAGCTCCTCGATCTTTTCTTCGATTTGCTGTTTCTTGCGCTCGAGCTCGGCAATCATTTCTTCGCTCTTGGCCACCGACAGCTCCAACTGTTTGATGCGCCCTTCGCCGTGTTGCCCGTAGAGGTCGAGATACGCTTTGGTTTCTTCGAGGGTATATCCCAAGGATTTCGCACGAACGATGATGTGAAGGCGAGCGCGATCGCGGCGCGAATAGATCCGCGACCCGCTCAGCCGTCTCGGCGACAACAGTCCCTTCGACTCGTAAAAGCGGATCGCACGATGGGTGATGGAAAATTCTTCCGCGAGGTCCGAAATCGAAAAGAAATCGGGGGCGTCGTAGTCCCCATGGGCCTCGACGAATGCCTTGGCAGCATCGGTTCGGGCCGTGCTCTTGGACGCCGCGCTCATCTCGCGTCACCTTAACGCAGCACGCCTAACGTTACAATAGAATATTTACTTGCACCGCAGTTACTTTACGTATACGTAAACACAGATCCAACCACGACCCCTCATTCGAAACGACCAGATGGACAAGGCAATCATCACCTGCGCCCTCACCGGCGTGCTCACGAATCCGAAACAACATCCAGTCCCGGTCACACCGGAACAAATGGCAGCCTCGGCTCGCGATGCCTACAACGCAGGGGCCTCGATCATGCACGTGCATTTTCGCCGCCAGGAACCCGGCATGGGACACTTCCCCAGCTGGGACCCGGACGTGGCCGCCGCGGCAACGGATGCGATTCGAGGAGCATGCCCCGGGGTGATCATCAATCAGAGCACGGGAGTGATGGACGATGACATCTCGGGTCCCGTCGCCTGCTTGCAACGAATCAAACCGGAAATCGCGGCATGCAATGCGGGCAGCCTCAATTATCTCAAGCTCCGAAGCGACAACACCTGGGCTTGGCCGCCGCTCGTATTTCTAAACAGCGTCGAGAAGATTCAAAGAATGCTCGATGCGATGAACGAAACCAACACCATTCCGGAGATGGAATGCTTCGACGTGGGCATCGTTCGGTCGGTCGGCCTGTATCTGCGGGCTGGTATGGCCAAAGAGATGCACTACAACTTCGTCATGGGCGTTGCGTCGGGCATGCCGTGTGATCCCGAGTTGCTCGAGCTACTGATGAAATACAAGACCGGCGATGCGCACTGGCAAGCAACGCTCATAGGCCGTGAAGAAATCTGGGAGACCCACCAGCGTGCTGCCGAGCTCGGTGGGATGCTGAGAACCGGTGTGGAGGACACTTTTTACTTGCCCAATGGGGAAAAGACGACGGGCAACGGTCCGCTGATCGAGGCCCTCGCCCACTGCGCTCGCAACGCGGGTCGAGAGGTCGCATCGGCAACCGAAGCTCGAGAAATGCTCGGCCTGGACTGAGCCCCACACGTTGTCACACGCCGCTTCGGAAGGTAAGGACGAAACATGGTCAACAAGGTGTACCCAGATGCGGCCGCAGCCCTCGACGGCCTCCTTCGAGACGGGATGACGCTGATGTCCGGTGGGTTCGGATTGTGCGGCATTCCCGAAGCATTGATCGAGGCGGTCGCAAAATCCGGAGTCAAGGGTCTGACCGTCATCTCCAACAACGCCGGCGTCGATGGCATCGGCCTCGGCGTGATGCTGGAAACACGACAGATCAGCAAGATGGTTTCGTCGTACGTCGGCGAGAACAAGCTGTTTGCAAAGCAGTTCCTGGATGGCGACCTGAGCGTGGAGTTCAATCCGCAGGGCACGCTTGCGGAACGGATTCGCGCCGGCGGAGCGGGGATTCCGGCGTTCTACACGAAGACGGGCGTAGGCACCGTCGTCGCGGAAGGCAAGGAGTTACGCGAGTTCGCCGGCGAGCAATACGTGATGGAGCGTGCGCTGTTCGCAGATGTCGCGATCGTTCACGCGTGGAAGGGAGATACCGAGGGCAATCTGACCTATCGGAAGACCGCACGGAACTTCAACCCCATGATGGCTACGGCCGCCAAGGTGACGGTCGCAGAGGTGGAGCACCTGGTGCAGCCGGGGGAGCTGGAGCCCGACCACATCATGACACCGGGGATTTACGTTGACCGAATCGTGCACTACCCCCAGCCCTCGAAGCACATCGAGAAGCGGACTACGCGTCCGCGTCCTTGAGGAGAAGACGATGGCCTGGAACCGCGACCAAATGGCAGCGCGCGCCGCAAAAGAGCTCCGGGATGGCTTTTACGTCAATCTCGGGATCGGCATCCCCACCTTGGTATCGAACCACATCCCCCAAGGAGTGAGAGTGCAGCTGCAAAGTGAAAACGGCATGCTCGGAATGGGGCCCTTCCCTTACGAAGGCGAGGAGGACCCCGACCTGATCAATGCGGGCAAGCAAACCGTCACGGAGCTGCCCTCCACGAGCTTTTTTTCGAGCGCCGAGTCGTTCGCCATGATCCGTGGCGGGCACATCGATCTGTCCATCCTCGGCGCAATGCAGGTCGCGGAAAACGGCGACCTCGCCAACTGGATGATTCCCGGCAAGATGGTCAAGGGCATGGGCGGCGCCATGGATCTCGTGGCGGGGGTGAAGCGAGTGGTCGTGGTGATGGAGCATACGGCCAAAGGAAAACCCAAGCTTCTCAAGGAATGCACCCTGCCCTTGACCGGAACCAAGGTGGTCGACCTGGTCATCACCGATCTCGGTGTTTTCGAGATCGACAAAAAGGGCGATGGGGGCATGACCCTGATCGAAATGGCCGACGACGTGACCCTCGAGGAGATCGCGAACAACACCGAAGCGGCATATCAGGTGGCCAAGGGTCTCTGACCGCCTTCAGCCACCGGACGAACAGCCGTCATCCTAGCACGTCACGACTCGACGGCTCTCGCTCGAACATCTTGGTGGTGAACGGGCACTCGGATCGGATTCGCGCGCCCGTCTCTCGGGCCCACGCTACCATCCCTTCGAAAAATCGACGGCCTCCATTCTTGCCGCGCAGCGACGAGTCGACTTCGGTGTGCTCGATGATGACGAGGTCGTCTCCTTCGCGGCGGAATCGCATCTCACCGAGCTCCTGATCTGCGTCGCCGAGCAAGACGAGACGTCCTCGCGTTGGCTCGGCGCCGCGGGCCTCGACGCGAAGCTCGATATCTTCCGCTTCCGTCATCACTTTGGATTATAGAACGAAAGCCGCTCCCCACCAGACGGTCGAGTCATTGCCGTTTTGCTTGCAAGCACGGCTTGCAAAGCGCAGCATCGATTCGAGACTCATGGACGTCACTGCTCCCCGGGCTGCATTGCTTCGCCAGCACGCGGTCTCAATCCCTCCCGG
>JASFKY010000057.1:0-15738 GCA_050118395.1 Myxococcales bacterium | reverse complement strand
GCCTGGGGAGCGGAGCCTTGTTCACCACGGCCGTTCCCCGCGTCACGTTTTTGGCGCGCACCAAGGACAAGGCAGACGGCGGGTTGGCCGCAGCCGTGAAGATGGTGCGATCGAGCACCGTGGCGAATCGGGTCGACACGGGCAGCTACGATGACGACTTCGATCGAGTCGTTGCGGAAGCCGATTTGATCTTCGAAGCGGTCACCGAGCAGCTCGACCTCAAGCACCAATTTTTCGAGCGTATCGACAAGGTGCGGCGACCCGATTCCATCGTCGCCACGGTCACCTCCGGGCTCTCGATCAATCAGCTCGCCGAGGGTCGCAGCGATTCGTTCCGCAAGCACTTTCTCGGCTTGCACTTCTTCAATCCACCGAACGTCATCGTAGGCACCGAGCTGATCGCCGGAAAGGAAACCGATCCGAAGCTGGTGGACTTCGTCGAAGCGTTCTGCACGGCGCGACTCGGTCGAGCCATGGTTCGCACCGCAGACACCCCGGGCTTTGCCGGCAACCGTATCGGGTTCAAGGTCCTCAACGAATGCGCCATCCTCGCCGAGGAGCACGGGCCTCTCCTCATCGACGAATTGGTGGGTCCCTATACGGGCCGCGCCATGACGCCACTGGCCACGATCGACCTGGTGGGTTGGGACATTCACAGAGCGATCGTCGACAACATCTACGAGAACGCATCCGACGAGGCGCACGAGACGCTCAAGCTTCCGGAATACATGGCCGACTTGATGGCCAAAGGCGTGCTCGGCCGGAAGACGGGAGCGGGATTCTTCGGCAAAGACGACTCGGGCCAGCGCATCGTTCTCGAGCCGGCAACCCGCAAATACGTGCCCAAGTCGTCGATCTCTCGTCCCGATCTGGCATTCATCGACACCATCTCGAATCTGCATCGTGTCGGACGATACCGAGAGGGAATGCGCGCCTTTGCGGAAGCGAAGGGGCCGTACGCAGCGATTGCACAGAAAGTGATCGCGGGATACATCAGCTACTCGTTCCACCGAGTGGGCGAAGTGACCGACGACATTTCGGGCATCGACCGCATCATGGGATACGGCTTCAATTGGGCTCCACCGAGCGTGTTGGTGGACACCATAGGTCTGAAGCCGACGATCGAGATGATCAAGAAGGCGGGTCTCGCGGTGCCGCCTGCACTTGCGAACGCCCAGGAGGGCACGACGTTTTTCGATGACCCGCAGGTCGACGTGGGGAAGTTTTTCGTCGCTGCATAAGCGAAAGGTTTGGTGAGAAAAATGGCACAGGTTCCAGAAGTTTACGTTCTCGGCGGTTATCAGACGGATTTCGCCCGCAACTGGAGCAAAGAGAACAAACACTTCGTCGCGATGATGCGCGAGGCGGTCTTGGGCGCGCTCGACAGGACCAAGGTCGAGCCCAAGGAAATCGAAGTCGCTCACACCGGCAACTTCGCGGGGGAGCTCTATAGCAAGCAGGGGCACTTCGGGGCCTTCTTCCTGGAGATCGACCCGGCGTTCAGCGGTTTGCCCACCTCACGCCACGAGGCTGCATGCGCCTCCGGAAGCATCGCCATCCTCGCCGCGTCCGCCGAGATCGAAGCGCAGCGCTACGATCTGGCATGCGTCGTGGGTGTCGAGCAGATGAAGACGGTTGGCGCGGCCGAAGGAGGCGACTACCTCGGCACGGCTGCCTGGTACGAGCTCGAAGCCAAAGACATCGAATTCCCCTTCCCGAAGCTATTCGGAAAGCTGGGGGACGAGTACGACAAGCGCTACGGTCTCAAAGACGAGCATCTCGCGGGCATCAGCACGATCAACTACGCGAATGCGAAGCTCAATCCCAATGCCCAAACGCGGACTTGGTACATGAACTACGAGCACGCGATGAGCCGCGATCAGTTCAACGGCAACATCGGCGGACGGATTCACATCTCGGACTGCTCGCAGGTGACCGACGGCGCCGTCGCAGTATTGCTGGCGTCCCCTGCCTACGCCAAGAAGTGGGCCGATCGAGTGGGAGTCCCGCTGGAGTCGATTCCCAGAATCAAGGGCTGGGGCCACAACACTGCCCGCATTCGTTTCGAGGACAAGATCGCCGAGAGCCGGGGTGCGCAATACGTGCTCCCGCATGTTCGCAGCACGATTACCTCTGCCCATCAACGAGCCAAGATTGCCGACGTCAGCGGCATCGATGCGATCGAGACCCATGATTGCTTCACTACCTCGGAGTACATGGCCATCGATCACTTCGGGCTGACGGCGCCGGGAGAGAGCTGGAAGGCCATCGAGGAAGGCGACATCGCCCTCGGAGGCAAAACGCCGATCAACCCGAGCGGCGGGCTCATCGGCGCCGGGCACCCCGTGGGCGCCACCGGTGTCCGCCAGCTCCTCGACTCGTACAAGCAGGTGACGGGAACCGCCGGAGACTACCAAGTCGAAGGGGCAAGAAACGTCCAAACGCTGAACATCGGCGGCTCCGGCACCACCAGCGTCAGCTTCGTCGTCGGCGTGTAGAGAGCCGTTTCCCGGCCCCCAAAACCTCTGAAATCACGGTTTTACGCGCAAAGCTCGAAGCAGCCTTGGAACCGATCCCCGTCTGCTGCTAGGAGGGCGCGGTGCGGTATTCGCAGGCGTTCATCCCGACCGTCAAGGAAGCTCCCAAGGATGCGACGATGCCCTCGCACGTGCTCATGCTGCGGGCAGGGTACGCGCGCATGGTGGGCGCGGGGATCTACGAGTTGCTCCCCTTGGGCACGCGGGTGCTTCACAAGATCGAACGCATCATCCGTGAAGAGATGGATGCGGCCGGAGCGCAAGAGTTGCTCATGCCCACGTTCGTGCCGGCCGAGTACTTCAAGGAGTCGGGTCGATGGGACCTCTACGGTCCGACATTGCTTCGAATCAAGGATCGCAAGGGAGGCGAGTACCATCTGGCCCCGACCCACGAAGAAATCGTCACCGACCTGGTACGGCGCGAGATCAGGAGCTATCGGCAGCTTCCGCTCAACCTCTATCAGATTCAGCTGAAGTATCGCGACGAGCCTCGGCCACGAGCGGGCCTTTTGCGCTGTCGGGAGTTCATCATGAAGGATGCCTATTCCTTCGACGTCTCCGAAGAAGCAGCGCAACGAAGCTATTCCCACATGCGCGACACCTATCATCGGATCTTTCAGCGCCTCGGGCTGGAGTACCGCGTGGTCGAAGCGGACAGCGGTGCCATCGGCGGCAAACAGAGCGCGGAATTCCAGGTATTGGCGCAGACGGGCGAGGATCGAATCGTCGCCTGTGACCGCTGCGACTACGCGGCCAACGTCGAGGTGGCCCAGGCGGGGCGCGTCGAATCCGCTCCCCGTGACACCCATGGCCTCCTGCCCTTGGAAAAAGTGAAGACGCCGGACACCCGATCCATCGAGGAAGTCGTCGCATTCTTCGGGCAAGGGACCACCGCGGCCGCCACCCTCAAATCGCTGCTGTATCTCGCCGGCGACCGAATCGTGCTCGCCGTGGTTCGGGGCGACCACGAGGTCAATGAAATCAAGTTGGCCCGTCATTTGGGAGTTGACGAAGTGCTGCTCGCCGGCGATGCGGCGGTCGCAGAAACGATGGGCACCGAGATTGGATTCGTGGGGCCGGTGGGTTTCGACGGACCCATCATTGTAGATCCAGATGCCGTAGCCGTGCCCAACGCCATCGCCGGGGCCGGTCAGACCCCATACCACTACAAGAACGTCAATTACGGCCGCGACTTCGAGGCCGAGGTCGTGTCCATCCGGCAAGCAGCCTCCGGCGACCCGTGTCCGATGTGCCAAGGAAGACTGGTGCTCTATCGAGGCATCGAAGGCGGTCACATTTTCGTGCTGGGCACGCACTACAGCGACAAGATGAATGCCACCTTCCTCGACGAAGAGGGGCAGAGTCATGCCGTGGTGATGGGATGCTACGGCATCGGCGTGAGCCGCTTGATCGCTGCGGTCATCGAGCAGCACCATGACGACCAGGGCATCCGATGGCCCGTTCCGGTTGCTCCTTTCCAGGTCATCGTGACCCCGATCGGCAAGGACGAGGCACCGCTTGCCAAAGCCACCGAACTCTACGAAGCACTCGGCGCCCGTGGCGTGGAAGTCTTGTTGGACGACCGAGCCGAACGCCCTGGAGTGAAGTTCAAAGATGCGGATCTGTTGGGAATTCCGATCCGCATCACCGTCGGCACCCGCGGCCTGCAACAAGGAACCGTCGAGGTCAAAAAGCGCACCGAAAGCGAGTCCCGCGATGTTCCGGCGGAACGAGCCGTCAATGCGGTGCTGCAAGAGCTGGGGGTCCGAGGATGACTCGCCCCAACGAGACCCGTGCCGTTCCTACCAAGTGGCGGACGCTTTGGCTGCTGCTCGGCTTTGCAGTGCTGATGGGAATTGGCGTTGCCACGGTGTTGGTTCCCGAGCTCCAAGACCAACGGCGCAACGAGGCTTCCAGCAGCACCGGAACGAGCGGGTCGAAAAAGTCGACCGCGACCACGCAAGAATGACGCAAGGCGCGCGCACTTACGTATAAATAGGTGTGCTTGCAACTCGATCTTTGCGTTTCAGCTCACAAGTTTGCAATGTTGTAGGGAGCGTGGCTCATCGCGGACTCATCGCTCTGCTTGGATTTGCATTGCTCGACATCGCACCCACGGCGCGCGTTCAAGCGTCGCCCGACTGGCCGATGTGCATGGCCGCCGAGTCGTTGGCGCCGCCACCACCGATCCACAAGATCCGATGGCGCGCGCCGATGTGCGGACCTTACCCGGACGCCTTCGCGGTGGCCGATCGTCAATCTCTCGAAGACCGTGCAATCGAAGCCTACCGCGAGGCGAACGATCTCATCCTTTCGGCAAGCTACGAAGAGGCGAGGCTCCAGCTCGATCTGGCCTCTCGCGGGCTTCCCCGAATCGGCGACCGAATTGCCTTGCAAAGCGCTCGTCTGGAGCTGCTGCGGGGCCGGCCGGAGCGCGCAGCCGAGTTCTTCGCAGACGCTTTGGACAGCCCCCATGGCTCGGTGCGTGTCGAGGCGGCCTTCGGGAGGGCATTCGCTCTGGTTCGGGCCGACCATCCGGACGCCGACGAGGCAGTCGAGGAGCTGCTCTGGCGCTACCCCTCGATTCCGAAGCTGCCTCGGCTCCTCTACGAGCAGGCGGAGAGCTTGATTCGCCGTCAACACCATGACGAAGCGGCAACCTTGCTGCATAAGATTCGAGTGGAATATCCCGGGGACCCGGTCGCACGAGCCGCCAACCGAGAACTCGAGGAGTTGAATTCGCTAGGCTACCCCACGCCGATCATGAGCGATGACGATCTCGTCATCCGGGCACGGCATCTGGTTCACCTGGGGCCGTTGGACGAGGCCAAGCTCGCCGTCGACGAGCTGCTCGATACAGCCATGACCGGCGAACACCTTGCCGAGATCCGGTACCTGGCGGGCCGCCTCGCACGGTACGAGGGCCGCTGGAAAGATGCGGAAAGCTACATGCAGAGCGCGAAATCGTTTCCGCTAGGGGACGTCGCGACAGCCAAACGCATTGAAAGCCGCGCACAGGATCTCGCGGAAACCGCCCATGCCCGCGACCGCGATCAGGCCGAGAAGCGCCTCCTCATGCTGCGCGGAGATCGGCGCGCCCTCGGTTCGATTCCTTCGACGCGGATCGAGGAGATGATTCAGGTCGCATCGGCGGCTTCGTTGCAAACCGAAGTCGACGAAATGCTGGAGATACTCGCCAAACGTCGCGGCTTGCCGTCGGCTCTGCTTTTCGATGCAGCGATGGCAGCCACCGGCAGCGGCAGCGAGCAGCGCATCATGCCGCTGCTCGAAGAGATCGCGAAACGCCCAGGATCGACGTATCGTGTGGCCGCGCTTTATCACATCGCTCGCGCGCACGAACGAGCTGGACGACCCGCCGAGGCGCAGTTGTTCTTCCAGCAAACCGAGAGAGCGGCAGAGTCGGCGGACGATGGCTACTACGCTTTGTGGGCGCGAAACGGCCTGCGCCGATTGCGTGAGGGCGAGCAAACCTCCGGCTCCGAGGGGCTGATCGAGCCTGGTATGCGGACGTCCTCCCACCCTCCCAGAGCCAAAGAGGAGGCCTTGGCCAAAGAGCTCACGCCCATGGCGCGGGCGCATGCCGATAGCTACCCCTGGATTGCGCGGGCCGTCGACCTGCTCCGGGTCGGTGAGAGGGAAGCAGCCACCGAGGAGCTGTTCGAAACCTACCTCGCCTGGCGAGACGCCCAGGGCAAGCCCATCGCAAGAGCGGGTCTCGACTCGATCGCGCGAGATGCCCAACGGGAGCCAGAACCCGTGGCAAGCGACGTGCGCGCGGCGCGTCTCGAGCTGACCGACGAAGACCGGACGAAGCTGTCGGCCGTGGCGGTGGCGCTGGGCGACATGGGAACGGCCGGAGGCTTTGCCGGACCGGAGCTGATCGAGACGCTACCTCGCGCCTACGAATGGCTGGTCGTACCCGCCGCAAACCGTTACGGCCTCGACCCCAACTTGCTGCTTGCGGTCATGCGGGTGGAAAGCGCCTACCAGAAGCACATCGTGTCGTACGCGGGCGCCGTCGGACTGATGCAAATCATGCCGCGCACCGGGCAATTGATCGCACACTCACTGGGACGCGATGATTTCACGCCCGCGGACCTGCTCGACCCACGGCTCAATCTCGAGTTCGCCGCGTGGTATCTGGCCTCGCTCATCCGTCGCTTCGACGGTCGCCTCCCACTCGCCATCGCTGCCTACAACGGCGGCCCCCACAACGTTCGTCAGTGGATGCAGGAGAGCCCGGAGGGCGCCCCACTCGACGTGCTGCTCGAGCGCATTCCCTTCAGCCAAACCCATCGCTATGTGCGTAAGGTGCTCCTGCACTACGAAGCGTACCGGCAGCAGCGAGATTTGGAGATTCCGCAATTGTCGACGGTGCTCCCCGAGCAGCGGATCGACCCGCTTGCGTTTTGAGCACCGGTGGGACTGCTTTGGATGAGGTAGATGCAATCGTAATCGGGGCCGGGGTCGTGGGCCTGGCCTGCGCCTACGAGCTGTCACGACGCTTCGATACGGTGGCCGTCGTGGAGCGGGAGGTCGGGCCGGGCCGCGAGATTTCGAGCCGAAACAGCGGCGTCGTTCACGCTGGCATCTATTACCCGCGTGACTCGCTCAAGACGAAGTTGTGCATCGAGGGCAAGCAGCGACTCTACCAATGGTGCGAGACGCACGACGTTCCTCACCGTCGAACCGGCAAGCTGATTGTCGCGACGAACGCCGAAGACGAACAGCGACTTCGCGCCATCGCCCGGCATGCCGCCGAGGTGGGAGCTGGAGAGCTCCGGCTGATGAGTGGAGCCGAAGCCGAACGACTCGAGCCCGAGCTACGATGCGCGCTGGCCCTTCATTCTCCGA
Source organism: Myxococcales bacterium (assembly GCA_050118395.1). Classification (GTDB taxonomy): domain Bacteria; phylum Myxococcota_A; class Polyangia; order Polyangiales; family Houyiibacteriaceae; genus SG8-38. The sequence goes on along the minus strand of JASFKY010000057.1, from coordinate 8,326 downwards.
GTTCGGGCATCGTCGACGTGCATGAGCTGATCGCGAGCCTGGCCCGTGCCATCAAGGAAGCCGAAGGAGCGATCGTCTACCAAACCCGCGTCGATGCCATCGAAAAAACCAAGTTGGGGTGGCTGGTCCGCACCGAGGACAGCATGGGTCGGCAAACCGAATTGCACACGCCTCGCATCGTCAATTCCGCTGGCCTTTCGGCCCTCCAGCTGGCCGAAAAGTCGGGCCTTCCCGACGATGAACGGCCGTGGCAACTGCATCCTTGCAAGGGCTCGTACTTCGCGCTGGGCCCTGGTGCGCCGCCCACGCGCAACAGCTTGATCTATCCGCTACCCGAAGGGGGCGGCCTCGGCGTGCACATCACCGCGGACATTTCAGGAGCGCGACGTGCGGGCCCCGATGCCGAATTCGTGGACGAGATCGACTACACGGTGGACGAATCGCGTGCCGAGCGCTTTGCACGAGCCGTCGCGCGCTACCTCCCCGCCATCCGTCCGGAGCACTTGACGCCGGATTACAGTGGCATTCGCCCCAAGTTGGTGGGACCGGGCGGCGGGTTCGCGGATTTCGTGATCGTCAATCCCCCGTCCCAGCCCGGGCTCGTGCATCTGATCGGCATCGAATCTCCTGGCCTCACGGCGGCCCTTGCCATCGGCGGGCGCGTATCCAGATTCTTCCACTGAGGGTTGCGCTGACTTGCCAGCGTGTTCATAACCCGGCCTCGAAGGAGCGCTCATGAGCTATCGACTCTTGATCATCGGCAGCGGCCCGGCGGCACATACCGCGGCCATTTACGCGGCTCGCGCCGAGCTGAAGCCCGTCCTGTTCGAAGGATTCATGGCCGGCGGCATCGCGGCCGGGGGCCAACTCACGACCACGACCGACGTGGAAAACTTCCCGGGGTTTCCCGAGGGCGTCATGGGCCCCGAGCTCATGGAGCGGATGCGCGCGCAATCTGAGCGCTTCGGGACGAAGGTCATCACCGAGACCGTGAACGAAATCGACCTATCGAGCCGACCCTTCCGTTTCAAAGCCGACTCCGAAGAAGGGTCGGCCGATGCGGTGATCATCGCGACCGGCGCCACGGCCAAGCGTCTACCCATCCCAGGTGCGAGGGACGGTGAGCTCTGGCAACGTGGTATCTCCGCGTGCGCCGTCTGCGACGGCGCCCTTCCCGCGTTTCGGAACCAGCCCCTGGCGGTGATCGGAGGCGGTGACTCGGCCGTCGAGGAAGCGTCCTTTCTCACCAAGTACGGATCCAAGGTGTACATCGTTCACCGCCGTGACGAGCTGCGCGCCTCGAAGATCATGCAGCAGCGAGCGCTCGACAACCCGAAGATCGAGTTCCTCTGGTCACATGTCGTGACCGAGGCCAAGGGTGGCGATTTTCTCGAGGCCATTCGAGTCAAGGACCTCAAGACCAACGAGGAGCGAGACGTTCCGGTGGCTGGTTTGTTCTTCGCCATCGGCCACGTTCCCAACACCGCGTTTTTGAACGGGCAGCTCGAAACCGACGAGCAAGGCTACCTCGTCACCAAGCCGGACTCGACGCAAACCAATGTGCCCGGGGTGTTCGCCGCAGGCGACGTGCAAGACAAGAAATGGCGGCAAGCCGTCACCGCCGCGGGAACCGGCTGTATGGCTTCGCTCGAAGCGGAACACTTCCTCGCTTCGCACGCGTAACGACGGTGCCGGAATCAGGAAGCCGTCTTGGCGCTCCGACCGTTGCCATTCTTTCGCTCTCGTTTTTCTCGCTTGCGAAGGACGGCCAGTGCACGGCGCTTCTGGGTCTTGTGCGACGGAGTACGTCCGCGGTGCGCCCTCTGCTCGCGATGGTGCTCGTCGAATGCTCCGGGTTGCTCTCCGAGCTCGAAGAAGACCACTTCGCGTTTGGCCCGCTCGCCCACTCGCAATGGAACGACTGCTGCCCCGACGCCCGCCCCCACGTACACGGCACCTCGCGGGTCGTCGACACCCCTGGAGCCGTACAGACCGTGAATGTACTTGTGTCCGGCGAGTCGGCCCACCGACAGCTCGTGGAGCCGGGCCACCGTGATTTGCCCAGCGTGCGTGTGGCCTGAAAATACGAGCGGCACTCCTGCTTCCCAAAGTCCGTCGGCCTCCTCGCCGATGTGGGAAAGGCCGATCACCGGCAAATCGGGCCGGAGGCCTTTCAAAGCCTTTTGCCGATCGGCGTGCCCGGTATATGCGTCATCGAGGCCGACGATCTGTAGACGTTGGTTCCCGACCGTGATCGTCGTATTGGCATTGTCGAGCACTTCGGCGCCTCCGCGCTCGAGCGCCTTGCGAACCGAGTCTGCACCCGCCCAATGGTCGTGATTGCCTAGGACCGTGAACACGGGAGCGTCGATCTTGCTGATCACCTCGGTGAGATCATCGAGATAAACCTGGCTATGACACACGAAATCGCCGCTGATTACGACGATGTCGGGGTCCCCCGCGTTGGTCATGGAAACCGCGTCGTACTGAACGGCCATCGGCGTCACGCGTCCGACGTGCAGATCGGTGAGATGGGCCACACGCAGGCCGCTCAGGTGCTTCATGAAGCACTCGGGCCCTGCGAACCTCCGAATTCGAAAGCGGCGCGACGCATCGTGCCAAGGGTCGTGCTCACCCAACAGCTTCTTTCGAAACTTCCGTAGTCCTTCAATGGTGGCGTGACGGGCCATGCTAAATCAGTCTAAGCACTATCTCAGTGTCCGCACGAGCTACGCGTGGAGCGCTTGCCCGTAAGCCTCGAAACCGGCACGTCCGGAGCCTCGGATCGCGAACGGGGTGCCCGGCCGCGAAGCCTTCGGACGAGGTACAAGACCGCCGCAGCCACACAAAGCCCGGCCACGATTTGTTGCCAAGTCATACCAAGACCCTACCCCAGCCCGAGCAGTCGTCCACCTTGGTAGACCAAAAGCGAGGCCAGGTAGGCGAGTACCGTCATGTAGGCAAAGAGAAATAGCGGCCACTTCCAGGATCCCGATTCCCTTTTGACCACCGCGATTGTGCTCATGCATTGACACGCGAGCAAGAAGAACACCATCAGCGACACGCCGCTGAGCGGGGTCATCACGGGTGTGCCATCGGCATGCCGGGCGTCCCGCAGGGCCTGGCGAAGAGGCTTATTCTGTTCGTCGGCATCGCCGATGCCAAACACGACCCCCAAGGTCGACACGAATACTTCGCGCGCTGCAAAGGCGCCAATGATGCCCACGCCGATCTGCCAGTCGAAACCGATGGGGCGCAGCACCGGCTCCAGGGCATGGCCCAACCTCCCGCCCAGGCTGTATTCGAGCTGGGCGCTTGCCTCTCGAGACTCGAGGGAGCGAAGCGTCTGTTCTTTTTGCGCTTCCGGAAGGTCCATTTGCTGAACTTTCTGTCGTTCGGCGGCGAATCGGTGGGCCACCTGGTCCGACTTCGGAAACGACAGGGCGGCCCAGAGCACGATGGTCATCGCCAAGATGATCGTACCTGCGTCGACGAGGAAGATCCGAAGCCTCCGCCAGGCGTTGAGCCACAGAATGGTTGCGGAGGGCCACCTGTACGGGGGCATCTCGAGCACGAAGGTCGGTGTGGGACCTTTCAGCACCGTTCGGCGCATGACCGCAGCCGCCCCGAGGGTCACGAGCACCGAGAGCGTGTACATGGAAAAAAGAGCGATGGCGCCGGCACTGAGCCAACCCACCGACATTCCGGCAAACACGGTTCCGACGATCAAGATGTAGACGGGAAGCCGAGCGCTGCAGGACATGAGCGGCAAGGCCAACATCGTCACCAAGCGGTCTCGTCGCCGCTCGATGGTGCGTGTGGCCATCACGGCTGGCACGGCGCACGCAAAGCCCGACAGTAAGGGAACGAACGCCTTTCCGTGAAGACCCACGCCGCGCATCACGCGATCGATGACGAAGGCTACCCGGGCCAGGTAGCCGGAATCTTCCAGGAAGCCGATGAACAGGAACAAGAACAAGATCTGCGGCGCAAACACGACTACGTTGCCGACGCCGGCAATGATTCCCTCGACGATGAGATCTCGGAGCACGCCGGCGGGCAGGACGGTGACGACGACACCTTGCAAAAACGTGGTCAGACTCTCGATTGCATCCATGAACGGCTCGGCTCCGGCAAAGAGCGCCTCGAAGATCCCGAACATGACCAGCGCGAAGATCAGGATGCCTGACACCGGATGGGTCAACAGACGATCGATCTTTTCGCTGATCGAGGTCTCTGGAGGGCGCACCGAGCTGGCTTGGGCCACGATTCGGTCGAGCCACCGATACCGAGCGGCAACGATCTCCAGATCGGGATTCCGCCCCTGAGCAAGTGCCCTCTCGTGGATTTGAGCGGCTCGCGCTCGAACATCCTCTGGAACCCCGACCAAGTCGTCATCACCCAAAGACAGAATGCACCACAGTGCGAATGAACGAATCTCTTCGGCGCTCGCATGGGGGCGCCACTTTCGGATGGCGGGAACGAGAGTGTCGACGTCGGCGAGCAATGGGTCGGGATAGGACACATCGGGGGGCTTCGCCCGAGACTCGGCGGCAAGCGCTCGATCGATTTCGTTGCGCAGAGCTTCGAGGCCCCGTCGCTTGGTCGCAACCACGGGGACGATCGGTGCGCCCAGCAGCTGGCTCAGAAGATCGACGTCGATTCGCAGCCCCAGACGCTCGGCTGCGTCCATCATGTTCATCGCCACGATGACCGGTAGGCCGGACTCGACCAGCTGCAACGCCAGATACAAGCCGCGCTCCAAGGTAGTCGCATCGACGACACACACGACCGCGCGGGTCTTTCGTTCGAGCAAGGCGTTGACGGCAAGCTGCTCTTCGGGGGAGCTCGCCGTCAGACTATACGTACCCGGAATGTCGACCAGCTCCACGAGTCCCGATTCCAGAAACAGATCGGCGCTGGTGCGGTCCACCGTGACCCCGGGGTAGTTGCCCACGCGCGCGCTTCCTCCCGAAAGCGCGTTGAACAACGTGCTCTTGCCGCTGTTTGGATTGCCCGCAATCAGGACCTGTGAAACCTGGGCGTCCACCGTCAGTCGGTCTCCTGGCAGGCGCGGATGCGGGTCGCGTCCGCCCGGCGGACGGACAGGGCGTAGCCCCGGACGCGAAGCTCGAGGGGATCGCCGAGCGGAGCCTGACGGATCAGACGCACCCGGGTGCCGGGGAGCAGCCCCATCTCCATGAGTCGCCGCGAGACGCGTCGCTCACACTCGAGCGACACGATCTCGGCGGCCTGCCCAGGACGCAAATCAGCAAGGGAGCGGTTCATCGACTGTTGATAATGATTTTCTTTTTCGTTCGCAACCGCTTGGAATTCGAGCCGGGATCCCTATAGAACACGGGCCTCAGCCAGCAAAAGGAGAATCATGGCAACCACCGCGTTCAAAGGCACCCCGGTTCATACCAATGGCGACCTGCCCGCTACCGGAAGCTCCGCGCCGGACTTCCAGCTCTTGGGCATCGACCTCGCGCCCAAGACGCTCGCAGATTTCGCGGGCAAGAAGAAGATCCTCACCATCAACCCGAGCTACGACACGCCTGTCTGCCAAGCTGCCGCTCGCACGTTCAACCAGCGGGCCGCCGACATCGACGACGTGGTCGTGCTGGTCATCAGCGCTGATCTGCCCTTTGCGCAAAAGCGCTTCTGCGTCGCCGAAGGGCTGGACGACGTCGTTCCTCTGTCGACTTTTCGAAGCGACTTCCTGAAGCACTACGGCCTCGAGCTGGTAGACGGTCCACTCGAGGGTCTCGCGGCCCGCGCGATCGTCGTGCTCGATGCAGACAATCGCGTGGTTCACACCGAGCTCGTTCCCGACATCGCCCAAGAGCCCGATTACGATGCAGCGCTTGCTGCCGTGAGCTGAGTCACGACAAGAGCCGCCGGGCTTCGGCCACGACGTGCTCCACGGTGATTCCGTATTTTTCGAACAGAATCTGGTACGGAGCCGACGCACCAAAAGTTTCGACGGTGACGAACGCCGCGTCGTCGCCGACCCAGCGTTCCCAACCCTGGCGAATGCCCGCCTCGACGACGACTTTCGGGGCCAACCCGGAAGGTAGCACTTCCTGCCGGTAAGCCGCGTCCTGATGCGCGAATAGCTCCCAGCTCGGCATGCTCACGACCCGCGTCGAAGCCCCCTCACGCTCGAGCTGGTCTGCAGCTTGGAGCGCAAGCGCCACTTCGCTGCCGGTCGCCACGAGGATCACGTCGGGGCCGCCGCCACCGGCTTCGCGAAGGATGTAGGCACCACGCTTGGCCTTTTCGGCGCTAGCGAGATGGCTCCGATCGAGCACCGGAACCTTTTGCCGCGTGAGCACGAGCGCCGCGGGGCCGTCCCATTGCATCGCTGCCTTCCAGCACTCGCGAACCTCGTTCGCGTCCGCCGGCCGGATCACCGCCAAGTTGGGGATCGCACGAAGCGCGGCCAAGTGCTCGACGGGCTGATGTGTGGGACCGTCCTCGCCGAGCCCAATGCTGTCGTGGGTGTAGACGTAGCGCGTGTGGAGCTTCATCAATGCGGCGAGGCGCAGCGCCGGTCGCATGTAATCGCTGAACACCAAAAAAGTGGCGCCAAATGGAATGAGCCCTCCGTGAAGTGCCATCCCATTGACCGCCGCCCCCATCGCGTGCTCGCGGATGCCCCATTCCATGTTTCGTGGGATTCCCTCGGCATCCTCGAGAAACGTGCTCAAGCCCTTCATCCACGTGTCGTTCGAGACAGCGAGGTCGGCCGATCCCCCGACCAGATTGCCGATCTTGGACGCCATCGCATTGAGCACCTTTCCGCCCGCCTTTCGCGTGGCCATGCCCTTTTCGTCCGGCTCGAAGGTGGGCAGGTCGGCGTCCCAGCCGGGAGGAAGCTCGCCCGCGAGCGCGCGTTCGAAGTCATCTGCAGCTTGGGGAAACTCGGAGCGGTACGCGGCCATTCGCTCCTTCCAATCCGCATGGTGCTCTGCGCCGCGCTTCCGCGCGTTCTCGGCCGCCGCCTCCAGGTCGTCGGGGACGAAAAACGGCTCGGTCGGCCACTCCATGAGCTGCTTGGTGGCGACCACCTCGTCCTCGCCCAGAGGCGAGCCATGCGCATCCGAGGTGTTCCGCTTGTGGGGAGCCGGATACCCGATGATGGTGCGCACTGCGATGAAGCTCGGCCGTCCGTCGGCAACCGCAGCCTCGGCCGCTTGGATCAGCGCGGCGAAATCCTCTCCGTCCTCGACGCACTGAGTGTGCCAGCCATAGGCGGCAAAGCGACCGAGCACGTCTTCGCTAAAGGCGATTTCGGTGTGGCCGTCGATGGTGATGTGGTTATCGTCCCAAAAGACGATCAGCTTGCCGAGCTGGAGGTGCCCTGCAATCGACGCGGCCTCCGAGCTGATCCCCTCCATCATGTCCCCGTCGGAGGTGATGACCCAAGTCCGGTGGTCGACGACGGTGTGTCCGGGCTTGTTGAACCGGGCCGCCAGGTGCCGCTCGGCCATGGCCATACCTACCGCGTTGCCGAAGCCTTGCCCGAGGGGGCCCGTGGTCGTTTCCACCCCTGGCGTCAGATGAGCTTCGGGGTGGCCCGGGGTGATGCTGCCCCACTGGCGAAAGTGCCGGATGTCATCGAGGCTGACCGGATAACCGCACACGTGGAGCAGCGAATACTGGAGCATCGAAGCATGGCCGCAGGAAAGCACGAAACGGTCGCGATCCGGCCACTCGGGATGGGCGGGGTCGTGCCGTCGGAGCCGGGAAAAGATCGCCCAACCCAGAGGGGCTAGAGCCATGGGAGTGCCCGGGTGGCCCGAGTTGGCGGCCTGGACGGCATCCATGCTCAGGCCTCGAATGGTTTTGATGGCGAGCTCATCGAGCTTCGTGGGCTTCCCCATGCTGATCTCCCTTCGGCTTTGCGCGTACGCATGTAGCAGGCCGAGCCGAGACGCAAAAGGTGCGCGACGGAGCTTTTCTATCAGCGCTGGACATCACGCCAAATCACCACTAACACCCCCGGGCGCGGGTATCCGATTGTTGACTCGTCGAATCGGGTTTGGCGCTTGGAACGCCCGCACAGGAGGAAGGCATGCCCCGGATTTTCGTGCCCAAGGAAATCGCCCCCGGCGAGACTCGGGTCGCCTGCACACCAGAAACGACGAAGCACTACGTCAAAGAAGGTCTCGAAGTGGTCGTCGAAAGCGGAGCGGGCAAGCACGCGCATTTCACCGATGATCAATATCGCTCTGCGGGTGCGACCGTCGTCTCGGGCGCGGAGGCGGAAGAGGCGTGGTCCAAGGCCGACGTCATCTTTCGCGTTTATCCGATCACGCCG
>JASFKY010000056.1:0-15753 GCA_050118395.1 Myxococcales bacterium | reverse complement strand
CATCGCGCACGATGCGTGGCGCGTCGGCTCCGTACTTCCGCAGGATCTCGCGCGCCGCCGAAGGGCCCAAGCCGAGCGCGTGCAGAAAGCTCATGGTCTCCGCCTCTGCCCGGCGCTGCCGCACGGCTTGGGCGATCGACTCGGCCCGTTGCTTTCCAATGCCGGCGACCTCACGGAGCCGGCCCGACTGCGTGGCGATTACCTCGAGGGTGTCTTGCCCGAAGCGTTCGACGAGGCGCGTGGCCAGAGCGGGACCGATGCCGGGAATCAACCCGGAGCCCAGATAGCGGATGATGCCCTGCTCGGAAGACGGGATGGTCGGGGTGAACGACGCGATTTGAAAGCGGGGCCCATACACCGCGTGCTGGCTCCAGCGCCCCAAGAGGCGCAGGTGCTCGCCCGGAGCGATCTGCCCCACGTCTCCCACCGCGGTCTGGGGCGCTGCGTTGGGCTCCGCCTCGTCAGGGGCCAGTCGAATCACCGCGAACTTTCCGTCATCACTACGAAAAAGCACGGCCTCGACCACACCCTCGAGGATTTGCTGTGCGTCCCTGGACCCCACGATGCGGCTGGAATCTACCAAGATTGGGCCCGAAAAGCTCTCCGGGTGGTGTCTTGCGCGGTCGGTTTGGTTAGAGTGTGTGGAGCACGGATTGGATCGGGGGGAATGAAGACCCAACCACGAATGAGCGCACCGATTGGGCGTGTGCGACTTCGAAGCTTGGACGCGCGAAGTCGGCGCGACTCCGGAACCGGTCGATGGCGTTCGGGGGATCCCCCCATGGAAGCCGACGTGACCGAAGCCTCGGAAACGGCAGAGGAGGGCGGTCCGCCCCATTTCTATCCGTTTCCGCCGCGTTCCAGTCATTCCAGCGAAGACTGAGCCTTCCGATCCGCTCGTTGCGCGGTCGAGCGCCCGTTGGTAAGAGCGCTCGATGCCCCCGACGACCATCGCGATTCTTGGGGCCAAAGGGGGGGTGGGAACCTCGCTGTTGAGCGCCAACCTGGCGATCTACCTCGCCACGATTGGCAAGCGGGTCATTGCCGTCGATGCCGACCCTTGTGGAGCGGACTTGCATGCGATGATCGGCATGGCTCCGCCGGTCGCCCCCTATGTGGCACCCACGCCCGCTTTCGGAGCCGAGGGGGTATTTTCCAGGCTCGGCCTGTCGCTCGACCACGACTCGATCAACGTCCTTCCGCCACGCGATCCCGTCGAAGGGCCCCTGGCCGGCTTGCAATGGATGCACGGCGGCTTGAGCGAGCCGCACCGCGGCAGCGCGCGGCGCAGCTCGCTACGCGAGCTCGCTACGCGCCTTCAAAGACAGGACGCCGAATTCGCAATTGTGGACTTGGGCTCCGCGAGCAGCGATGCCGCGGTCCGCTTTTGGTGCAACGCCGCGCATCGCCTCGTGCTGACCATTCCGGAGCCAAACGCCCTGAGCGGTCTCTATCGATTGGTGCGCAAGGCCTTTGCCGCGACGGCGCTGGATGGCATCGAGGACGACCGCCAGCAAAGCGCGCTCCACGCCGCATTTGCCAAGGCTGGACATGCACCGGCGCCGTCGGACATCGCGGCTTTGGTGCAGCTACAATGGCCCGAGCTGGGTCAGACTTTGGAACGATGCATGAGAAGCTTCGACTTTCCATTCATCGTCAATCAGGCCCGCTTGCGTGCGGACCTCGAGCTCGGTGACCAGCTCACCGTGGCCGTGCGCCGGCGGTATGGAGTTCATTTGAGGTATCTCGGCTACATCGAGCACGACGATGCGGTTCGAACCTGCTCGCGGAGACGTCGCCCGCTTCTGTTGGAGAGCCCGGGAAGTCGGGCCAGTCGAAACATCGAGAAGATCGCGCGCCGGCTCTTTGCCTCGCAAGACGGGCGGCGCGATCGTGAGCCGTGGCGAGAGGTGCCCCCCGGCTCGCATCACGACGTTCTCGAAGTGGAGCGTGGAGCCACCGACGAGGAGATTCGAAGGGCCTACAAGCGGATGTGTGCGGTGTTCGAGCCGGAAAATCCGGTGACCTTTGGTCTGTTCGACCAGGCTGGCCTCGAAGCGGCGCGAGCGCGCATCGATGAAGCCTATGACGTGTTGCTGGATCCGGCGCGCAGACGCCCTTACGAAATCTCGGTCTTCCCGGAGGCTCCCGAAGATGCGCCCGAAGCCGAGCGGGACGAGAGGCCGAGCGGCGAGCTACCACCGGCGCCGAGCATCACGCCGGACACCGAGTTCAGCGGGCCTCTGCTGCGGGCGGTGCGTGAGTCCCAAGGCACGAGTCTCGAGCAGATCAGTGAACGCACGAAGGTCGGCACCAGCTACCTTCGTTGCATCGAAGAAGAGGAGTTCGAGAGGCTTCCGGCTGCCGTTTACGTCCGCGGTTTCGTGACCGAATTCGCCAAGTGTCTGAAGCTGGACCCGGAGCAGGTCAGTCAGAGCTACTTGCGTCGCTACAAAGCCACGATCGAAGACGAGGGAGCCGAGTGGTGACCACGGACGAGGGACCGATCATCTTGGCGTCGTCTTCACCCCGGCGCCGCGACATCTTGTCGGATCTCGGAATCGCATTCGAGGTGCAGCCGAGTCATGCCGACGAATCCGCGCTCCACATCGAAGACCACGTGGAGTTCGTGCGGGCCGCGGCGTTGCTGAAGCTGCGCAGCGTGCTCGACGCGAGCGACCGGAGAGGCGCCTTCGTTTTGGCCGCCGATACCACCGTTTCGGTGGGAGACCAGCGGCTCGGCAAGCCCTGCGACGACCGCGACGCGGTGCGCATGCTGACTCTGTTGGCAGGCCGAGATCACGTCGTTCGCACCGCAATCGCGCTCGGCGTCGTGGGGGAAGATGTACGAGAGGCTCGCGTCGTCGAAACCCGGGTGTGGTTCCGGCAGGCATCGAGCGACGAGCTCGAGCGGTACGTCGCTACTGGCGAAAGCCGCGACAAAGCGGGCGCATACGGCATCCAAGGCGTGGCGAGCGGCTTCGTCACCCGTGTCGATGGCTCCTACAGCAATGTCGTGGGATTGCCCGCCGCAGAGGTGGTCGAGCTCCTGACCCAACACGGAGCGCTCGACCGATGGCCGTAAATCACGACATCGGCGAGCGCATCGCACGCGTCCAGGAGCGTATCGAGCACGCGTGCGCGCGCGCCGGACGCGATCCAGGCTCGGTGCAGCTGCTCGCTGTCTCCAAAGGGCATCCACAAAGTGCCATTCGAGCCGCGCACGCCGCGGGGCTGCGCGTGTTCGGTGAAAACTACGCCCAGGAGCTGGCAACCAAAGCCGAAGCGCTCGCGGATCTCCCGGACATCAGGTGGAGGTTCATCGGTCACTTGCAGCGAAACAAGATCAAGCTCATCGAGCGCGCCGGCGCGACGGTCGATACGGTCGACTCGATTCGATTAGCCGAGGCGATTTCGTCCAGGGCTGTGGCGCGCGAAGCCGAAGTCGAGATCCTCCTGCAGGTCAACATCGGAGCCGAGACTCAGAAATCGGGATGCGCCGCAGAGGAGCTGCCCGCGCTCGTGGAGGCAGTCCGCGCGCTGCCCAACTTGCGCTTGCGGGGTCTGATGACCGTGGCGCCACACTTCGAGGACGTGGAGGCGGCCAGGCCGGTGTTTGCGACCCTTCGTGTCTTGGCAGAGAGGCATGGGCTGCCGGAGCTCTCCATGGGCATGACGCACGACCTCGAGCCTGCCGTCGAAGAGGGGGCCACCATCGTGCGCATCGGCACGGCGATATTCGGTCCTCGTCCCCCGAAACCCGACTAGTCGCCCCGAGGCCCTTCCGCGATTTTGCGTAGCTCGACGGACCGACGCGTCGCGGCCCGCACCGCAGCCCGAAGACCGTCAGCGAAACCCGCCGCGTCCAATGCGTCGAGCCCTGCTCGCGTGGTGCCACCGGGACTGGTCACCCGCTGCCGCAACACTTCCGGTGGTTCCCTCTCCTCGAGCAGCAGCCGCGCTGCCCCGAGCACGGTTTGAGCCGCCAGCCGAAGCGCCGTGTCCTCGGGCAAGCCTTCGGCGGCGCCTGCGTCACGCAGCGCTTCGATCATCGCGAACACATACGCGGGGCCCGATCCGCTCAAACCGGTCACGGCGTCGATTTGGGCTTCGGGCACCCGCACGGCGATGCCCACGCTTTGAAACAAAGTCTGAGCGAGATCGAGATCGGCATCCGTGGCATGCTTGCCTCCCGCGATGGCCGTCGCCCCGGCGCCGACCAGGGCAGGCGTGTTGGGCATCGTCCGCACCACGCGCATTCCTCGTGGAAAGGCACGCTCGATGAGACGAGTCGAAATTCCGGCGGCGATCGAGATGACCAGCGTATCGGCGGTCAGTGCCGCCGATACCACCGGCAGCACCTGCGGAAACGTTTGCGGCTTGGTTGCCAGCACCACGACGTCGGACTCTCGCACCACGTGCGCGTTGTCGGCGCTCACTCGGATCCCGATCTCTGATTCCAAGCGCTGGAGCCGTTCCGCATCGGGGTCGGCGGCTAGGATTCGTTCTGCGCCAAGTGTTCCCGTGTTGACGAGACCGCGAATGATGGCGCTTGCCATGTTTCCCGCGCCGATGAATCCGATCGTCCGATCGACTGCCATGGGAAACCCCATACCACACAACCGTGCGACCCGACACGGCGCGGAAGTCATTCGCAGGCGGCTTCGACCGCGTCGACCTCTTTGGGAATCCCGGCTGTCAGCACGTCGCATCCCGTGGGGGTGACCACGACGTCATCCTCGATTCGAACCCCGATTCCGCGCCACCGCGCATGTACGTCTTCAGCGTCGGCTGCGATGTACAAGCCCGGCTCGACGGTGAGCACGAACCCCGGCTCGAGCGGTCGGTGTGCGCCGCCCACGTAGTAATGACCGACGTCGTGCACGTCCATTCCGAGCCAGTGCGAAGTTCGATGCATGTAGTACGGCTCGTACGCTTTCTGCTCGATCAGCGAGTCGACGTCGCCCTCGAGCAGTCCGATGCTCACCAATCCCTCGGTGAGCGTTCGAACCGCATCTTCGTGGATGTCTTGCAGGGTGATGCCGGGCTTCACTGCGGCAATCGCGGCCTTTTGGGCTCCTAGAACCACCTCGTAAATCGCGCGCTGCTCGGGCGAGAACTCACCACCGACGGGGAAGGTGCGGGTCACGTCGCTGGCGTAGTAGCCGTACTCGCAGCCCGCATCGACGAGCACGAGCTCCCCCTGGTGCATGACTCGGTTTCCCGCCCGGTAGTGCAGGATGGTGGCATTGGGGCCGGAGCCCACGATGCTCTCGTAAGCGGGCCGCTCGCTGCCGTGCTTGCGAAACACGTGCAAGAGCTCCGCATCGAGCTCGTACTCGTGCATGCCGGGATGCGCAGCACGCATGGCGTGCAAGTGCGCTTCGGTCGTGATCGCAGCCGCTTCTCGCATGATCTGCAGCTCTGATTCGCTCTTGCGCAACCGCATCTCGTGAAGGTGCATGGATGGATCGATGATCGTTTCGGGCGGCCTGACACCTCGACGAGATCCCCGCCTCAACTGATTCAAGCAGTCGAAGATCGTGGCGTCGGCTTCCTGATTTTGGCCTACGCGATAGTGCAACCTCTCCGCGTTGCCGACGTAATCCGCGAGCTTGCTATCCAAGTCCTCGATGGGGAACGCCACATCGGCGCCGAACTCGGCGACCGCGCCTTCCACTCCGGCGCGGGGTCCGTCCCAGATCTCACGTTCCCGCTTTCTTGGCCGCACGAACAACACCGTTCGCTCTTTGTCGTGCTGATTGGTGAGCAACAAGAGGCTCTCCGGCTCGCAAAAGCCGCTGAGGTAGTAGAGGTCGCTGTGTTGGCGGTAGGGGTGCTCCACGTCGTGGTTGCGCAAGGCAATCGGCGCAGCCGGAAACACGGCGACGCCCCCTTCTCCCATCGCCTCGAGAAGCTCCTGGCGCCGGTTTGCGAATTCCGACATGTGCCGAGCCTAGCAGCTAGCTTTCCGGCTGCATCTGGCCGCTGGTATAGCGTTGCCAGTAGTGGTTCAACGCAGACCGAACCCGTCCGCTCAAGAGCACCGCGCCGAGTATGTTCGGAAACGACATGCCCAAGATCATGAGGTCGGAAAAGTCGATCACGTTGCCGAGCTTTAGAACCGATCCGAGCACGACGAAGCAGAGGAACAGTACCTTGTAGACGATCGAGAGGTGGGCCCCGAACAAGAAGGTCCAACACCGCTCGCCGTAGTAGCTCCAGGAGATCATCGTCGAAAAGGCGAACAGGAAGACCGCCAGGCTGAGAACTTTGGGGAACCACGGAAGAACCGTTGCAAACGCTTGTGACGTCATGAGCACGCCTTCTTCTCCTCCGCTCTCGTAGGCCCCGGTGATGACCACGACGAGACCGGTCATCGTGCACACCACGATCGTATCGATGAAGGGCTCGAGCAGCGCGACGATGCCTTCGCGCACCGGCTCGTCGGTTGCAGCCGCCGAGTGCGCGATCGATGCCGAGCCGACGCCCGCTTCGTTGGAGAACGCTGCGCGACGGAACCCCGTGATCAACACCCCCAGCATGCCCCCGAAACCGGCCTCGGGGCTGAACGCCTGGGATACGATGTGATCGAGCGCGGGCACGACGTGCTCCACGTTCTTGATGATGATGAACAGGCCGGCCAACAGGTAGATGCCGCACATCACCGGGACGATGAAGCCCGCGACCTGTCCGATTCGCCGGATGCCCCCGATGATCACGATGCCGACGAGGAAGGCGAGAAGGGCTCCGTACACCAGGGCTCCCCAGCCGCCCGAGAATACGGGAAGCACGTCAGCCACCTGGGCGTAACTCTGGTTGGCTTGGAACATGTTTCCCCCGCCAAAGCTTCCGCCGATGCACATCACCGCGAAGAAGATCGCCAAGACCCGGCCGAGCCTCGGGAAGTGCAGCTCGCTCAGTCCTTCGGCGAGGTAACGCATCGGTCCACCGAGGATCTGACCGTCCTTGCCCACCTCGCGGTACATTTGACCCAGAGTGCACTCGGTGAACTTGGACGACATGCCCAGGAACCCAGCGACGACCATCCAAAAGATCGCTCCCGGCCCGCCGACACCGACTGCCACGGCCACGCCGGCGATGTTGCCGAGCCCCACGGTGGCTGAGAGGGCAGACGAGAGGGCTTGAAAATGGGTCACCTCGCCGGGGTCATCCGGGTCGTCGTAGTGGCCAGTGGTGACGACCCAGGCATGACGAAATGCCCGGAGGTTGATGAAGCCGAAACGCAACGTGAAAAACGTGGCTCCGGCGATGAGCCATACGACGATGAAAGGAAGGTCGATGGGATTGCCGGTCGCGTTGTCCCAAAAGGCGAGATCGAAGAACAACACCCGCGCGATGGGAGCGACGATGTGGTCACCGAACCCCTGATCGAGGATGCGAAGCAAACCCGCGATGCCGCCGGACGAAGCTCGATCGGCTTGGGCCAGAGCGGCGTTCGGGCACAGCATCACCCACCACGCGGAAATCATTCGCAAACGCTTGGCCATCGGCGAGCGAACCATGGCACAGGGGGGAAATTGGCTCCAGTTTTGCCAAGCACCTGGCCCAAACCTGGAGCTCGCTCGATTGGATCGGGACGACGCGTTCTGGCGCTGCGGCCCGCTACCTTCATTGACACCCCCATGGGGTGATACTAAGAACCGAGCGATCGGGTGGACAAGCCCCACGCGCAGCCAAACCCGCTATGTTTTCAGCCTATTTTCCAGTGTTCTTGATGCTTGGCATCGCGGCCGTGGTCGCGGTCGGCATGTTCGGGCTGACCAGCGTGCTGGGGCCGAAAAACATGACGCCCGAAAAGGCGATTCCATACGAGTCGGGGTCCGAGACGACGGGCGCGAGTCACATTCGCCTCAGCATCAAGTTCTATCTCACCGCCATCCTCTTCGTCGTCTTCGACATCGAGGCGGTGTTCCTTTATCCGTGGGCGAGCTTGTTTCGCGACCTGGGTTGGTTCGGGTTCATAGAGATGACCTCGTTCCTTGCGGTTCTCGGCGTGACCCTCATCTACGCATGGCGAAAGGAAGCGCTCAAATGGGAGAGCTGAAAGTCATCGGCGAGACGGAGGTCGCGGTCACCACCCGCTTCAGCGATTTGCTCCAGTGGGCGCGCAAGTGGTCCCTGTTCCAATACCCCTTCGTGACGGCCTGCTGTGGCATGGAGTTCATGGCGACCGCGGCGCCTCGATACGACATTGCCCGCTTTGGAGCCGAGGCGCCCCGCTTCAGCCCGCGTCAATCCGACGTGTTGTGGGTCGTCGGCACGATCAGCCAGCGACAGGGACCCGCCGTGCGCCGAATCTGGGAGCAGATGGCCGATCCGAAATGGGTGATTGCCTTCGGCACCTGTGCTTCCTGCGGAGGCTTTTACGACAACTACACGACGATTCCGGGAGTCGACAAGGTCATTCCCGTCGACGTGTACATCCCCGGGTGTCCGCCCCGTCCCGAGGCCGTTCTGGACGCGTTGATGCTCCTCCAAGACAAAATTCAGGCCAACGATCGCAAGCCGGTGGTCGTTCCGCCCCGCCTGGTGCCCGAACGCGCGCCGGGTCGTGAAAAGGAGAGCAAGGCATGAGCCAGGCGGTCCTCGACCGGCTGCGCGCGCATTTCGGTGACCGCATCCTCGACACGAGCGATGCCCTGGGCGACTACGAAGTCGTGGTGGCCCTCGATGACTGGGTCGAGCTCGCCCGTTTCCTCAAGGAGGACGAGGAGCTTCAGATGGATCATTTCATCGACTTCACCGCCATCGATCGACCCGAGCGAGCGCAGGCTCGATTCGACCTGGTGTTGCTGGCCCGCTCCTCGTCGAGCGGTTCGCGGATTCGCGCCCGAACCTCCGTCAAGGAAGGCGACAAAGCCGCCAGCCTGACCGAGGTCTGGTCCGGCGCGAACTGGGCCGAACGCGAGGTTTGGGACATGTTCGGGATCGAGTTTGCCGGCCATCCCGATCTACGCCGGATTTTGCTGTACGAGGAGTTCGTCGGTCACCCGTTGCGCAAGGACTATCCAATCGACAAAGCGCAACCACTGGTCCCCTACCGAGACGTGGACGACATCCAAAAGCTGCCCCCATTCGGCATCGAGGAGGGGCAGCCCTTCGCGCGTATTGATTGGGAAGCCCGTCTCGCCGGTCGCGACCAACAGGTCTCCCCGGCCATCGGCATGCAGCAAGGGCAGCGGCGCACTCTGAGCGACTCGGAGGCAGCTCGTGAGATTCAGGCGAAAATCGAAGCCCAGCTTCAAAAGGAGGGCGGCGAAGGTGCTTCCGAGGAAGCCGAGGAAAGTTCGGGGGCCTGATGGAACCAGCTGACGATTTGCTCAATGAGGAATCCGCCCTCGAGCTGCATACCGACCCGATGCGCCTCAACATGGGGCCGTCGCATCCCGCGATGCACGGCACGATTCGCATGGTGCTCGACCTCGACGGCGAGACCGTGGTCAACCTGGACGTGCAGCCTGGCTACCTCCATCGGGGATTCGAAAAATCGTGCGAGCGCGGCACTTGGACCCAAGTTTTTCCGTACGCCGATCGGCTCAACTACGTGTCGCCGATGCTCAACAACGTGGGATGGTCGCTAGCCGTCGAAAAGCTCCTTCAGAT
The DNA here is from genome assembly GCA_050118395.1 of Myxococcales bacterium. GTDB lineage: Bacteria > Myxococcota_A > Polyangia > Polyangiales > Houyiibacteriaceae > SG8-38. Next base: position 6,126 of record JASFKY010000056.1, on the reverse strand, counting down.
CGATGTTCCCGAGCGCTGCAAGTACTATCGAGTGATCCTCGGCGAGCTGTCGCGGATCGCCGATCACTTCACTTGCAACGGCGCTTCGGCCATGGAGCTCGGCGCGTTCACGCCGTTTCTGTGGCTTCTCAAAGTGCGCGACTGGGTATGGGACATCCTAGAGCGCGAGACCGGGGCCCGGATGACACACAGCTTCGGGCGCATCGGCGGCATGGCGGCGCCACCCACGGCGACGTTCAAAGATGACGTGCGGCACGTGATTCCCGAGATTCTGAAGGTCGTGAAGGAAACGGAGATCATGCTGATCCGCAACCGTATCTTTCTCGATCGAATGCAGGGAGTCGGCGTCTTGACCAAAGAGCAAGCGCTCTCCTACGGGTGCACTGGCCCCGTGGCTCGCTCCACGGGCCTGCCATACGACGTCCGCAAAGATTATCCTTACCTCGTATACGATCGGTTCGACTTCGACGTGCCGATCGGGGAGGACGGGGACAACTGGGACCGGTTCATGGTGCGCCTCGAGGAGATCCGTCAGTCGGTTCGCATCATCGAGCAGGCCGTCGACCAGATGCCCGACGAAGGTCCGGTCAACGTCGATGACCCCCGCATCTCGTTTCCCGACAAGCAAGCGGTGTACAACACGATCGAAGCGACCATCGCGCACTTCAAGCTCGTCATGGAGGGCCTGAAGGTGCCCAAGGGAGAGGCGTACAGCTGCACGGAGGGCGGCAATGGGGAGCTCGGGTTCTACGTCGTTTCCGACGGAAGCGGCACCCCGTATCGCGTTCGGGTCCGCCCTCCCTGTTGGTACAATCTAGCGGCCTCGCGAGAGATGCTCCTCGGAGGAATGATCGCGGATATCATTCCCACTTTCGGATCCGTCAATATGATTGGCGGAGAATGCGACCGGTGAGCCATGCCTAAATTCACACTGAACGGTCGAGAGATTCCATTCGAGCCCGGTGAGACCGTCATGCAGGCCGCATGGCGGGAGGGGGTCGAGATTCCTCACTACTGCTGGCACCCAGGCCTGTCCATCGCTGCAAACTGCCGCATGTGCCTCGTGCACGTGGAAAGTGGCCGCCAGATGGAAATGCCCCAGCTCGTGTTCGACTCTGCCAAGAACGAATTCGTTCCCGCAACCAAGCCCAAGCTGCAACCGGCCTGCCAGCTCGCGGCGGCCGACGGGATGGTCGTCTCTTCGACGAGCGAAGAGGTGAAAAAGGCGCAAGCATCCGTCCAGGAGTTCTTGCTCCTCAACCATCCGGTCGATTGCCCCATCTGCGATCAGGCCGGCGAGTGCAAGCTGCAAGATTACTACTACAGCCATCAGGCAACGCTCAAGCGCAAGTCGACCGAGCCGGTGCACAAGCCGAAGGGCGTGCGTTTCGGTCCGACCATCGTGTACGACGCCGAGCGCTGCATCATGTGCACGCGGTGCATCCGGGTCTGTGACGAGCTCGCCAAGGACCACGTCCTCGACATGCGCGAGAGGGGCAACAAAAACGAGATCATCCTCGCTCCGGGCCGCGAGCTCGATCACCGTTATACGCTGATGACCGAACACGTATGCCCCGTGGGTGCGCTCACCAGCCGCGATTTCCGTTTCAAAGCCCGGGTGTGGTTTTTGAAATCCGGCCCCGGCATCTGCACCGGTTGCGCGACGGGTTGCAACACGCACATCGACTACGACCCGCGTTACGGCAAGGTTTACCGACTGCGTCCTCGGGACAACCCAGACGTGAACAAGTTCTGGATGTGCGATGACGGCATGATGACCTACATGCGTCACGAAACGGATCGGCTCGACATGCCGACCGCCGGTCGCGGTGACGAGCGCTTGCCCATCGATGAGCGGGAGGCGCTCGAGCTGGCCGCGGACAAGATTCGCGCCGTCGATGCTTCGAAATTGGCGTTCGTGCTCAGCGCTCAGAGCACCACCGAAGACAACCTGGCCCTCGCGAAGCTCGCTGCAGCACTTGGCTCCGATCGCCTGTACCTCGCGGCGCTCGGGGGTTGGGAAGGGGACGACATTTTGCGGAGCTCGGACAACAATCCCAATCGCGCCGGAGCGACCCAGGCTGCCGGTGGGGTGGAGCTCGGTACCGTGGCCGACTTGTTGGCCGACGTGCAATCGGGCGCCGTCGAAGGCGTGGTGGCTTTGGGCTGGGCGAGCGAGGAATCACTGGAGAATCTCTTGCCGCTCGCTTCGATGCAGAACGTCGTGTCCCTCACCAGTCACGTCGGACCGCTTCCAGCCGTGGCCGCAGTGACGATTCCAGTCGCCGACATCTACGAAATCGAGGGCAGCTTCGTCAACGAAAAGGGTCTGATGCAGACGTTTCCCATGGTGCTTCAGCCGCCGCTGGGGATCGATCCCGCGTGGAAGGTCGTGGCCGACCTGGCCGCAATCCTCGGTGCGGACGTCCCGTTCGAAACTCTGCAAGATCTCCGACAAACGCTGTCGGATGCGGCGGAGGCAGCGCAATGAGCACCACGCTCCTGGTGGTTTCATCCCTCGTCAAAGTTGCGGTGGTCTTGTTGATCACGGTGGGTACGTTCGCGCCGGTCCTGATTTGGGCCGAGCGAAGGCAGAGCGCGATGATTCAAGATCGTCTCGGCCCGAGCCGCGCGGCCATCGTGCTGCCCGATGCGGCGGTACGGTGGATCGATCGCGCGCGGGTGCTTCTGTGGCGTTTGGCGGCACTCACCGGGATCGTGGCCATCGTGATGTTGATCGCGCTCACGTTCGTGGCCATCAAGGGCAGCAATCCACTGCCGATTTCGACGGCAGCGCTCACCGCAGCGTTCGTGGGGTTTGGCGTCGCGTCGGTTCTCCTTCGGGCCGGCTATGCGGTTCACGGCATGATCGTTCGAAATCAGGGCCGCATCATGCTGTTGGGCCTTCTGCATCCGGTGGCCGATGCGATGAAATTCATCTTCAAAGAGGACTTCGTCCCGCCCAAAGCGGACAAGCTCCTATTTGCGGCTGGCCCCATCATCGCGCTCATTCCTGCGATTGCGGCCTTTGCCGTCATCCCCTTCGCCAGCACTCTGCACTGGGACTACCTCAACCAAGTGCTTCCACGGACGGGAGAGATTCCGGGTCCTGCGATTCCGATGCAGATTGCCAGCATCAACGTCGGGATTCTGTTCATTTTCGCGATTACCAGCACCGGGATCATCGGCGCGGCCATCTCGGGGTACGCGTCCGATAACAAGTACTCGCTGTTGGGTGGGATTCGAGCCGCGAGTCAGATGGTGAGCTACGAGGTGGTCCTCGGGCTGACCTTGGTTCCGGCCTTCATGATCTATCAGTCCCTGCGTCTCGAAGAGATGGCAATGTGGCAGCATCAGCACATCTGGGGGGTGTTCATTCCGCCGCTCACCCTGGCAGCCATCAACTTCTTCGTCGCTGCCGTGGCCGAAACCAAGCGCGTGCCGTTCGATCTGCCCGAAGGGGAAAGCGAGTTGGTGGGGGGCTATCTGACCGAATATTCGGGTATGAAGTTCGGGATGTTCTTCATGGGCGAGTTCGTCGAAGTCGTTTCGCTCGCCGCCATCGCCACGGTTCTGTTCTTTGGCGGTTGGGACGTGCCCTATCTGTACCGCGACGGCTTCCATTTCATCTTGCCCTTCGGGACGGCGAGCTATTCCGTTCCCCTCGTTCATTGGCTGGTCGTCGCCATCGAGTTCGCGGCATTTATCTTCAAGATCATCGTGCTGATCTGGTTCCAGCTGATGATTCGGTGGTCGCTTCCGAGATTTCGCTACGACCAGCTGATGTCCCTGTGCTGGAAGGGGCTTTTGCCGGTTTCGCTGCTCAACATACTCGTGGTGGGAGCTTTCATGCTGTCCGGGTGGATCGACGCCTGGGTGGCGTTTTGGGACAGAGTCTTCTGAGGTCGACATGGCAGCCCACGTGAAAGTCATCAAGAAGCCCGGGCGAACCGTAGCCGAGCAGGTGTACGTGCCCGAGATCGCAAAAGGCATCGGCTTTGCCATGGGCCGGTTCTTCAAGAACACCTTCGGTCCGAAGTCCAGCAAGGAAATCGCCACCGTGAAGTACCCGGAGGAGCGCATCGAATATCCAGAGCGCTTTCGTGGCGTGCATCGGCTCACCCATCGCACGGACGGCTCTCCGCGCTGCGTCGCATGTCTTTGCTGCAGCACTGCGTGTCCGGCGCAATGCATCTACATCGAGCCGGCTGAATACGAGCCCGATGATCCACGCTACGGGTACGAGCGATACCCGTCGGTCTTCATGATCGACGAGCTTCGTTGCATCTTTTGTGGCTATTGCGTCGAGGCGTGTCCCTGCGACGCCATTCGAATGGACACGGGCATGCACATGCCTCCGTCGACCGATCGAGCCCATTTCCTCTTCGACAAAAAGACCCTGCTTTCGATTCCCGGTCGCGACGGCACCTACCTCACGGCCAACCCGCGGCACGAGCCCGGCGACCCCTCTCATCCGGGCATCGATCGCGAGCACGGGCACTGAGGTGAGAGAAGGGCGCGCCGCGAGCCGAACGGCGATCATGGTCGCTGCCTACCGGGGCCGCGCATCGAGCCGGCCTGATGCGATCTGCTCCGATCCTTGGGCCATGAGCTTGGCGGGGCCGGAGGGAGAGTCCTTGTCCCGGCGTTGGGATCAGCACTCTCCTTCGATGGAGCTCTGGGTTGCGCTCCGCACGCGCTACATCGACGATTGCGTCGTCCGGGCGCTCGACCAGGGAGTCCAGCAAGTCGTCATTTTGGGCGCGGGTCTAGACACGAGGGCGGCGAGACTGGCCCGTGCTTCAGTGCGCTTCTTCGAGGTCGATCAGCCCGCCAGCCAGCGCGACAAACGTGAGCGCCTCTCGAGGTTCGAAGGCTACCCCATCGATTCGGCTACGTTCGTGGCCTGCGACTTCGAGCATGACGATTTCGTCGTGGCTCTGGCGGAGTCGGGTTTCGACCGACGGCGCCCGGCGCTGCTGATCTGGGAGGGCGTCATTTACTACCTCGCGGAGCCGGCTGCCCGATCGACCTTGGAGCGCATTGCCTCCGAGGTCGACGCCCGCTCGCTGTTGGTCTTCGACTATCTGAACAGCAACATGGCGAGATCGAGCGCTCGTCTCCGACCCGAGGACCGCGCGATGAAGGGAATCATCGAAGAGCTGGGTGAGCCCATGCAGTTCGGGATCGACGATCCGACGCCGCTCATGGCGGCATGCCGCTATCGCTTCTTGCGAACCATCTCTTTCGACGAGCTCGCGCTGCAATACACGGGAACGTACGTGAGGGAGCGTTTCTTTCGTTTCCAGTCGATCGCATTGGCTAGCGCGAGCGAGGCGCAGGCGCCGTGGTAGAGGCGACACGGGTCGGGGGGCGCGCCGCGACCTTCCGGCGTCAGTCGGGAACGACCCCCGCATTGGTATGCGTGCACGGGGCGTCGGACAATCAGCACGCCTACGACCGGTTGCTCGATGCGGTGCCGAGTCGCGCAGCCTATGCGATCAACCTGCCCGCGAGAGCCGGAACGGAGGGGCCGGCAGCCAAATCGGTCGCCGAGATGGAGCGTTTCTTGTCCGAGCTCGTGAAATCCCAAGTGGATGGCGGATATGTCGCGGTGGGGCACTCGCTGGGAGGCGCGGTCGTCATCGAGCATGCACTGGTCGCGCCGCCAGCGGGCCTGCAAGGTCTGGTCTTGCTGGCGACGGGGGCGCGCCTGCGCGTCCATCCAATGATCCTCGCCCTGTGGGAGCAGGGCGCTGCATCGGGGAAGCTGCCGCCGATGCCCGCCTGGATTCACGAGGAGGGGATCGATCCCGCAGGGCAGCTCGAGGTACAGCGCAAGCGCGAGCTCACACCCGTGTCGACGGGGGCCGTGGATTGGCGTGCGGCCGACGAATTCGATCGGATGGACTCAGTCGCAGGCATCGAAGTGCCCACGTTGGTCATCGGTGGCACCGCCGACGCTCTCACGCCTCCCAAGTACGCGGAGTATCTCGCGCTCCACATCCCCAGGGCCGAGCTTCATCTCCTGGAGGGAGCTGGACACATGCTCGTGCTGGATCGAGCCGAGGAGGTCGCTCGTTTGATCGAAACCTTCGTGGCCGGGCTCCCCTCACCGTCTTCGTA
>JASFKY010000055.1:0-15786 GCA_050118395.1 Myxococcales bacterium | reverse complement strand
CGGCTTCGGTCGTGGCCAGGAACTCTCGATGACGGTCGAAGGCGTCGATCAGCGCGGGGATCCCTTCCTGACGATGGGCCACCGTTTTGATGATGGGCGGCACCCACTCGCCCGACGCGGCCTCGGGGCCCTTGTTCAACGCCGAGACCCCGGTATGCCCCTGCATTTTGCCCACTCCCGTCGGCGCGCGCCGGAGCGAAAGCATCTGCTGCAGGTCCTGCACGGTCGCATCGGCTCCCGACCGATCGGACTTGTTCACGGCGAACACGTCGGCCACCTCGAGAATCCCGGCCTTGATGGCTTGGATGTCGTCGCCGAGGCCCGGCGCCATCACCACGAGCGTGGTGTCTGCCAAACGCGTGACATCGAGCTCGTCCTGACCGACGCCGACCGTTTCCAAGATCACGACGTCGAAGGCTGCAGCATGCAGCACGTGGAGAACGTCGCCGGTCGATCGGGACAGCCCGCCCAGGTGACCCCGCGTTGCAATGGAACGGATGAACACGCCCTCGTCGGTAAAGTGCCGTTGCATGCGGATTCGGTCGCCGAGGATGGCGCCCCCCGAGTAGGGGCTGGTCGGATCGATGGCCAACACGGCCACGCGCACGTCCTGTTGGCGATAGACTCGAATCAGGCCGTCCACCAAGGTGCTCTTGCCCGCACCCGGGGTTCCGGTCACGCCAATCACGTAGGCGTGGCCCTGATGCGCGAAGATCTGCTTCAGCAAATCGAACGCACGCCGGTCGCGCTCGTCGATGAGGCGGCACGCGCGAGCCACAGCACGCATGTCTCCACGTTGGATTCCCTGCACGAGCGAGGAGAGGTCTGCCACCAGGTTGCCTCAGGGGGCGGCCCAGGCAGGCCGCCCCGGTGGTGGGCGATGCTGGATTTGAACCAGCGACTTCAACCGTGTGAAGATTGCACTCTACCCCTGAGTTAATCGCCCGAAGTGAGCGGGATGTATAGCCGGGGGCTCGGGGCCTGGCAACTGTAGGGGGAGAGGTTGGGGGGATCGGCAAGCCGCTCCGTCCCCCGCAAGTCCGTGTCGCGCTTTTTCCGAGCCCCGATCTTGTGCGCTGGCGCCGGCCTGACGTCGTCAGTCCGACGTTTCGCCGAGCTTGGCCTTGAGCAAGTCGCCGAACGTCCCCAGACCCTGCTTGGCCGATTCCTTTCGGTACTCGCGCACGGCTTTCCGCTCTTCGTCGAGGAGCCGGGCACGCACCGAGCAGCGAAGCGTGCCATCGCGTTCCGTGCCGATGATCTTCACCTCGACCACATCGCCCTGAGACAGCCCTTTTCGTTTCTCGCCGCGCACGTCCTGTAGCTCGCGATTGGGAATGAACCCGCGGCCGCGCTTCCCGAGGACACCGTCGACCTGCACTTGGGCGCCGCCGTGCTCGACTCGCTTCACGATCACCGCAATATGCGAACCGGGCTTGAGGGAGCGCGGGGCTTTGCCCACTTCGATCTCCCCGGCCTCGATGGCCTTGGCATCGACCTCCGAGAGCTTGGAAAGCGAGATGCGTCGCTGCTCGCGGTCCACGCGCTCGATGACGACGTCGATCTCGTCCCCTTCGCTGACGGCTTGCTTGGCATGGGTGAGCTCTTTGTTGCCGCCAAGCTCGGAAATGTGGAGCAGGCCCTCGACGTTTTCCTGGAGCTCGATGAATGCGCCGAAATCGGTGGTGCGTACGACCTTGCCTTTGATCGGCATTCCGGGTCGAAGCACTTCCTGTGCGGCCTCCCACGGGTCGGGCTGGCAGGCACGCATCGAAAGCGACACCCGGCCGTAACGGTCTTTTCGCGTGGCCGGTGTGATCTTCAATACCTGTACTTCGACCTCGTCACCGGCTTTCACGACCTCGTGCGGCCTCACACCCCGACTCCACGAAACCTCGCTCATGTGCACGAGCCCGTCGAGCCCGCCACCGAGATCCACCAGCACACCATAGTCGCGCACGTCGAGGACCTTGCCCTGAAGCTTGGCACCCAGCTCGAGCTCTTCCATGCGTTCGCGCGCTCGTTTGCGTGCCTCTTTTTCGAGGATGTTGCGCCGGCTGACGATGATGCTCTTCTTGCCACCCTTGTCTTGCGGCAAGGAAAACTCACACCGCTGCCCGATGAAGGTCTTGGGATCTTCGATCGGGGTGAGCGACATGGCGCTTGCTGGGCAAAACGCGCGAATCCCGCCCACCAGAACGTCGAAGCCGCCGCGGTTGTAGCCGTAGACGACGCCGTACACCCGCTGGTGGCGCTCGCGGGCCGCCCGAAGGGCCTTTCTCACGGCTGCCTTGTCGACCAGCCGATTGACGATGGCGATGTGGCCGCTTTCAGCGACGGCGCCAATGCGTCCTCGGAAAATCGCACCCGGCTGCGGAGCCTCGATCTCGGGAAGCGGATCGAGCAGGCTCAGGTCCGCATCCGCCAGATCCTCGTCGGCAGCAGCCTCCTGCTCGTGCTCCTCCTCGGGATCGTGCTCGTGACCGTGATGCGTGTCGGGCTCCGATGGAGCCGCCCGGTCGCCGGACACGGTCTCCAACGCGGACGCGGACTCTGGCACCGGCCCGGTCGCTGACTCTGCCGCTGGCACTGGCCCTGACTCTGTCGCTGCCGCTCGCGCTGACTCGGGCACTGTCGCTGTCGCTGACTCTGTCGCAGGCGCCGGTGGCACGGTCGGATCGTATGCCGGTGCACCTACGACGGTGTCTGCCTCAGCTAGATCGTCGTCCGGCGCTTCGGTCACCTCGGTTGGCGAAAATTCCCACCCTGCCGCGTCACTGAGGGATACCTTGGGCACCACCGGCTCTGCCTCCACACCCGACGTAGGCACCTCGACGTGCGCATGGTGTGCATGCGGGGGCTCATGAACGACGATGGGCACATCTCGGGGTTCGTCCGCATCGGCGATGGCGGTGGCCTTGCCGAACAGATCCACCACGATCACTCCGTGCTCGACACGCTCGACGCGCCCCGCGATCACCTCTCCGACGGAAAAGGCATGCTTGCGGGAAGAGCCGCCAGAAAACAAGTGCAGGAACGGCGCGTGATGATGGCCCGACTTACCCTCCGTCGGCGCTTCCGTGTCGCCCGCCTGACCGGCACCCTTCCGCTTGCGCCGACGTCTCCGCTTCCTCTTGCCAGGAGCAGCCACATCCCCAGACGCAGTCTGCGACTCGGTCGCTGGCGCTGACTCGGTCGCCGACGCTGACTCGGTCGCTGTCGCTGACTCCGGCGCTGACTCCGACTCCGTCGCTGACTCTGGCGCCGTCGCTGACTCTGGCGCCGTCGCTGGCTCGGTCGCTGGCTCGGTCGCTGTCGCTGACTCCGGCGCTGCGCCTCGCTCGGGCTTCGTTTCGGACGCGGGCGTCGTGGTCGCCGGCTCGGGCGCGGAGAGCTCCGGCGATTCCGCCGGCGCGACCTCCTCGGTCAAGGTCTCACGGGTTTTGGAATCGGGTTCAGTCATGCGCAATCCTCGCGCGCGAAAGACGCTCGACGCACGGGGCGGAACGTCCGGGTTTGGAAGGTCTCGTAGAGTAGGCAGCGCCCATGGGGTCGTCAAGTGTTGCCGCGTGTCCCCGACCCCTCTACCCTCGCTTGGAAGGCATGTCACCCCAAGGCGGCGATCGTCGAGAGTCCGGCCGGGCGCCGATCGAGCTGCCCATCGAATACGATCGTCTCAATGCCCTGCTGTCGGACTACACACACAACATCAGCCGGGGTGGGACATTCATCCGGACGCCTCGTCCGCTCGAGGTCGGAACGGTGCTGCACTTCACGATTCGAGCGCCCGCCCTCGGCCAGCCCCTCATCCTTCGCGGGGAAGTCCGCTGGGTGGTCGATCCCGAGCAGGCCCGCGAGGACCTTCCCGCGGGGATGGGGATCGCCTTCATCTACGATTCGCCGACGCAAAAAGAGGCCATTCAGGACCGCTTGGACCGATTGATGGTGGACTCCTTGGGCGAGGCTGCCTTCGAGAAGCTGATGGGAAGATCCTCCCGAAGGGAGCCTTGAGAACCCGATTTCGGCGTTCTTGAGGCTTCTGGCTAGGCTGTATTTAATTATCTATCTTGTAACCATGCAAGAGACTGCAACCAATGCCTTCGTGGCGGGTGTGCTGGTGGGTAAGCCCATCTTTCGGGCGCCGGGGATCGTCGTGCATGGGGGCCTCGATGGGGACGACCGGGAGGTGGCCGTCATCGTCTTGCAGGCCGTGACCACCGACGGCCAGAAGCTGAGCTTCGAGAACATCGCGCGGTACGCGCAGACTTCGGGAATCGAGATCGTCAAGCAGGAGCCGTATGTCATTCTGGCCACACCGGAGCCCAAAGGGATCTTCCGCCATCTGCCATGGAGCTCCTGGCGTCTCGAGCAGCGTCTCCAGCACTTCAAAGAGTTGGCGACGATCGTCCAACGGTTTCACGCCATCGATTCACCGGTCGGCACGCTCTCACCGAGCCACATCGCCGTGGACGACCAGCTGAAGCCGTTCCTACTCGGACCACGACTTGCTCCGCGTAGCGGTCCGTACGTAGCGCCGGAAACCGCAAGCGACCGGCTGCTCGATCTTCGCTCGGATATCTATTCACTCGGTCGCCTGCTCTATTTCGTCGTCGCAGGCGAAGATCCGCCGCGCGAAGCACGTGACGTCCCGATGCTCGAGGAGCTCGGCGGCTACCCCGCTGGCATCGTACGCATCATCCGGAAGGCGACCTGCCGCAACCCGGATGACCGCTATCAATTTCTCGACGAGATGCTCAAAGACGTCGAGCGATATCGGGAGCACCGCGGGGTGGGAATGGCTCATCCAGACGTCGAAGACCGCAATACGGGAATCCTCAGTGTCGTCCCCGATGCTCCTGCCGAGCCGGAGCCGGAGCCAACCGAAGCAAGCGAAACCAAAGTTCCTGCGCCGAAGACCCTGAAGGTCACCCAGGTCTACGACGGCTTCAAGCCCGGACGGCTTTTTCGCGGAGTCGGTTTGGCGTTGGCCTTCCTGGGAATCGTCTTTTTGGTCAACGACTACATGGAAGCGCGCGGGGTCCTCAAACCACTGACACCGCAGGCATCAGCCGCGCTTTCCAGCTTCATCAGCGAGGCCTCGATTACCAGGGACGACCCCCCCGTGCTCTTCGCGCACGTGGATGAGTCTTGGGAACTACTTTCGGACGAGCGCCGCCGCGAGGAGGCCCAAGCGCTATTCGATGCAGCCAAAGCACAGTGGGGTGCTCGCGACGGATTCATCCATCGCGGAGACGCCCTGGTCGCTCAGCGCTGGGGCAACCAGCTCATCGTTTTCGACAGCCTTCACGGAGACACGCAATGAACGGAAGAACTCACCCATCGAGGCCCGCGCGGCGCCGAGACGGCTACACGCTCATGGACATGATGGTGGTGATCCTGATCATGGGCGTGCTTGGAAGCCTCGGCTTCAATCAATACAGCAAGTACGTGGCGCGAGCCCGACGGCCCGAAGCCGTGATGGCCTTTCGAGCGCTTGCCACCGCCCAACGCGAATATTTACTAACCCAAGGTAAGTACTCGGGGACTTTCGATGCGCTGGGCTTCAGGGTCGAGGGCGGCCAGCGCATCTCGTCGACCGAGATCCAAGGCCGGCGCTACAACTACCGGCTCATCCAAGACCAGGGGCCCCAGTCTTGGTACTGCGTGGCCACGGGGAACATCGACGGCGACGACTTCCTGGACATCATTGCCGCCAGCAATCCCCGATAAACTGAACAGTCGGTAAGATACCCCACTTGGTGACTGTAATTTTATCCTTATACTGAAATATGAAAGGGGTAACTATCATGAAAGCAAAGCGTTGGACTCTAGGGGTCGTGCTTGCGGCGGCTGTAAGTCTTTGGGGGCTCATCGAGGCCGACGCGAGCCCCTTCTCCTCCTATGTGTTGACCGATGACCTGTCGAACCAAGTCAACGGCGTCGCTCCCGATGGGAGCTCGTTCGACGGGAACGGCAGCTCGACCACCGACAGCGGCGGCAAGGACAATAACGGCAACGGCAACAACGCCGATGGCGTCGACTCCAGCAACCCCGGACAGGGCAGTGGCGGCCCCAACGGTGCAACCGACACGTCCTGCACGGATCCGAACAACTGTGTGGATGACGAAATAAGCAAGAGCAACGGCGGCGGCAGCAAGAAGTAAGCGACCGCACAAGCGGCTTGGAGGGGCGTCCCGTAGGGACGCCTTTTCCGCTTAAGGCTCAGTCAGGCCCGTAGCTCGATCAGCACGCCGGGATTCATCACGCCCTCGCCGTCGAACACGCCCTTGACGGCCCGCAGCGCGTCGCCAAACGGCTCGGGCCGCTGACGCTCGTACCACGGCCGATGAACCCGCCCCACGGCATGATGGTGGGTGATGGTGCCGCCGTGCGAAAGCACGGCATCCGAGGCGGCCTTTTTGATCGCCATCCACTGCTCGGCTTCGGCTCCATAGCGGCCCGGCGCGATGAACGTGAAGTAAGGCGCAGGCCCATCGGGGTAGACGTGGGTGAACCGGCAGCTGATGAACCCGGCGCCGCACACCTCTTTCATGGTTTGCCGTACCGCACGGATGACGCCCGCATGCAACGCCTCGAAGGCATCCCAGGTGCAGGCCGTCTCGAACGTATCGGCGATCATGCCCATCGAGGCCATGACATTGAGCAAGTAAGGGGCATCGATGAAGGCGTCCCTCCACGCGCCAGCGCCCCCGGCTCCGCCACTGCGCGCGCCTGCTTCGCGATAGACCGCTCCTTTCGGACAGGTCCCGCCGTGATCGGATACCAGCTCGAGCGCCCGTTCCATCCAGGCTTGCAGGGGGTGATCGGCCGATTCGAAGCCGATGATCAAGACGTGGCTTCCATCCATGGTCACGGCGTTGAGCGCGGCCTCGCGTTGGTCGAGCAGGCGGCAGTTGCTGGGATAAAGCCCTGCTTGCGAAAGGGCGCGCACCGCCTCGACAGCCCGCCCATAGTCGTCGAAGTGCGTGGTGGCGGTCGCACGGAACGTGGGTCTCGGACGAACGCGCATCCATGCTTCGGTGATCACGCCGAGGATTCCTTCTGAGCCGATCATCAATCGATCGGGGCTCGGTCCCGCGCCCGACCCGGGCAATCTCCTCGACTCCCAAAGACCGCGCGGCGTGATGGCGCGGGTCGACTCCACGAGGTCGTCGATGTGCGTGTAGAGGGTTGCGAAGTGCCCGCCGGCGCGTGTGGCGATCCAGCCGCCCAACGTCGAGAACTCGAACGACTGTGGGAAGTGCCGCAAGGTCAATCCACGTTCGGCCAGCTGCGACTCGAGAGCCGGCCCCATCGCACCGGCTTGAATCCGGGCGCTGAGCGAGTGCTCGTCCACCTCGAGCACGCGGTCGAGCCGCCCGAGATCCAGGCTGAGCACCCCGCGGTACCGATCATCGACGTCGCCTTCGACGCCGCCTACCACACTGGTGCCGCCGCCGAACGGAATCACCGCCACCTTCGCGTCGCTCGCCCAATCGAGCACCGCAGCGATGTCGTTCTCGGTCCGGGGCATGGCGACCAGATCCGGCGCGGACGCGAAGTCACCCCGAAATCCTCGGATCACGTCCAGATAGCTTTTTCCGTAAGTATGCCGGACCCGCGCCTCGTGCTCGTCGATCGTAAAGCGCTCGAGCGCTTCGGGCGCCTTCAAACGCGACTCGCGGAGCGCGACCGATTCGAGCAGTGGAGGCTCGTCGCAGCGCTGCGGAACGAACCCCAGCATGGCCCCCGCCTGCGTTCCAAGCGCCTTCCGTGCTCCCGAGTCGGGAAATTTATCTTCCCAGCCCCAGCCCCAAAAGCTCCGCTTTCTATTTTCGCCCATGGAGAACCCACCTTCCATCATCGTCCGGGTCGGTGGCAAGCATCTTGACGCATGCCCCAATCGGGGCTTCCCTCCCGCCATGTCATTTCCCCAACCACTCCGAGCGCTCGTGACGGGCGCGGGCAGCGGGCTCGGTCGAGCCCTTTGTCTAGACCTCGCAGAGCGAGGTGCCTCGCTGGTCGTTTCCGACATCGATCCGGCCAGGGCGGATCAAACCGCTTCGCTGGTCCGGGAGCGCGGCGTCGCAGCCGAGGCGATTCCATGCGACGTCACTCACCGAGACGCCGTATTCGAGTTGGTCGACGAAGCGGAGCGACGGCTCGGTGGCATCGAGCTCATCGCAAACAACGCCGGGGTGGCCGTGGGAGGTCCGTTTGACGAGATCTCGATCGAAGACTGGCGATGGGCCTTCGACATCAACTTGTGGGGCGTGGTCTACGGTTGCCAGGCGGCGATTCCGCGGATGAAGGTGAAACGTCGTGGATATGTGCTCAACGTCGCCTCGGCCGCGGGGCTCCTCGCGCCGCCAAGCATGGCTCCCTACAACGTGACCAAGGCAGGCGTAGTTTCGCTCAGCGAAACGCTCTATGCGGAGTACAAGGCCGCAGGGATCTGCGTCTCGGTGCTTTGTCCGACTTTCTTCCGAACCAACATCATCGAAGCCGGGCGGGGCGCCACCACACCGAAGGAAGATGCCCAAGTCATCCGGTGGATGGAGCGTTCGAAAATACAAGCGCCCGAGGTGGCCAAAGCTGCCATCGATGCGTTGCGCGACGGCAAGCTCTACGTGCAGCCGATGCGTGATGGGCGTGTCGCCTGGCGCCTCAAACGTCTCGCTCCTCAGCGCTTCTACGATTCGCTGAGCAAAGCGCACGAGAAATACCTGAAGGGTCATCACCAAACCTGAGTGGCCGTGGCCGTCCTCCGCTGCTATTCCCGGCCGACGCTCATGCACTTCGTCTCGACGCGGCTTGCGATCTTCGCTTTGATTTCGCTCACGACGCGACCCACCCTCGCGCTCGCCCAGCAGGAGGCCACCGATCTCGAGCTCTCCGCACGAGGCGATCCGGACATCGTCGTGCAGGAGCCGCGGACGCCGGACCGAGACGCGCTCGCTCACAATGCAGAGCTTCTCGACGAGCTTCTCGAGCGGTCGACCGAGCAAACCTTGCGGGAACAGAAGTTCGCCGCAGCCGCGGGCATCATGGGCGGCACGATTCTGATCGGGTTGGCTTCGTGGCGCCTGATCGAGGACGAGCCATCGAATCAATATACGCGCGGCCTCGGCGTGATGTTCATGACGCTCGGGATGGGCGACCTCACCACAGGAATCTTTGCCGCCACTCGAATCCCTCACGAGAAGCGGCGTCTCGAGCGCTGGCAAAAAGCCCGCAAGGATGGCATCACGGCGGCGGAGCTTGCGCATTTCGAGGGCGAGCTTCAGTCGGCCAACGAGACCCGGCAAGGCGATCGCCTCTTGGTTCGCTGGAACGGGCTGACCCATGCAATGGCTGGAATCTTCGTCATCGCGTCCACGCCGTTTCCAAGCACGCTGAGCCGAGCGGACCGGGTCACCGGCTACGTCATTGGAAGCGTGTTCGTCGCCACCGGCGCGGCGGCCTTCGGCTTGTCGTTTCGCAAGACGCCGAGCGAGAAAGCCTGGCTGGACTACAAGGCGCAAAGGGCGCCCATGCCCGGCCACGAGCTCACTTTTCGGATTTCACCGGCGATCTCGCGACAGGGATTTGGTGTTTCGGTCCAAGGCAGGTTTTGAGCCGGACCGGCTTGCACACAGCCCTGCTATGCGATTAGGAACCGACCCCATGGACCTCAACCAACTCAAATGCATCGTGACGGGCGGCGCCTCCGGCCTCGGAGAGCACTTTGCCAAGCAACTTCTCGCGGCTGGCGCCCAGGTGGCTGCCGGTGACGTCAACGAAGAAGCCCTCGCGGCGCTGCCCAAGGGCATTCACCGGCGCCGGCTCGACGTGGCCGACCCCGACGACATCGCGGGCTTCGTCGCTTGGGCCGCCAAAGAGATGGGCGGGCTCAACTCCCTCATCAACAACGCGGGGATCATCCGGGATGGCCTCTGGGTCGGCAAGAGCCGCAGCACCGGGGAAATCCGGCGCATGTCGAAGGAGGACTGGGACAAGGTGATTGCGGTCAACCTCACCGGCGCTTCCCTCATGGTCCAGGAAGTCGTCGCCTACATGATCGAGCACGGCGAGCCAGGCGTGATCGTGAACATCTCCTCGGTCGCGCGCCACGGCAATCGAGGCCAGACCAACTACGTCGCCGCCAAGGCTGCGCTTGCCGCCAATACGCGCACCTGGATGAAGGAGTTTGCGCCCTATGGAATCCGCGTCGGCGCCGTCGCGCCCGGCGCCATCGAAACGCCGATGACCGCCGGGATGAACCAAAAAGCCCTCGACATGATCAAGGCCGGCATTCCTCTCGGTCGCATGGGAAAGCCCGAGGACATCTGGCGAGCGGTCAAGTTCATCTTCGACTGCGACTACTTCACGGGCGAAACCATCGACGTCCATGGCGGCGCTTCGCTTTAGGGCGGCGCTTCGCTTCAGGGCAAATCGGCGCCACCGTCAGCCGAGCAGCCGCATGACTGCCCGATGCACCAGGTAACCGACTGGGAGCAACACGCACCCGAGCCCGTACGCAGCCCAAAACGACAGCCTGTCCCTCCATAAGAAAGGGACGAAAAAGAGCACGGTGATGGGAAGTGCAACCAGGATGCTCCGCGCCATTTCGAATACGCTGGTGGCGTCACGGTGCTGCGCATATGCGAGTGGAAGCGCCAGCATGGTGGCCAGGGGCATCGCGATGAGAAAGCCGGCGGTCACGGGGTATCGGCGCGAGATCCACGCGGCGAGGCCGATGACGACGGCCGAGACGAGGGTGTTCAAGGCGACCACAGGCATCGCTACTTGCCGTCGACGACCTTTTGTACCGCTTGGAGCAAGCTCTCGCTGTAGACGCGCCCGGTGAGGTTCTCGCGAGTCGCTTCGGCGATGTGGTCCCATTCAGCCCGATGTGCCGAGGTGTCGACTTCGACCATGCCGCGGCTAACGAGCGATTCATAGGCTTTGTCGTCGTCACGCCGTGACAGCGTATCGAGAGCGCGCGCCGCCCGCTCGCTGGTGCTGATGAGCGCCTTCTGGTCCGCCTCGGAGAGCTCGTCGAATTTCTCACGCTTGATGATCGAGCCTCCAATGATGATGCTGAAGTTGTCCTTGGCCATGTAGTTGAGCCGCGTGTACCACTGCAGGGCCACTGCGGCGATGGCCGAGGCAGGAACCGTGTCGACCATACGCGTCTGGAGGCCGGGGTAGACCTCCGGAACGCCGAGCCGTACGGGATTGGCGCCGATCACTCGGATGAACTCGGCAAAAATGGGATCGTCTTTCCAGGCCCAAGGGCGCCGGCTCTTCAGGTCGGTGGGCGTTGCGAATTCTTCGACCGAAAACAGTCGATTCTTGCCCGCCTCACCCCATGCGAGAAGCTTGAATCCCGCTTGGTCGAACATCTCGCCGAAGCGCTGGCTGAGCTGGTTACGAGCGCGTTCCAACTGAGGGTACTCCGTGATGAGACCGGGAGCCGACAACACCAGCACCGGCCGAACCACCATTCCGAGGCCCGTGGTGGTCACCCCGGCTGCATCCATCTGCCCCGCGCGAACTTTCCGGATGAAGTCACGTTCGTCTCCCTGGCTTCCCCCGGAATAGAAACGCAGCTCGACCCGGTTCTGCGTCTCCTTTTTGAGACTGCGGTTCCAGGCCTGCATCACCTTCATGAAGGACGACCCCGCGGGCGCCAGCGACGCAAACCGGATGACCGTCGCCTGCTCTGCCTGGGCGCTCGGGAGCGGAGCCGTGCCCGGCAAGGCGAACGCGCCTGTAGCGACGAGCGCCACCAGGAGCCGTTTGAACCGAGCCAAGACGCTACTCACTGAGGTCACTGAAGTAGTACTCGATTCGGTTCAGGTAGCGCTGGGCGCGGCGACGGGCGAGCACGTTGTTGAGCCGGGCTTCGGGCAGGACGTCGCCCGCATCGAGCACTTCGTTCAGGAGGTCACGAAAGAGCTTGGAATCGCCGATGTTGACCGCGTAGTACCGGGCCATGTTCATCTGCACCATGAGATTGCGCCGCTCGGTCTTCTCCAAGACCTCGTCGAAAAGCAGCTTGGCCCGATCCATGTCGGGCGGAAACTCCGAAGCCGCGAGCACGGCCATGGTCATCTTGCCGGTCATGAACATGAAATCGGGGTCCAGCTCCACCGAACGGGCGAGAATCACCTTGGCAAGCGGCAGGTCTGCGACCGTGTCGATGTCTTCCATGCCCATGTTGATGCGGGCCCCAAGAGACGAGCCGGCCCAAAGCAAGATGGCCGCGTCCTCTTTTTCGACGAACACTTCGTGAAGCCAGGCATCGAGGGTGTCCACACCGCCGGCCAGGGCCGCATCGAGCCCGGGATCCCGGTTCCGCATGAAGTGCTTCGAGAGCTCCCAGGCGCGCGTGTACATCACCAGGGCGCGCCTCCGCAGTTGCTCCGCTTCCTTCCAATCGTCCGCTGCGTCGGCAACCTCGACCCGATCCTCGATCCACCCGACGCCGTAACCGATGTAGGCGCCCACCAACGAAAGCCCGATGACCTCGTTGTCCGGGACGACCCGCAGCAGCCCTTCGAGCTGCATGATGCTCGCCGGAAAGGACTTGCCGACCAGCTCGTAGTCCCAGTGCTCCTCGACGCCTGGGGCCGCCCGGCCGAAGAGCGCGGCGGTCGAATCCGCGGCCAGCTTTTCCGTGTCGCAAGCCGCCAAAGTCAGGAGCAACCCGACTAGCACACCGATTCCAAGACCT
Organism: Myxococcales bacterium; assembly: GCA_050118395.1. Lineage (GTDB taxonomy): Bacteria > Myxococcota_A > Polyangia > Polyangiales > Houyiibacteriaceae > SG8-38. The sequence goes on along the minus strand of JASFKY010000055.1, from coordinate 3,065 downwards.
CCGGAACGCCGCATGGCGGGCAAGTGAACCGGAAACGACCCATCAGCACAAGCCAAAACGCGCCGGCCCCGAAAAAAGGGCAGAGCCGAATTCGTCGCGCAAGGCACACCCGCCTTTTGACAGGGGACCAGGGGCGGGTTAGGTCCGCGCGCAGGGCGATGACACCAGGGGAAAGCCGCGAAACACTCCAAGACCTCGCACAGCGCATGGATGCGCTGGGGAGGTATCTTTGACCTCGAAGGTTTGCGCCACAACATCGACCGCCTGACCAACCTCAGCCTCTCAGAGGGCTTTTGGGATGACCAGGATCGGGCGCAAAAGCTGATGCGGGAGCGAGCTTCGACCGAGGACACCCTCAATGAATTCGAGCGGGTACACGGTGAAGTCAAAGACTTACTCGAGCTCTTGGACCTCGCGGTGAGCGAAGGGGACGAGGGCGTGGCGAACGACGTGGCCGAAAGGCTTCCCTCGCTCGAATCGGAAGTGCGGGGTCTGGAGCTCAAACGGATGCTCAGCTCCGAGGACGACACCGACGCGATCGTGACCATCAACCCCGGTGCGGGCGGGACCGAAGCGCAGGACTGGGCGGACATGCTCCTTCGCATGTATCTGCGCTGGTGCGAGCGACGCGGCTTCCGCACCGAACTTCTGAGCAAGCAGCCGGGCGACGAGGCCGGTATCAAGGACGCAACTTTCGTGGCACGCGGCCCGAACGCATACGGCTACCTTCGGGCAGAAAATGGAGTGCATCGCCTCATCCGGATCAGCCCGTTCGACGCCAACAAGCGGCGTCACACCTCGTTTGCGGGGGTGAGCGTCGTGCCCGACCTCGGGGAAGATCTGACCGAGGGCGAAATCGAGATTCGCGACGAGGATCTCGAGGTCACGACGATGCGCTCGGGAGGCGCGGGAGGTCAGCACGTCAACCGAACCGAGTCCGCGGTGCGTATGAAGCACATCCCCACCGGCTTCGTCGTGCGTTGCGAAGCGGAACGGTCCCAACATCAGAATCGGGAAACCGCGCTCAAGATGCTGCGCGGGCTGCTTTTCGAAAAGGCGCGGCGAGAGCGCGAGGCGGCCTTCGAGGAAGCGTTCCTCAGCGACCGTGCAGACATCGCGTTTGGTTCTCAGGTCCGGACCTACACGCTGCAGCCCTACACCATGGTCAAGGACGAGCGCACCGATCACAAAGTGACGAACGCCGCGGCCGTGCTCGACGGCGATCTCGACGAGTTCATCGAAACCTATCTCCTGATGAGCGCGGAGAAGCGGCAAGAAAAGAAAAAGGCGGGCAAAGCCCAGGGGAACTAGCAAGTGGCCACTGAAGACGAGTTGCGACAAACACGGCGGAACAAGGCAGAGCGACTGCGAGAGCTCGGTGTGTTGCCCTACCCGAGCTCCTGGCGCACTACCGACGCGCTCGAGCAGAAGCGCCGGGAGCTCGTCTCGCTCGCCAACGACGAGGAGGCTCGGAGCAAGCTGCCGCTCGAGGACGAGCTGACCGACAGTGCCCTCCACGTGGCGCTCTACGGCCGCGTGATCGCCAAGCGAGGCCCGTTTCTCGTCATCCGCACGCCCTACGGCGATGCCCAAGCGCTGGTGCGCCCCGACAAGCTGAGCGAGCGCGAGGCGGCCGTGCTCAAGCTCTTGGATCTCGCCGACCACGTGCTGGTGCAGGGGCCGCTCATCCGGACCAAGACTGGGGCGTTGGCGGTGAGCGCACGGCGTTACGAGCATCTGGGCAAGGCCCTGCTCCCGCCCCCGGCGAAATGGCATGGCCTCAAGGACGTCGAAAAGCGCTACCGGGAGCGGTACGTCGACCTGTTTGCCAATCCCGCGGTGGCGGAGGTCTTCCGAGCACGAACCCTGATCATCCAGTCGCTCCGGAAGTTCCTGGACGCGCGCGGCTTTCTCGAGGTCGAAACCCCTCTGCTGCACGCCATCCGCGGAGGCGCGACGGCCAAGCCCTTCCGGACTCACCACAATGCCCTCGATCTGGCGCTCATCCTGCGCATTGCCCCGGAGCTCCATCTCAAGCGCTTGCTCGTCGGTGGGTTCGATCGCGTCTACGAGATAGGACGAACCTTTCGCAACGAAGGGATCAGCACCAAGCACAATCCCGAGTTCACGATTCTCGAGTTCTACATGGCCTACGCCACCTACGAAGATCTCATGAATCTCGCGATCGACATGATTCGTGTCGTCGATGCCGACCTGCACAGCCGTTTTCCGAGCTTGATCGGAGACCGCACATTCGACCTGAGCGCCGACTGGATGCGCGTGACGATGCGCGATGCGATCGTACAGCGTCTCGAACGTGCCGGCCACGAGGGTGTCCCGGACACTCCTTGGAAGGAGCTTCTGTCCCCAGAGGCCGTCGACGATGCCGAAGCGCTCGAAAAGGCCTGCGTAGCCATGGCTCCGCGCCTCGAGCCGGCCGCACAGAAGCAGCTCGCGACCTGCGAAAGCCACGGCGAGCGCATCTTCGCAGTGTTCGAGCTCTTGGTGGAGCCAGACCTGACCTCTCTGTATCGCACGCCGGACGGGGCTCGCTCCGTCCCGGTCTTCATCACCCAGTTTCCGTGGGAGGTTTCTCCTTTGGCGCGACGCAACGATGAAGACCCCGATTACGTGGATCGATTCGAGCTCTTCATCGACGGACGGGAGCTGAGCAATGCGTTCAGCGAGCTCAACGACCCCGACGACCAGGCGGCCCGGTTCGAATCCCAGCTTCGAGCTCGCGAAAGGGGCGACGAGGAAGCCATGGACTTCGACGGGGACTTCATTCGGGCGCTTTGTCATGGCATGCCCCCGGCCGCCGGCTTTGGTTTGGGCGTCGACCGGCTGGTGATGTTGCTTTGCGATCAGCCTTCGATTCGGGACGTGCTCCTGTTTCCACTGCTCCGGCCGGAGGCCGAATGAATCAACGCACGCCGCTCGGCCTTTGGACCGGCGTGCTTTGCGTGCTGGGGGTCCTTCACGTCGTCGCGGCTCGCACGTTCGCCGCTCAGAGCCCGCAGTGGTTCCAAGCCCTGCTCGACGACGAGCTGCTGTGGGTCAGGCTG
>JASFKY010000054.1:0-15882 GCA_050118395.1 Myxococcales bacterium | reverse complement strand
GGCCCATGAGTTCCCTTCACCTAAGCCCGGTTGTCCTCGGCTTGCTGACGATAGAACTCGTACAACCCGAAGCGCCGGAGAATCCACGACATGGCCCCCGGGCTGATGGCGTTGGTGATCTCCATCAACCGGCTGGGCCCTGGGTTCACCACGATCTCCCCGATGTCGCGTTCAATGGACCGGACCACCGCGTCGGCAACGGCCTCCGGCGTGCTCTCTCCGGCAATCCTTGGCGCGCTCTTGCCGTACTCGGCGAACATGCCGGCATCGGAGACGAAGCCCGGGCAGATCACCGAGGCGCTCACGCCCGTTCCGCGGAGCTCTTCACGAACGCCGCTCGTCCACTCGATGAGGCCCGCCTTGGTCGCCGCATAGGTGGCCGAATATGGCGAGCCCTTCTTGCCTCCGAGCGACGACATCATCACCACGTGGCCGCTGCCGCGCGCGATCATCTCCGGAAGCACGAGCCTGGAGAGGATGAGCGGCGCAATGAGGTTGGTTTGAACCATCTGCTCGATCCGCCCGGCCGACATGTTGGTGTACGCGCAGACCCACTCCATGCCGGCGTTGTTGATCAGGATGTCGATGGGGCCGTTGGCCGCCACGGCCCCTTCCAAGAGGCGTCGGCGCCCGTCCTCGTCGGTGACATCCACCGGGATTGCGACCGCGCTGACCCCCAACGAGGTCGCTTCATCTGCTGTCGCCTCCACCGCGTCGGATGTTCGCGCGGTAAGCGCGAGGTTGACGCCCTTTCGTGCCAACGCGCGCGCGATGTACGGACCGAGACCTCTCGAAGCGCCGGTCAGCACCGCGCTCTTTCCGCGCAGCTCCTTCATCAGCGGCGCGGCCAATTGCGGACGACGTCGACGATCCCCGACATGCGCTCTTGGATCCCGCGTCCGCTGAACACTTTGGTGAAGCCCTTGGCAAGCGTTTCCGCCCCTGGTGTGTACGGCATCCATAGATTGGCAACGCTCTTCGGGCTGGTCATCACGCTCTTCGTCGCGACGTAGGTATAAAACGCTTGTTCGCCTTGCACGCGCCCAACGCCAGATTCGCCTTCACCTCCAAAGGGCAAGGTCACGCATCCACCCGACTGGACAGCGTTGTTCACCATCACCGAGCCTGCACGGATTCGCCTCGCCATCGCCTGACCGGTTGCTTCGTCGCGAGTCCAAACACTCGCCCCCAGGCCGTACTTCGAATCGTTGGCGAGACGAACTGCTTCTTCGTCGCCGTTAACAGCCATGATCGGCAAGAACGGACCGAACGTCTCCTCTTGCATCATGAGCATGTCGTGCGTCATCCCCGTCAGAACCGTAGGAGGCCAGAAGAGCCCGCCGTTTCTGCGATCGACGACTCCGCCATGACGCAGCTCCGCGCCCTTTTCCAGCGCATCAGCCGTGTGCTTTTCGTAGATCTCGAGCTGCGGGGCCCATGTGATTGGCCCGAGATCGTACTCCCCTCGGCCACTTGGATCGCCTTGGCGCATCTCCTTCACGATCGCGAGGATCTTCTGCGTGAGAGGCTCGATCAGGCGAGCCGGTACGTAGATCCGCTCGACCCCGTTACACACCTGGCCGGTGTTGTAACAAGTGCCGTTGACGAGGCCTTGGGCCGTGAGATCGAGGTCGGCGTCCTCCCGAACGATCGCAGCGTCGTTGCCCCCGAGCTCGAGCACCACCGGAGTCAGGGTCTGCGCGGCGCGTTCCATGACGCGGCGACCGGTCCCCGGCGAGCCGACGAAGCAAATGACGTCTGCCTCGTCGATGAGCGCCGCACCGGTTTCACCATATCCGTGCACCATCTGGACGACGTCATCGGGAACGCCAGCGTCTCGGAACAGGTCCACAATCATCTCGCCGATCAAAGGGTTGGCCTCCGACGGCTTCTGCACGACGGCATTGCCCGCCGCCAAAGCCGGAATCATGTGCTTGACGCCAAGCTCGAAAGGGAAGTTCCAGGGGAGGATGAACCCGGCGACGCCGAGTGGTTCGTAGTAGACACGCGCCTTGGAGCCGATGAAGAACGTCGGGCTGACTTTGATGCCTGATTCGAGGCGCTTGGCAACGCCTGTGTGCAGCTTGATGGTTTCACAGAGCGGACCCGTGAGGCCGACGGGTTCGGCCGGCGGCTTGCCGTTCTCGGAAGACACGAGCCTCCCGATCTCCGAAGCGCGGTCGATGAGGACGCCTCGAAGCCGGTGGAGGATTCGGTTTCGCCCATCGACGCCCATCGACGCCCATCCGACCTGGGCCTTGCGAGCCCTCGCGACCGCAGCTTTCACATCCGCCGCGGTGGAGACTCGCACCTCGCCGAGCTTTCTGCCGTTGCTGGGGTCATACGACGCCAACATCTGAGGAGCCTCTGGTCTGTCTTTCAATTGCTGCAACATCACGACCTCCGAATCCGCGGCGTCACTAGCCGTCGAGCCCCACGATCTCTCGCGCCTTGCTCTTGTAGTACTTCGAGGGCGCCTCGACGAGGAGCATCATCTTCTGCGCGGCGAACGAGCCCTCTGCGTGGATCGAGCATACCTCGTGCCACCCGGCAAAGTCGCTTGCCACCACGTGGTGCAGCGTGCTCATGAGCTTGAGGCGTTGCTCTGCGTCGAATTTCCCGGCGCCACCCATGTACTTCTCTAGGTAGGGCCGAGTCTCGTTGTTCTGCCAGTCTTTGTAGGTGGGTTGCGTCACCAAGAGACCGCCTGCGATGTCCTGGATATCTCGCACGAAGTCGTGGAACTCCGACGCGAAGTGCAGCTTGGCCATGTTCGCCGTCAGCGTGTTCGCCACGTACAGACCCGAGCCGCCGAAATCCTGAGGGTCAACCGCGGCTGCCCTAGCCAACGCCTTCGTCGTCTCCGTGTAGCGGATCATGTTCACGAAACGCTCCCGGATGTTCGAGGCCCTATGCACGCCGTTTGCCTCGGCCGCGAGCATCGCCAAGCCCGTCATGTACTCAAGGATGGGGATCTTGTAGGTCACCGCGGTGTAACGGTGAAACGCCGAAAACGCGTAGGCGAGGCCTTGCGCCGCCGGCCACTCGCGAAGCATGAAGACGCGGTCCTTGGGGACGCGCACGTTGTCGAAAACAACGAGCGCTTCGATGTGGCCTCTGCGGGGACGCGGCGTCGGAAAGTGGGCCGTATCCTCATAGCGGAAGTTTGGTCGGCAGATCTGGGTGATCCCCGGAGTGTTCGCCGGGATAGCAAACGACACCGCGTAGTCGGCGTCTTGCTCGGACATGGCGCGCGGCGGAATTACGATGATCTCGTCTGCATAGGCCGACGCAGTGATGTGTGCTTTCGCTCCGGATACCACGATCTCGTCTTGGGTCTCGTCGACGACTCGAAGGTAGTAGTCTGGGCTGCTTTGTTGGCTCGGCCCCTTGGAACGGTCGCCCTTTACATCCGTGACGGCGCCCGCCAGCGTGAGGTCGTTGACCGCACAGTAGCGACGATACTCGTTGATGCGGTCCAGGTACGTTTTGTTTCCGGCGACCCGAGCCACGGCCGTGATCGCGTTCATGATGTCGGTGCCGACGTCCTTCACGAACGGGAGCGCTCCGTCGGCGACTTTGCACGCTCCCTTGACCAGCTCGTGCCGCTTGGCAACGGCCTCTGGATAGTCGGGGACCTCGAAGTACCGGCTCACCGTCTCGCCGGTGCTCGGCTCCTCGATGGTGGCGAGCTCATGCATCTCAGGATGGTCATCCAGCAAGAAATCAAATGCGGCAGTTTCGACCCCGACTTTGATATAGGGGTCCTCGGTGACATCCGGGACTTTGTTTCCGAGAATGTAGACTTTGCGGTCGTCCCGCAGCCCTGCTTTGTATTCTTCAGCCGTTCGGAGTGCCATGGTCTCTCGCCTCTCATCTATCGGGTTGCGTCCGTCTACTTCGTTTCAGCGGGTCTGAACATCTTGCGCAGCTTGCGCATGAACCCCGTGTCGCCCTTGATCGTCAGCTTTCCGGTGATCACGGCGGTGATACCGGACATCTTGCCGACGGTGATGTCGTAGTAGTCGCTGTCGCGCGCCACGACGTAGCAACGAGGGTCCTTCGCCAAGCCTTCGGTCACGCTGATCTGGCCGTCGCGGATCGTGACCGTCCAATCACCACCGCCGCCACCAGTGATGTGGTAGCTGACGACCGCGTCCACGCCTTTTGCCTTCTTCGGAATGAACCGGGCGGCCATTCCTTCGAACAGGTGCGCCACGGGGACCGCCTCGCCGGTTGCTTCCTCTTCGAGCTCGCGAATGAGCTCCTTCTTGACCACCTTGCCGATCGCGTTCCTCGGGAGACGGTCGAGGAACAGGAACTTCTCCGGAACTTTGTAGGGCGCGAGCTGGGACGCACAGTATGCGCGCAGCTCCTCCTCCGTCAGGGGCTTGCCTTGGTTTGGCACGACACAGGCCTTGGCGATTTGGCCGTACTTGTCGTGTGCCTCGGGAAGCACAGCCACCTCCTCGACCGCAGGGTGCGCGCCGATCACCGTTTCGAGCTCCTTCGGGTAGACGTTTACCCCACCGCGGATGATCAACTCCTTCTTGCGGTCGACGATAAAGAAGAAGCCTTCGTCGTCGACGTAGCCCATGTCGCCTGTGTGCAACCAACCATTCTTGATCGTCTCCTCGGTGGCCTCCAGCGCCTTATGATAACCCTTCATGACGGCGTCGCTTCGAGTCACGATCTCGCCGATCTCTCCAGACGCGACCTCGTTGTCTTGCTCGTCGAAGATCCGAACTTCCATGCCTGGCAACGCCTTGCCAATCGATCCGAGCTTCCGTGCATCGAACGTGTTGGCAGTGATGCCGCCGGTGTTTTCGGTCGATCCGTAGGCTTCCAGAATCGGAACGTCGAAACGCCGCTCGCATTCTTCGAGCTGCTCTGCCGGGATCGGTGCGGCTCCCGAAAGGCCGAAGCGCAGGCTGCTCGTGTCGACCTTCGAGGCCTCGGGCACCCTGAGCAAGATGTTCCACATGGTCGGTACGATGTAGAAGCCATTCACCTTGTATCGCTCGACGCACTCCCAGAACTCCGACGCCGAGAAGTCCTTGCGCAGGACGATCGTCACCGCGCGATACATACACGGATAGGCCAGGTCGTTGAGCCCGCCCGAGTGAAAGAGGGGAAGCACGCAGAGCGAGCGGTCTCCGGGCTCGATGGGAGCGATCTGCACCTTCGAGTGTGTCGCGCGGATGATGTTGTGATGGGTATGCAGGACACCCTTGGGCGTGCCCGTCGTACCCGAGGTGTACATTGCCGTCGCAACATCGTCGGGCGTGGGAGGGTCGTCGTGCTCGAGATTGCCGGCGTGCGCGCGCAGCGCTTCGGACAGCTCTTCGTGCTCGAAGCCCGAGCTGAGCGTCGTGGGCGCGTTGACCACGATGGTCTTCACAGAGGCCATCGTGTCTTTGATCTTCGAGACGATCGGCGCGAACTCGTCATCGACGACGAGCATGGGCGGCTCTGCGTCGTCGACGAGATGCTGAAGCTCTTTGTCCTGCCACCAGCAGCTCACGGGGCCCGCGACGGCGCCGATCTTCTGGGCGCCCAGCAGGACATAGAAAAACTCCGGCGAGTTCGCCATCATGAACGCCACGATGTCCCCTTTGCCGATGCCCTTGCTTAGCAAATAACGCGCAAACGCGTCGCTGCGTTCATCGAGTTCCCGGTAGGTCACGACTTCATCGTAGAACTCAATAAATGGGCTATCCCCGCGCTCGACGGCGTTGCGGGTCACCAGATCTTTGACTGTGAGGATGTCTGTGCTCATGACGAATACCTGTTAGTGCGCGCTTGGGGGCCTCCTGCGATCACGCTTGGAGCCAGCCGTTGTCCTTGTACCAATCGAGGGTTTCTTTCATTCCCGATCGCACGTCGGGGTGCTCGAGCTCGAAGCCGGTTTCCTTCAGCTTGGCGTTGTCCCAAATGCGATCACACGACATGTAGTGGAGCGTGTCCTTCTCGAGCTTGGACTTCGTGCCAAACCCTTTGGCCAGAAGCTGCGATGCTGCGGCAACCGGAACCAACACCGGAAGCGGGACGTGGAAGAAGGGTTTCTCGGCGCCGAACAGCTCCTTGGAGAGAAAGTTGAAGAACTCCGCGGTCGTCCATCGCGAGTCATCCGCGACGTTGTATGCTTCGCCGATCATAGCGTCGTGGTCGAACGCATAAACCATCGCGCGGCACACGTCTTCGACGTGCACGAAGCCCTCGACGTGGTCGCCACTGCCCAACATCATGATCCGTGACTTGTTCCTGTGGGAGTAGACGTGCTTGACCGCGTTGTGGATACCGTACTCCGATCGCGTTCCGTAGATCGCGCCGGGCCGCAGTATGGTGGCACGCAGACCTTTGTCCGAAATGAACTGGTGGACGACTTGCTCGCCCGCCCACTTGGTTTCGTTGTAGACGTTGAGCGGCGGAGTGAGCTTGCGCGCGTCCTCTTTGACGGGGGTCTTTTCGTGCCAGTCGTAGCCATAGACGCCCGCCGACGAGAGGTGGATGAAGCGCTCTACCCCTGCTGAAACGCTGGCATCGCAGAGATTTTCAACCGCGTTCACGTTCACCGCGACCATGAGCTCACGGGGGGTCGAGTAGTCGTGAATTCCGGCTACGTGAAACACCCCATCGACGCCGTCGACCAGCGCCTCGAGACCCTCACGCTTGGTGAGGTCGGACTTGACGAACTTGACGCCGAGCGCCTCGAACATCGCGCTGTAGTACCGGCTCGAAACGTCTGTCGCGCGCACGGAGAACCCCGCCTTCACCGCTTCCATCACGGCATGGTGGCCAGTGAAACCGGCAGCTCCCGTGATCAGGATCTTCTCGTCTCTAGTTGCCACCGTCGGCCCCAAGAAGGCTACGTGCCAAGTGCCGGCTGACCTTCAGCTTCACTTCAATTGTGTCGTCGTCTTCTCTTTCGATCGCACGCATGACCATGTGGAAGATGGTATCCGTGTGCTCGGCTATTCCCTTGGGGCGCCCCACGAGCAACCACTGAATGGTCAGGTGCTCGATGAAGCCGAGCACCATGTTCCGGACCAGATACGGGTCCACGTCATCCCGAAAGACGCCGCACTTCGCGCCATCTCGAATGACATCGACCAGTCGGCGCGCGGCATCTCGAACGCTCTGGTACGCAGGCGACGCGACGTACCGGCGGTTCCCCTTGAGGGTCAGCAGCGCGACCGACGTGTAGAGGGGGTTGTTCTCGTAGAACTCGAGATAGGCTTGAATGATCGCCCGCACACGCTCGCGCGGGTCTTTGATGTAATGAGCCAGCTCGCTCAGGCGCTCGAGCTCCTTGCGGGTGTAGGCCTCCGATATCGAAAAGAGCACGTCCTCTTTGGAGTCGAAGTACTCGTACAGCGTCGGCTCGGAGATCCCCGCCTCGGCACAAATCGCGGCGACAGTTGCGTCCTCGAAGCCTCTCTCGCCGAAGACCCTCAAAGCGCCCTCGAGGATCGCGCTTTGCTTCTCGAGGTTGCGCTTCTTCTTGCTCTTCGAGGGGCTCTTCGAACCGTTTTCGCTGGGAATTGCCATATCTACACCTCAGCTTTCACCAGGAATACGAGGCAGAACCCAGTGTGTCAAGCGTTAATTTATGTGTTACTAAGATCCTTGACAATAAATCTAAGTCACAATAAAGACCCGTTGCAGGAGGCGAAGCCATGGACCTGTCGGTATTGCAATACGAAGTCGTCGACTCGGTTGCCGTGATCCGCATGAGCCACCCGCCCGTGAACGCGTTCGGGCCGGCGTTTCTCGAGGACCTCGAAACGGTGCTCGACCACCTGGGTGCGCGCGGCGAGGCGCGTGCAGCGCTGATCACGAGCGCGATCCCCTTCATGTTTTCCGCCGGCGACGACGTAAGCCAGCTTCGGGAGATCGACGACAGCCTCCTCGAGCTTCATCCAAGAGCGGTTGCTGCGTTGGATGCCTTCGAGGCGCTCCCGATGCCAACCGTCGCAGCGATCAACGGGCACGCGCTCGGTGGCGGGTTCGAGCTCGCGTTGACCTGCGACTTCCGCTTCATGGCGGCCGGTCCTGGTTTCGTCGGGCTTCCCGAAGTGCGCTTGGGAATGATTCCCGCCTTCGGAGGCACGCAGCGTCTAACTCAGCTGGTCGGAAAGGCCAAGGCCCTTGAGCTCATGTTCAAGGGGCTTCAGCTCACGCCGGAGGCCGCACTGCAAGCCGGTCTCGTCACCGCGGTGCACCCGCCCGACGAGCTCTACGACCTCTCGCTCGACTTCGCAGCGCGGCTCGCGCGCCAGGCGACCGGCGCAATCGCAGCGATCAAGAGCGCAGTGAACGTCGGCCTTCGTGAAGGGGCCGCGAGGGGCATGGAGGAAGAGGCTCGTGTCTTCCGACAGAACATTCGGTCGCGCGACGCCAAAGAAGGTGTCGCAGCATTCCTCGATGGACGGAAACCAAGTTTCAAAGGACAGTGACCATGACCGAGCGCGCACGCCTCACCAAGATTGGCTGGGATGAAGACCTTGCTATCGAGACCAGCGATGCACCGCCGCCGGAGCCCAGCGGAAGCCAAGTCCTCGTGGAAGTCGAGGCCTGTGGTGTGTGCTTCCGCGACTGTATCGATCGAGATGGACGCTTCAAGTTCATCCAGACGCCGATTACCCCGGGCCATGAAGCCGTGGGGCAAGTCATCGCCGTCGGGCCGAACGTCACGGACTGGTCCGTCGGAGATCGCGTCGCAAGCACGCACCGCGACTATTGCGGGCAGTGCGAGCCCTGCAAACGGGAAAGCGGCTCACTCTGTCAGGGAGCAGCAGGAGTCCTCGGCCTCATGATCGATGGTGGTTATGCCAGCCACTTGCTCGCTCCGGAGCGATGCTTCTACCGGATGACCGATGACATCCCCGCAGCCGAGGCCGCGGTCCTTCATTGCACCTTTGGTACCGCCTATCGCGGACTCGCGCGCTTTGGGGGTGTCGAATCGGGTCAACGGGTCTTGATCACCGGGGCCAACGGCGGCGTCGGCTCGGCAGCGGTCCAAGTGGCATCGCGGCTCGGCGCGACGGTTACCGCAGTCACACGCGACGAAAGCCATCGGGAATACCTGACCAAGCTCGGCGCCGAGCACGTCGTCGTCGACGCTGGTGACCGCTTTCACAAGCAGTTGCCGGCTGGCCCTGTCGACCTGGTCATGGACTGCGTCGGCCCTCCGACCTTCAATGCCGCACTGCGTTCCCTACGCCCCGGTGGGCGGATCATCGTCGTTGGAAACGTCGTCGAGGAACGCGCCTCGGTCAACCTCGGTTTCATCGTCACGCGCGGCTTGCAGATCATCGGCAGCAGCGGAGCAACGCGTGCAGACATGAAGGAAGTGCTCGCCCTCCACACCAAGAATCCCTTCTTCATTCCGATCCACGAGCAACTCGATCTGACGCAAGCCGATCGCGCCCAGCGCATGGTCCAGGCAGGCGGCCTGCATGGACGTCTGGTCCTGGTCCCGAGCGCCCGGTGAGCAGCTGGCCGATGGTGGTCCAGGTGGCACTTGCCTTAGTGATCGCAGAATTCGGTCAGTACTGGCATGCCGGCGCTCGCCTCCGTTGGGCTGAGATGCCCGAGATGCGAGTGTCGGTGTAGCGGTCCGCTCCGCGACCTTCTGGTCTTCTAAGACTCGTGCGTCTCGTCCCCCACAAATCACACCACTTCGTGACCCGTAGGTCCTTCGGGCTATGCACCCGGGAGGACGCGAGATTGTCGAACCGCAATCGCGAAAAAGCCTGGAGAATTGATCGTTGCTGCGCGATGCAGATTGCGTTTTGACTCACGCCTACAGTGCTGATGTCAAATACGCGTCAAAAAGAAAAAACGAGCAGAGAGCGTATGATCGCTAACTGCTCGTTTTGATTAGTTGCGGGGGCCGGATTTGAACCGACGACCTTCGGGTTATGAGCTCTGCAACGACCAATTTCTTAGTTTCAGTCAAACCCAACATTTGAGACACTTCATGAACGATAACTGAGACATAGATGCACTGGCCGGCGCTCGGGACCGTCGCCCCATATCAGGCCATTCCACATCTTCGCGTCAAATAGGCGTCAAAATCCAACCAGCACCGTGTTGGACGACTCTCGACTCGGCGCGCCTCGCAACGGCAGATCGAGTGCCGCAGACCCGGCAGCTTTGCGATTGACATTACTTCAAGGGCATATTACTCATTCATAATGTGGGAAGTTCTCGAGAGCAGGCCTTGCAAGAGGCAACTCAAGAGGGCACCCAAAGAGGTCGTCAAGCAGTACGAAGCATGGAAGGAAGTCGTTCAAGCATCTGGGCCACGAGCGCTCCGGTTGATCCCTGGCTACCGAGACCATGCGCTCAAGGGCGAGTGGAAAGGCGCTCGGTCGAGCTATCTCACCAAGAAATGGCGCGTACTCTATGTGGTCGAAGGAGACCGCTTCGAGGTTCTCGTGCTGGAGGTAAATCCCCATGACTACTAAGCGCGGAAAGAAGGTTCAGGAGGCACTTCGGAGCGAGCGTTTCACCAAGTCGGTCGTTCGCGTCAAGCTCTCGCCCGCTGAGATGGTCCGTATCCTCAGAGAGAAGAACGAGTTGACGCAGTCGCAGCTCGCGGAGCGTACCGGCCTCACACAATCGACCATTTCAAACCTCGAGAACGGCCGGACGCAGCTCGGTGCGGAACGTGCCAAGACCCTGGCGCGTGCGCTTCGAGTCCACCCCGCAGTGTTGCTCTTTCCAGGCTGGGACGTGACCAAAGAAAGTGCCGCTTAGCCTGCGGCTCCGGGAGATGACGCAGGCCCATCTCCAGCGCTCGGTGTTCGCCGGACCCCAGTGTCGAATACTACACACGGGTAACCGAGATCGGCGGTGTAAAGAGCTGCGGCGTGAGACGCGATCCTTTCGACACCCTGATATTCAGCTCGATCACCAACTTGTCTGACGACCAGTACAACGCGTGCCTCGCAAACCACGTAGCATCGTGGGCTCACTATCCCCGTAGATGGCGCCACGCCGCGCTGGCGTTGTGCTTTCCCCAGAGCTTAACGAGCTCCGGTAGAATACAGCTTTGGGTGCTGTAGAACGCGCTCTGCGTTCGGAATTGGTAGATGGCAAAGGCCAAGGTGTAGGTGCGGGAGTAGAGCCAATAGCGCGTTCCGAACTCGGCCTGGGCGTACATCGTTGCAACGATTTTTGAAAAAATCGCCGGGCTGTAGCGGTGCTGGACGCTGCCGTAGATGAAGCACAGGTTCCACGAGTTGTACAGATCGATCCACGCTTGGGAATAGGGGCTTAGCATGTGGCCCCGGTCGTCCACCCATACGGGACGCAACCAAGGGATGTGCAGACACAACACCATGCCAAGGAATGCATTGTTCAGCTGGCCGTGGATGGCGTCCGTAAAGACGGCTTCGAGGATGTTGACGAAAACGATGACGTGCGTGAACACCGTGAGAAATAGTGTCTTGAAGCGAAGCTTCGAGAAGATCAACGCGGTAAAGACGCTGGACGTAAAAACCAACGTGTAGGTCTTCAGAGAATCGAAGAACGTTATCCCCGGCTTGGCACGGCAGCTGAGAATCAGGCTGGGGGGCGCCCAATGTGCCATGATGTTGCCGTCGAGGACCGTTTTGAAATATGCGTCGTGCAAGTAGCTCGCATTGGCGACACCGAGACGCTCGAGGGCTTGAATCTCCGGTCTTGCGCGCACCGCGCGCACAGCTTCGGCGAGTTCGGCGTCGTTGCGGATGGCTTCGAGGAGGCCCGCAAGAATGGGGTTGCGTTGTAATGCCGCGCGGTAGCGTTCCGTTTGTGTGGCGGCATCTGTGCTCCTGTGCACGGCGTCGTACGCCGCGCCGAGGTCGAAGTGGGCTGGCGCATGGCAGGCGTAGAAGACGGCAGTCGTGGGATCGTCTTTGGAACGAAATCTCTTCGAGGTAACGGTCATCTGAGCCTCCCTGTTTCTGTGTGCGGCGACTGTCGATCGACGCCTGGCGACTGCTGCGACGCAGCCGGGTGTGTCCGCTGCCGGGATAGCCTCCGGACTACCTTGAGCTTCGCCGCACCTTCTCGTCGGGGAAGACTCGGAACTCGCTCGACAGCGAGCTCCACACCCCGCACCCCCGCTTGGCGAAGGGCCTCGCCGAGCTGCCGGAGTGCGTCGCGCTCCATGTCATGGGGATCGCTCCCCCGGCGGGGCACCGCGCGGAGGCGGAGTCGGCCTGGCTCCTGGATCAACTGGTATTCGGCGAGGGTCGCCACGCGTCCCAGAGGGCTCCTGAACTGGATGGGATGGACTCGCAGCGGCCCTTCGGCCGCCGGAAACTCGAGAATGTCATCGTCGCGACCCTCGAGGCTGACCATCCTTTTCGTGGTGCGGCTGCACGGACATGGCTCCGAGGTCAATGCCATCCGGTCGTCGATCTCGACGCGAATCAAGGGCTGGGTGAAGTTGTTGAGGTTGGTGACGAGGATCCGCTCTCCTACTTCTCCCTCGGGCACGGGTCGATGATCACGGTCGACCACCTCGATGATACCGAGATCCTCGAACACGTGCTTGCCAACGTGATGCTCGCAATCCATCGCCATGAGACCCGTTTCGGTCGTGGCATAGAGGTCGTAGGGCTGGCTCCCAAAGGCGGACACGATGGTCTCGGTCATGTCTTCGGTCCGAAGCTCGCTCGTCGTGCAAACTCTCTTGAGGTCGAGCTCGAGCCTTCCCGCTAGAGCCTCTTGGGCCAGCAGCGAGACCATCGATGCGTAGCCAAAGAGAACCTGAGGCTGAAACGCGTTGAGCTTTTCGACGATCGAATCCAACGACTCGGTGGCTGACAGCCGCAAAGCGTTGAATACACCGACGTCGATGGAGGCTGCGCCGCGAAAGGTCATGTGCTTCGCGTCGGGTGCGCTGACCGCCGCCACTCGAACGCGCGGCAAGCGGGGGTTCAAACCGATCTGTTTGCTGAACCGAAACGCACCTTCCAAGAAGCCGCGCCAGTCGTTTCGTCCGTACACGAAAAGGCTGCGGCGGCCCGAGCTGCCGCCGCTCGTGAGAACGCGATAGTGCCCGCGGAGGAGCACGTCCTCCGAGCCCACCTGACCAAGGTGAGATTCGAGCTCCTCGCGAGTCAGGCCGTCCACGGTCAAGGTGCTGCTGATGTCGACGTTCAATCTCGCTTTCGTCACGGGAGGCAAGTCTTCGAGCCTAAAATTCTCGCCCACGCCCGCCAGATGCTCCCGCCAGAAGCTGGAGTTGGCCCGGGCATGCCGCACGAGGGCTTCGAGTCGGTTCCGCTGGTATTGGTCGAGGCGTGCCCGGGGCCATCGTTCGCGCCGACTCGCCCCTCTCCGACGGCGAAGCCCGTCTGCCACCAACCCCAAACGCGAGAAGTACCCAGTCATCGTTCTGACTCCTTCTGCAGCAACGCACGAAAGACGGTGTCCAGGGCCTGCTTTCCCACCGGAGCCCCCGAGGCACGCTCGAGAGCCAGGCCGCTTCCGAAGGCCAACACGATGCGTGCGAGGCGACGGGGTTGCCGAATCTCGGGGCGCAGCTCGCCAATCTTCGAAGCCACCCCGTCCACCAGACGCTCGTGAAGGCGCCGGTATCGCTCGTTGAGCGCCGGATCCCGGGCTGCATGAATCCGAAACTCGATCGCCGCGGGAAACCAACCATCGCTATCGGAGAAACTGCGTTCCCACCCTCGGGCGAAGGCATCCCCCACCTCCTGCAAGCTCCCAGAGTGCTCCCGGAGGATGGCAAGGCGTTGCTCGATGCCTTGCTCCAGCACCGCGAGAAACAGCTCGGCCTTGTTCTCGAACTGGGAGTAGACAGCCCCTTTGGTGAGCCCCGCTGCACGACTCACCTGCTCCAGCGAAACCCCGTGGTAGCCGTGCGCCAAAAAAGCCGCCCGCCCGGCCGCCAACAACCGTTCCCGGTTTTCCGCGGATCGCTGTGCCCGTGACAATGGTTGAGCTATTTCAGATACCATCGGTATTCAAATACCACCGGTATTTGAATAGGTCAAGTCCTTTCGCGACGGCCGGACGTACCCTCTAGAGTCTGGGCAATAGAACATCCCGTGCGCTGCTCTTCCTGGAGGCTTCTCCTAGCCATCCGCGGTGGCTTCGACGTCGTCCGAGCGGTACGTCCGACTCAGGTCTACCCTATCGGTGTCGAGCCACAGCGGCATCTTGTTGGAGTCGATCAGGCGGTACGGCGCCTCGCGACAAACCACCAGCTCCTCCCCGGCAAGCGACAGCGAAGTCAGTCGAGAGGCCGTCCCCCCCGAGACCAGCACCTTCTTCTCCCTCGGCAGAACCTGTACATGAACGAACCCAGCACGTAGGAGCCCGTCGAGATCACCAAGCCAGGGAGTCGCGGGATCGTCCCGTCGACGCACCCGGCGCACCGAGCCCCTCTCGACGAACACTTCGTCCTCCGTGTCGTACCAGCCATCGATCGGGAACGCCCTCTGAGGAAACCGGTCACGCACGACCAGGGGCTGCCATCCTTCGCCCCCGCCCCAATCCACGTCGTATCGATCCGTGCTCAGATCGTACGGTGCCTCTTTGTCGGGTCCAAGGGTGCGAAAGGCGATTCCCGGCATTTCGGTCGACCCGAACTGTTCGACGATGACGAGATCCCCGAACCGTGCACGGAGTCTCTCGAGGTCCGAGGGCAAAATGGTCTCCCCGCCAAGCTTGACGGACCGCAACCGTGTGAGGTCAAGTGTTGGATGCGCGACAATTGCGCGGGCGAAGCTTGGATACATCGAGATCACGTCGGGATCGAATGCATCTAGCGCGTCGAGCTGATCTCCCGCGAAGTCCTCGATGGCGATCGGTGCGTCCACCTCTGCGCGTTGCGTGGCTTCGGTGTGCGAAATGCCCCCGAGAAAGGCCCCCCTTGTAGGGAACGATCCGTGCTCTTTGTGGAAGCGCGCGAGCAGCTTGGTGGCGAGCCACTGGATCTCGGCGTTGGTTCGCGGGAGCCTCAGGGGCACCTCGCCTGACGACCCTCCCGATTGCTGAATCACGACCCCCTCGACGTCCTGGCCACGGCGTAACCTGTCGCGGTCTTCGGAGCCGAGGCATCCTCGATCTAGGATCTCATCGTAACGGGTGACGAGGTCCCGTTTCGTCAGTAACGCGGCGGCGCTCACGGTTGAACCTTCCGCACGCTCACCTCAGGGCTCTCTCTTCCTTGCGCCCCGACGCGCCTGCTCCAGCGAAACCCCATGGTAGCCGTGCTCCAAGAAAGCCGCCCGCCCGGCCGCCAACAACCGTTCCCGGTTTTCCGCGGCTCGCTGTGCACGTGACAATGGTTGAGCTATTTCAGATACCATCGGTATTCAAATACCACTGGTATTTGAATAGGTCAAGCCCTTTCGCGACGGCCGGACGCTCGAGGGGGGAGAACTCATGCCCACTGGTGGAAGCGACGACCAAGATTTCCTCGGCGGGCTTGCGATCCCAAAGCCATCGGATGACCCAAACTGTTTGGTGTGTCCTGGCTTTTCCGGACCGATTCACGACCTCGCATCCACCGGCGCGGCGCCAGCTAGGATCCGGGAGCTCGAAGCATTGGGGAATAGGCAGGAGCGCCACGTCAAAGAGCTGGGAGCCATGCTCGCGCCACTCGACCTACCCCGACCCGAGGATGTCGTCGCGCGGATTCGTGACCTCGGCGCGCTTTTCGACAAGAGTCCCAAGGACGCGCGAGAAGCGCTCAAGCATCTGCTCGACGATGGCATTCAGCTCCACCCCCTCGAAGACGGGCGCTATCGGGCGCGCTGGACCGTCCGCGGCGGCGCCCTTTTCTTTGCCGGAACGACAAAAAGCCCCCGGTGCAAACCGAGGGCCTTGAAGAGCGGTCAACGCTGTGGG
>JASFKY010000053.1:0-16372 GCA_050118395.1 Myxococcales bacterium | reverse complement strand
GGCTGCCGCCAGAAGCGCTGCGGCCAGTAGGCCGCCCTTGCCGAGAAATGGGAAAAAGACGATCAGAACGAGAATGATCAAAAAAGGGAGCTTGCGCTCGCGGGCTTCGGTCATCCTTCGGCTCCCTTTTTGGCTTGCGCCGCTGCGATCAAAGCCTCGTCTTCGGGCGCCGCGCCGTAGGAGCCTCCGAGAATCGCGCTGATCGCGGCGCCGATGTAGCGGATGGTCGTCATCGCGAAGGCAAAAGGAACCGCAATGGTTGCGACCCAGTCCGGGATGTTGGTCTGCTCGAAGCGGCCCTCGAGCTGGATCGCCGCGCTTGCGTACTTGTAGCCGAGCAGCGCCATGAAGAGGCAGAACGCGGCTGTGGTCAGATAGCCGATCGCTTCCGTCCACCTCGCCATCGACGGGGGCACGACCCTCTTCAAGGCTCCTACTTGGATGTGCTTACCCTCGTGCGCGCATACGCTTGCGCCGAGAAAGCCGACCCAAAGAAGCATGATGAGCGAAAGCTCCTTGGACCAGCTGTAGCCGTCGGGAAAGTAGCTCAGCGTGACGTAGACATACAGAGCAGTCACCACGAAGAAGGCGACGAGCTTTGCAATCCACCCGGGTGCTCGGGCCTGTATCAGCTTGAACAGCCAAAGCACGGCGCAAAGCCCGTACAGCAGTAGATAGAACCATCGCGACTCGAACCACCGCTGCGTCATCAACCAACCCAAGGTGCCCAGGCCGGCGCATGCCGCGACGGTATGAACGATCGGCTTGAGCCGTGATCGCTCTCCAGGCGCTTCGCCGTGCATTTCCGCGGTCCAAAACGCAAAGTAGACGAGGGCCACGCCAATCAGGCCGGTAGCTGTTGGAGCGACGTTGGTGAGTGTTGCGATGGCGTCGGGGCTCTCGATTCCAAAAAGGCGTACGGTGAGCTCGGCGACCTTGCTGTCGGGTGCCGCAAGCCTGCGGTACATCACGTCCAGGAAGACCATGATGGCGGAGGCTGCCAAGAACGTCCAAAGGACCCCCATCTCGACGTGGAAGATCCAGTCGTCGATCCGCCGAAGAAGTCCAAACCGGCCCTCATAGGGGTTGTCTCCGCCCGCATTTGCCATAACGCGGGACGGTACGTTTGATCGCGCTGGCAATCAAGACTTCTTGGAGTACGGTCGATCCGAAGCCATGCGCACCGTGATCCACTTCGACATGGACGCTTTCTTTGCGTCGGTGGAGCAGCTGGACGACCCGAATTTGCGCGGCAAGCCCGTCCTGGTCGGCGCCCGTTCTCGACGGGGCGTCGTGGCTGCCGCCTCCTACGAGGCGCGACCGAGCGGGGTGCATTCGGCCATGTCGATGGTGGAGGC
Organism: Myxococcales bacterium; assembly: GCA_050118395.1. Lineage (GTDB taxonomy): Bacteria > Myxococcota_A > Polyangia > Polyangiales > Houyiibacteriaceae > SG8-38. Next base: position 15,014 of record JASFKY010000053.1, on the reverse strand, counting down.
TCTCCGGCGCTGCCCCCAAGCCATCGTGGTTCCGCCCCGCCGCGCGCGTTATCAAGAGCTCAGCCAGTGCATTTTCGAGGTCTTTTCCCGGTATACCCCGCTCGTGGAGGGGCTTTCTTTGGACGAGGCGTTCTTGGAGGTCACGGGCAGCCGGGCATTGTTCGGCGATGGGGCGGCCATTGCATCCCGGATCAAGCAGGACATCCGTGCAGGTATCGGGCTGACCGGGTCGGCAGGGGTCGCGCCCAACAAGTTCGTGGCCAAGATTGCGAGTGACCTTCAGAAGCCCGATGGCTTGACCGTCGTTTCAGCCGGCGAGGTTGCCGCGTTTCTGGCGCCGCTACCCCTCGAGCGGATGTGGCGTGTCGGCCCCAAGGCTCGGGTCAAGCTGCGCGCCGCCGGCCTACAAACGATCGGCGACCTGGCCCGAGCGGATGTGCGCACTTTGGAGCAGTTGCTCGGAAGTTGGGGTCCCGTGGCTCAAGCGCTGGCTCGCGGGCAGGACGACCGGCCCGTGGTGGTGGGCGCTCCTGCCAAGAGCCTCGGAAGCGAATCGACGTTCGAGGTCGATCTGAAAACACGCGATGCATTGCTCAGACCGATTCTGGAGCAGTCGCTGCAAGTCGCAGACCGTTTGATCGAAAAGGGACTGTGGGCTCGCGTGGTCACGCTGAAGATCAAATACGCAGACCATCGCATCGGGACCCGGCAGATGCGCCTCAGCCGTGCCGTCGTCGACCCAGACGCGATCTTCGAAACGGCGTCCGAGCTCCTCGGTCGGTTCGACGATCTCGCCAGGGGCGTTCGACTGACCGGAGTTTCGGTTTCGGCCCTGTCTCGGGTTCCAGACACGGAGCTCTTTCCAGACCCCGATCGATCCAGGCGGGAGCGGTTGGCTGCGGCCACCCATCGCCTTCGCAACCGGTTTGGAGCATCTGGGATGACGCGTGCTTCGCTGCTCGGCAATCCGGAGCCTCCGAAGCGGTCGCGCCGCTAAAAAAACGAGCCCAATCCCGTCGTCCGTGAGCTCGTGTCAGAGTCACGTTGACACGTTCCGGGCGGCCCTTTAGGGTCGCCCTGTTGCGCACGACGCGCAGCGCTCTAGGAGCCCCACCGGATGAACGCGCGACACACCAAGTTCATCTTCGTCACAGGGGGTGTTGTCAGCTCCATCGGAAAAGGCCTCGCGGCGGCTTCGATGGGCGCTCTACTCGAAGCACGGGGGCTTCGGGTGACCAACATCAAGCTGGATCCCTACATCAACGTCGATCCAGGTACGATGTCGCCTTTTCAGCACGGAGAGGTGTTCGTCACGGACGACGGAGCCGAAACCGACCTCGACCTCGGGCACTACGAGCGCTTCACCAACGCACGGATGACTCGGGCCAACAACTTCACCACGGGTCGCATCTACGATTCGGTGATCTCGAAAGAGCGTCGGGGCGAGTACCTGGGGGCGACGATTCAAGTCATCCCCCACATCACAGACGAAATCAAAGCACGCGTGCGCGAGGCGACACGCAACGTGGATGTCGCCATCGTGGAGATCGGCGGAACGGTTGGAGACATCGAGTCGCTGCCGTTTCTGGAGGCGGTCCGGCAGCTGCGGGTGGAGCTCGGGCCTCAAAACAGCGTGTCGGTGCACGTGACCCTGGTTCCCTACATTGCTGCGGCCGGAGAGCTCAAGACCAAACCGACGCAGCACTCGGTCAAGGAGCTCTTGGGCCTCGGAATACAGCCCGAAATACTTCTTTGCCGGGTCGACCGAGAGCTACCGCACAGCTTGAAACAGAAGATTGCACATTTCTGCAACGTGCCTGTGAATGCGGTGGTGGCGGCGCCGGACGTTCGCGTGATTTACGAGCTTCCACTCACGCTCCACGAGCAAGGCTTGGACCGACTGCTCGCCGAGCGACTCAACATCTGGGCGCGGGATCCGGATCTGTCCATCTGGCGGCGGACGGTGGAAAAGTGCCTGGCGCCGGGTCGGGGTCACGTCTCGATTGCCGTCGTCGGCAAGTACGTCCACCTTCCCGACTCGTACAAGTCGCTTCACGAATCGCTCGTTCACGCGGGGCTCGACTGCGACGTCAAGCTGGACCTCGACTACGTCGACAGCGAGGAGCTCGAAGGAGGCGACCTCGAAGCGCGACTCGGGCGGCACGACGCCATCCTGGTCCCCGGGGGTTTCGGCGATCGTGGCGCCGAGGGCAAGATCCGCGCGATCCAGTTTGCACGTGAAAACGGAGTGCCGTTTTTCGGGATCTGCTTAGGCATGCAGATGGCCGTCGTCGAGTATGCCCGCAACGTGTGCGCTCTCGACGGCGCCAATAGCGCCGAGTTCGATCCGAAGGCCAAGCACCTTCTGGTCGACATCATGCCCGACCAAAAAAACATCGAAGACAAAGGCGCGACCATGCGGCTGGGTGCGTACCCTTGCACTCTCAAGCCTGACTCTCTGGCTGCCCAAATTTATGGGACATCTCAGATCAGCGAGCGCCACCGCCACCGCTACGAGGTGAGCAACCGCTACCGCGAGGAGTTGGAGCGTGGTGGTTTGGTCTTGTCCGGGCTGTCTCCGGACGGCCGTCTGGTCGAGATGGTCGAGCTGCCGAGTCATCCGCACTTCATCGGTTGCCAGTTCCATCCCGAATTCAAGAGCAAACCGCACCGCCCTCATCCGCTGTTTACGAGCTTCGTGCGTGCCGCCATCGAATATCACGCGCGTCACGAGCGTTCCGTCGAAAGCACTGCCGAGGCGCGCATCAACTGATATCCAGCGCCCTGAAGGCCGGTACGTCGTTTGGGGGCTCGCCAGGTCCGGTCCTGAGGTTTAGGATCGCCCCATGGTGCGGCAAGCCCGTGGAAAATGGCTCACGATTCCCACCCGCATCGTCCTCGGGTACGTCATCGTGCTCGTGGCGTTTGCCGTGGTCGGAGGGCTGAGCTTCGTTCAGCACCACCGCACCTCGCAGACGTTGGGGCTGCTCGAGGATGGTTACTTGCCGTTGGCGCTCACCCTCAGCCAAGCCAAGGCGACTCAAAGCGTGTACGCCAACCTCGTCGAGAGGGCCTTGGAGTCCGAACGGAGCGCCCCGACCAAAGCCTGGCTCCGCGCCGCCCTGCGCATCCGTCCCACCACCTTGAGACGCGCTTACGAGGGTGTCGAAAAAGCCGAGGCGCTCGCCACCGAGCTCGGACAACCCGCACCGCTTCGTTCGGTTCGCAGGGAGCTCGACGCCATTGGCGAGGCATATCAGTCGATCGATTCCCAATACGAGCTCTTGTTCAACAGCGTCGATGAAGATCAGGACGCCGTAGCCGGATTGCTCGCGAAGCTCCGCAACACCGAGCAGCGGATCGAACGCAACTACGATCGCGCCGCGCAAAGCGTGCAGCAACGCATTTCCCGCACCAGTGCCTTGGCGGCGGCTCAGGCCCAGCGTGCGACGTATCTCTTGGGGCTTCTCGGGCTTCTCGCGCTATTCGTGGGAGTGGCCGTGACGTTTCTCTCCCAGCGTCTCCTTCGGCCCATTCCACTACTTCACCAACGAGTGGCTGCCGTGGCGCGCGGGGACCTGTCGAGCACGGTCGACATCAAGCGTAACGACGAGCTCGGCCAGCTGGTGACGGAGTTCGAGCGCATGGTGCAAGCGCTCGCTGCGCGTGATCAGAGCCTGCGCGAGGCAGCGTTGGCGGAGCAGCGCTTGCAACGAATGCAGGTTCAGATCGTGGAGGTGCTGCGCGCTGCGATTCTCGTGATCGATGCAGACCGAATCATCCAGACGACCAACCCGGCCGCCGACCACATCTTGGGGGTCTACGCGCGCGACGTAACCAGGCCGATCGATGATACCTCTCTTCTTAGGCGCTGCCCGGCCTTGGGGAAAGCGATCACGGAGGTGGCGCGCGGCGGCCATGCCGTGACCTTGGAAGGCGAGCCCGTGGCGGGTTTTACGGAGCGCCTGGTCGACGTGTTGGTCACCCCCTTTGGAGAAGAGGCGGGTCGAGAGGGGCGACGCTCGGTTTTGGTGGTCGCGGAAGACGTTTCGGACGCGATCGCGACCAAGTTGCGGCTCATTCAGACGGAGCGGCTTGCAGCGATCGGGCGTATGGCCGCGCACGTGACGCACGAGGTGCGCAATCCCTTGTCGAGCATCGGGCTCAACGTCGAGATGCTGGGCGACGAAGTGGCAGATTCAGGACCAGAGGGCTTGCATTTGCTTCAGTCGATTCAACAAGAGCTGGAGCGACTGGAAAGCATCACGGAAGAGTATCTGCGCCTGGCAAGGCTCCCCGAGCCGTCCTTGACACCACAAGATCCCGTCGAGCTCCTCAATGAGGTGGCACAGTTCGTCCAGCGCGAGATGGATGCCGCGGGCGTCGAGCTCAAACTGGAGGTTCCCTCCCAACTTCCCGCGGTTGCCATGGACGAACCACAGTTTCGTCAGGCTCTTCTCAATCTTCTGCGCAACGCGCGGGAGGCGATGCCCGACGGCGGCGTGGTCAAGCTGGAGGCCACACGATACGACAACGGCGTGCGAATTCAGGTGCACGATGAAGGCCCCGGCATCGACGAAGAGGAGCGCGAGCACGTTTTCGACCTCTTCTACACCACCAAGGAACGAGGGACCGGTTTGGGTTTGCCGCTCACTCAGCAGATCGTCGTGGCTCATAATGGTACGATTGCCTGTAAGGCGCGGCATCCACGAGGAACGACCTTCGAGATATGGTTGCCCGATCTCGACTCGACTCTGCAGAGAATGTCGAGCGTGGCGCCACCTAGCAGGACGACCGCACGGAGCGCGGGATGAGCAGAGTCGATGGACGTGCCTACGATGCACTGCGTCCGGTTTCGATCGAAACCGGCGTGCAGCGCAACCCCGAAGGATCGGTGCTCTACCGATGCGGGGGAACCACCGTGCTCATCGCCGCGTCGGTTTCGGAGGGCGTGCCTGATTGGATGCGTGATACGGGTCGAGGCTGGCTGACAGCGGAGTACGCGATGCACCCGCGCGCCAACCCGGAGCGCAAGCGTCGCGACGGCCGCAACGGTCGAATCGACGGACGTACCTCGGAAATTCAACGGTTGGTGGGTCGCGCGCTCCGGGCGGCGGTGGATTTCAGCAAGCTCGGCGAACGCACCATCACCGTCGACTGCGACGTGCTCGATGCGGACGGCGGCACGCGGACTGCGTCGATCACCGGAGGCATGGTGGCACTTTCGGTCGCGCTCGACGGTTTACTCGGGGCTGGGTTGGTGTCCAAGGGCGTCTTGCGAGAGCCGATTGCCGCGGTGAGCGTCGGCTTGCTTCAGGGGGAGCCGCTGCTCGACCTCTGCTATACCGAGGACCGGGACGCCGAGGTGGATTTGAACGTCGTCGGAACGCCCCAAGGGGGTGTAGTGGAAGTGCAGGGAACGGCCGAAGGCGCACCGATCCCACGAGAACGGCTCGATCGGATGATCGACCTTGCACTGGGCTCCTTGCCCGCGCTTGCCGAAGGGCAAAGGCTGGCGCTGCAAGCGCTCGAAATCGACATCGATGCGCTTTTGCCCTGACTCGGTCGACGCATGAAGATCCTTTTGGCAACGATGAACGCGGGAAAGCTTCGCGAATACAAGCGCCTTCTTGCCGATGTCGTCGGTCTCGACCTCGAGACGATGGCGCGGTTTCCAGAGCCGGTCGAGGTCGTCGAGGACCAAGAAACGTTCCTTGGTAACGCGCGAAAGAAGGCCACCGAGGTGGCCGCAGTGGCGGGGATTCCTTGTCTCGCCGACGACAGCGGACTCGAGGTCGATGCGCTCGGGGGGAGGCCGGGGGTGCGCTCGGCGCGCTACGCAGGGGAGGGCGCAACCGATGCGGGCAACAACGCGAAGCTCCTCGATACGCTGCGCGACGTGCCCGAAGCCGACCGAAGGGCCCGCTTCCGCTGCGTGATTGCCGTGGTGGACGCGGATGGCCGCGAGCTTGCGATGGTCGAAGGCACTTGCGAGGGCCGGATCGCCGGAGCGCCTCGGGGGGGTCACGGCTTTGGTTACGATCCGGTGTTCATCCCCGATGGCTTCACGCAAACGATGGCCGAGCTCGGTCCCGAAACCAAGGACCGGATCAGCCATCGCGCCCAGGCTGCAGCCAAGCTCGTTCCGCTTCTTCGCCAGTTGCAGGGGCCCTAGCCATCGGCTACCCCACGCGCCAGACTACGAAGCGGTCACGGGGTGTAGCACAGCCTGGTAGTGCGCATGCTTTGGGAGCATGAGGTCGCTGGTTCGAATCCAGTCGCCCCGACTAAGCATTTCAGGGTGCAACCCGGACACATGGGTTGCTGTGAAATCCCAAGGCAGGGGTGACAACTCGGCTCTTCTCCGAGAAAAGCCACAAGGAGGAGAGTTGGATGACAAAGATAGAGCAGGTTCGGCTTGCGAGATGGCGGATGAAGGTGCTTCGGCACGTCGCAGAGACGACGCAAAACGTCTCTCAGACGTGCCGGTACTTCGGGATTTCCCGCAAGACGTTCTACAAGTGGAAAGCACGCTACGAAGAGCTCGGGGAGGCCGGTCTCTTAGCGCATTGGGCTGCGGGACGCGCGCACCGGGTGCGCTAATAGCAGAAGAGAGCGCAGGATCTGCGGCTCGGGGCGCCCGATCGCCACCCTGTCGCGGACCTCGACGCCGAGCATTGCAGCAACGCCGCGATCCGTAGTTGCTTGCCTTTGCTGCCATTGCAGGTTGCGGTCATCACTTTGGGTGCTTCGGGAGCCCAGCGGGCAAGACGAGGCACGAACCTTGCAACGGCACAGACCAATGACGGGCTTTGCGTTGTGTTTTTGGTCGTGAGGAGGTGCGTCGTGTGCGGTTGGACCAGAGGATGGTTTAGTTTCTTTGTTGCAATGGCACTGCCGCTTGCGTCGGTGGTCGCTTGTGGCAACGACGCGGGTAACGTCGGTGGTTCAGCCGGCGAGGGTGGTTCGGCTGGGACGGGTGGCGTTGGAGGGCAACACCCCCTGGAGGGCAGTTGGGAAGGTCACCTAGTCCCGTTCGGCCCGATGACGATCGTGATCGACGGCTCCGGCGAGATTACGGACGTCGTCGTCCCGCTGGCCTCGCGTATCGACATTGTCGAGGGGCAGGTCGAGGGCGGCCCTGAGGTCTTTACGATGACCTGGATCACCGATTCGGGTCTACCGCTAGGGTTTCCGTTTCTCACGGATTCGGACCAACGTCACGCGGCAATGCTGCTGCTCTTCGAGGGCCTCGTGCTGACCGGAGCCCTCGAGCGGGACGGGTCGGCCACGACGAACTTCTTCGAGCCGGACGTCATCGGTTCTTGGACCGGCTACGGATATGCCTATGATCAGGATGCGCTCGACTTCGTCCAGTTCCGGCCCGTTACGGCCGCTATCAATGCGGGCACGCCGATCGGCTTTTCCGTCGCCATCCCGAGCGGCACCGTCACGGGGTCGCTTTCGGATTTCATCAGCCTTTACGCCCTCTGGGAAGGCGAGACGGCGAGCGGAGCGACGTTGTGGGTGAGCATGTCTCCTGATAAGCAGTTCATCGCCGTGCAGGCGTGGCCAGCCGGATATACCAGTCTGGAGGACTTCACGTTCTTAGCGTTGAACCGCCGACCGTGAGGCTCGCCGAGGGCGGGCCTCCGCACCCGACTCCGAGCGAGCCGTCCGAGGGGCAGGGCCCGTCATCAACGAGAGGCGCAACCAATGCGTCTTGGACTTCTCTTGGTGCAAGCTTGTCGTCGTCGTTTGGGAGCATCTCTGCAGAACACGATGCATTTGTATGGCACGCTTGATGCATCCACATCGTTCGACTTCGCGTCTTGGCGCATCTGGGCAGGGAGAGTGTGATGCCATATTCGTTTCGGTTCCTTTGTGTTTGCGTGCTTGGGGTAATGCCCCTGACTGGGTGCGGTGAAAATGGTGGCAGTGGCGGCTCGGCTGGAAGCGGCGGAACGGGCGGCACCGGCGGGTCCGTTGGGTTGTGCGGCGACGGTTCGGTGGAGGGCACTGAGGCCTGCGACGACATGGGGGAAAGCGCCACCTGCGACGACGACTGCACACTCGCCGAATGTGGAGACGGCGTTCTCAATGTGACCGCGGGCGAGGAATGTGACGACGGCAACACGATGGCCGGGGACGGCTGTGGTGCGACTTGTCTGCTTCCGCCGGCGGCGCTGTTCAACGGGACGTACTTCTACCAGGCCCTGGCCGGCAACTTCCCCGTTCCGGCCGGCTACAGCTGGTGGGGCGATTTGATTGCCGATGGCGTGAGCCAGATCACGGGCGGCACGCTCTCGTGGAACAACGGAGCCGGAGGGGTTTTCAGCGACTCAGTTCCCGAGATTTCCTACACCGTAGATGCGGCGCGGCGGATGACCTGGCCTGGGGGCGGTGCGTTCAACGCGCAGGGTGGTATTGCCAGCGACGGCAGCGTTGCAACGATGAGCTCGATCGGAGCGACGGGCTGGCCGGCCCTGGCCATTCTGGTCAGGCGAGGCGGGACCTTCGACCTCACGTCTCTCGATGACACCTATCACCTGAACGGCTTCTGTATCGATGACAGTGACGACGTGGCCGTGTGGGGAACGGTCACCTTTGACGGGCTCGGGGGAGCGACCGAAGAGCTTTCCGGAAACGCCAATGGCGTGGTGGTGGGGCCGACCCCCAGTACGGCGCAGACGTACACCGTGGCCGCTGATGGAACGATTACGTATACCGTGGGGGCACTCAATACCCCGAACCAGGGCGGTATTCTGATGGGCGGTGACCTCCTCGTGCTGTCTGGGCCGACCGACGGTGAAGCGCCCTGCCTCCTGGTCTTGATTCGGCGCAGCGACTCGGCCTCGGCATCCGTCCTCTCCGGCAACTACCAGATCGGTGCGTTCCTCGCCGACGCAAGTGCTCCGCCGCCACACTTCAGCTCGTTCACCGGGACCGGTAGCGCCGATGGCGTGAGCACGGTGACCACGAACACGGGCGGCACCATCAACATCGACGGCGTCGTGGGGCCGTTTCCCGCCGCCATGACGAACGACTCGTACACAGTCGCAGCGGACGGCACGCTGAGCATGACGATTGCGGGCACGACGCTGGTGGGTGCCGTATCACCCAGCGGTGACTACGCGGCCCTCGCTGGCGGCACGACCCTGGGCAGCTTCCCCCAGTTCTGGTTCCTCGTGCGATAAGTAGTGAAATTGGCGCTCTACGAGGGGAGGGTGGCACAACCATGATTCGGAGGCCGTTGATAGCACTCTTGCTTGCCGGCGTGGCCATGGGCGGTTGCGAGGATGGTCGCGGGAATCGGCTCGAGATATGGCGCGACGGGGAGCTCCAGCAGTACGACCACACGAGCGTGAGCTTGAGATATGTGGACGACGGGCTCTTTCTTGTTGCTTTTGCATCGCACGATCCCGACGAGTCGGTCGCCGACGACGAGTTGAGCGATCGCCTTGCTCTCAGGTTCGACGCGCAAGCGTTGCTGGAGCTTCGAACCAGCCTGGAGTATCCGATTGCTGGGCAGGCAGCGTGGTCGGACGTGGAATGGAACATCTGGCTCGCGGACGTCACGTTCAGCCCGGAGTCCAATCATACCGCGGCGATCGAGAACCTGCTTTTTTCCCACTGGTGCTTCGGATGTTACTGGCCTGATGACGTTGGCTCGCAGACTGCGCGTGGCACCCTGGTCCTCGAGCGAAACGAACCCGATCGCATCGAAGGCGTCCTCGAGCTTCGTATCGAGGGAGACGTCCCAGGCGTGCGTGACGACTTCAGCGGCTACGACGTCTCGTTGGAATTCAATCAGCGGCCAGAAACACCGGACACGGACGCTGGCGCCGTCGGTGTCCGGGAGGGTGGTGCTTTGGGACCATGTTGAGCACGTAAGTGCGCGGTACCGGTCGCCACGTCGGAGCGTAAGTCGTACCGACAAGCTTGATTACTGGCAGTAGGGAAGGTGGACCCGAACGAGTTATTCAAGGCCAAGTACCCTCGGACGTGCGATCGCTGGAATTTCTCGTTCAGGAGTCCTTCAGGCCGAACCCATTCGTGCTTCATCAACAGCCCCAGCTCGGGAGACATCTACGAAGGAGTTTGGTCTTGTACGGTGACCATTCCGCATGGCGAGGAGTTCCAGTCTAAGTTCCGCTGGCACCTACAGGACCGCGACGTCCGGCACGTCTACATTCGGCCGAGAACCTCCCGACTCAACGGCAAGGTGGAGCGCTCCCATCGAATCGACGATGAGGAGTTCTACCAGGTCCTGGAGGACAGCGCTGTTCGTGAGAGCATCCACCTGTTCAACAAAAAGCTGCGGGAGTGGGAGGACTACTACAACTTCGATCGCCCCCACGGAGCCCTCGATGGACAAACTCCCTACGAGCGTCTACTAGAAAAGAAGAGAGCCGAAGTGTCCCCGGTCTCCTGAGGCACTACACGAGGAGTTACGCGTCCGGCGCTTCCCCAGTTGGCCTCTCGTTGACCAAATATTGACCACGATGTGGCGGTGACGCCGGTTCGAGCGCCTGAACGAGGCGCAGTTGTGCACTGCTGCGAAGGTGCGCGTACATCTCGGTGCTTTGAGCGGAGCCTCGAGCTCAAATGTTTTCTGCCCGATGGCCTCCAGGAGAGGTGTCGCTGGGCCAGGTTCCCGTCTACGGCATACGAAGGCGACGTCGATTTCGCCGGGATATGTTAGACCTCTATCTGACAGATCCGGACATGGCGATGCGGCGATTTTCCGCAGAAGGGAACTCACCGCATGGCCGTTGGTCGTACTGCCATTTCTGAGCGGCAATTTTCTGATTGCGTCGGTCATCGAATGTGTCGGAGAGGCGATGGCGCTCATCGACAAAGGTGGTGTCGACAAGCAGCCGGCTCGTGCTCGCCGCCGCTGAGGATTTGCGCGTACCTCTGCCAGTTGCGAGCCTCCTGCGCGATCGTTTTCTCAGGTTGCTCGCACAGGGAGGGGACCTGCTCGACTGGTCGGCGGTTGGCGGACTCGCCGCCGCGGACGCCGGCGTGGAAAAAAAGTGCTGAACGCGAAACGGATGGCCTGCCATTTGGTGGTCCTCGCATAAGCGCTATCCGGTCGGCACGCCGAACGCAAAGACCGCCAGACAGACGACCGCCAGTGCGAAGAATCCGACGCCGCTGCGGCCCTTCTTTCGCGCGACCAACGAGGCGACGATACATTGCAGCGCGTAGTAGAGGGCAAACGCACGGGACGCGTAGGCGATGACCTGGTTCACGTTGGTCTCCCAGGTGACGGCGACCGTGACCAGCATGATGAGGAGATAAACGTAGCGGGCGGGAAGCCGGCCCCCGCTCAGGTCCTCGATGAGCCCCCCGGCGCCGGAATCGTCGGCGACGGCCGCGCTGAACTGGCTTCCGATCGCCGCGATGGTGAGGAGCACGGGAAGGACGACCGCCACCGGACGGCACATCTCGATGATCGCTGTCACGTGTGCGCCCAAGCCTTTGTGGAAGAGCACGGTCGTCAGCCCGAGAAACAGCAAGTAGACCGCGGTCGAGATGAGCTGGGCCGCGCGCATCGTGGAGATGCGCTGCTCGGCCGGGTGGCTCTCCCCGAGGTAGCGCGATGTCTCGAAGCCTTGGACTACGATCAGCAAGCCGAGCAGCACGCGCAAGTCGTGGAGGTTGATTCCCGAGTCGATGTCCGGGAGGTGCCACTGGCCGCCGACGACAAGCTCGACGTTGTAGATCAAGAGCCCAACGAGAAGCGCGACGATCATGCCGAGGTTGAGGCTGACGGCATACTTCTCGACGCTTTCGAGCTCGTCTAGCCCCCGCCACACGCCGATGCTGCCGATGAGGACGAGTAGCCCGGTCGTCACCCACCGCGCCGCCTCGAGGCCCTCGACCCCGATGATATGAAGGGCGAAGGCGGCGAGGAGCTGCAGATAGTACGTGACCGAGATGAAGTACGAGCCGGCGAGGACGAATCGGGAAAGCAGGGCGACCTCTTGTGCCCCGCCGCGCTTCTTTTCGATGGGCTCGAAGTGGCGGATGTTGAAGCGAATCGCGCCGCCGACCAGGTAGGCGACGATCAGCAAGACGGCCATGCAGAGAACGGCGTAGTTACCGGTCACGCCCGCGAGAAGCGGAGCGCTGATCAGGAATCCGCTCCCCATGATCGAGGCGAGCGGTGTGACGGTCGCCTTCCAGGAGGTTGAGCTCTCCAGACGCTTCGAAAACGCAAAGTAGCCTCCACAGGCGAGCGCTACGGCAAAGATGATGCCGCTAAGCAGCATGGTGCTCGCCGGGGATCCCATGGAAAACGCGAAGTAGTCCTAATACGCAGATTTCGCAAGCGCGCATCAGCGACGTGCCCGCTTCGGAAAACCTCAGAGCTTTTCACGGTACGCTCTCAGTATGGGGTCGAGGGCTCAGTGAAACGGACGCAAGGGGGACACGCACTGTGAGGGGTATTGGTTCGCGGATGACGGGTGCGTTTTCTGAGGGTTGCCGACCCGCGCAGCTTCTTTCGTGACTCCGCCTGCGACAGTCGGTGCGTTTGCGGTGCAGCCTCGTTGACCAAATGTTGACCACGAGATCTGAAATCCTGTGATCGCCCAAAAACCCGTCTTTTGGGATTTGGGAGCATGAGGAGTCAGGCAAATTGTCTGCCCGTGCCCCGAGGCGCAACCGGCGCTGTTCCGGTTTTTGGGTTTTGATTTTCGTCTGTGTCGGACATGCTAGCGAGTAGCAGCATGTCATTGACATCATCGATCCGGATCGTGCCGGTGTTGCTTTTCGTGGGCATCGCCTGCGTGACACCCGCTCGCCGGGCAAGCGCCGATGTCCCGTTTCCCGTCACAATGCGTCATTCATTGCTCGCAACCGAAGCGCTCACCATTTCAGAGGAGCTCCAGCTCAAATGGGTCCGTCCCACCGAGCCGAACACCGTCACCCGGGTTGACGAAAAACGCGCGATGCGAGGCCGCTTGTTGCTCGCGGCCGGCATACCACCGCTCGTTCTGGGCGCGATATTGACCGGCTTCACCCGGCCTGGTCAGGATGATGATTGCTACCTCTCGAACGATACGCTCCGGGCCAGTACAGCCGCCGGGCTCAGCATGCTCATCGTCGGCGGCGGAATCTCGATTGGAGGAATCGTGGCCTTGCACCGCGCCTCCAAGGCCGCGCGCTCCGCCCCCAAGTCGCGAAAGGCTCGTGGCGTGCTCGCCGGCGCAGCACTCGGGAGCATCGCGGTGAGCGCGGGCGTTTTCGGTCTAGGGATCGGCGACCTCGTCGGTTGCTGGTCGTCCTAGCACCGATCTGGGCGCGAACCGGATGTTCGTGGACCTGACGCTGACGTGGCGATGCGGCACGGCGTGCTTGCTCACATTGGAAAGCTAAGTCTGAATGCGAGTCCTGGGCCGTTGTCGGATAGGGTGAGCGCCGCGCCGTGTAGATCGGCAATTGCCTTCACGAGGGAAGGTAAACGACGCTTCAGCCATCAGATTGGTCTTGAGCAGGCGGTCCGCGAGTGTCATTCCGGATGTACACGATGACATTTCTCCGTCTCGACCCGCGCAGGACCGTATGAGCACCACGAAACAAGAGAACATGAGCAAGGTTCCAGAGGTCACACTTCTCTTCTGGATCATCAAAATCGCTGCGACGACGCTTGGGGAGACCGGGGGCGACGCGGTGTCGATGTCGATGAATCTCGGCTATCTCGTCGGGACTTTGATTTTCGCTGCGATTTTCGTCGTCGCCGTCATTGCCCAGATTTCAGCGAGAGGATTCCGTCCTCTTTTGTACTGGACAACCATCATCGCCACGACGACGGTGGGCACTACGCTGGCCGACTTCGCCGATCGTTCTCTCGGAATAGGCTATGCGGGCGGTACGTCGATCCTGTTCGCGTTACTCATGGGGTCATTGTTTTTGTGGCATCGGACCCTCGGTTCGGTCTCGGTCGAAAGAATCAGCTCTCCGAAAGCCGAGATGTTCTATTGGGTCACCATCATGTTCTCTCAGACCCTCGGTACCGCACTCGGCGATTGGACGGCCGATAGCGCCGGATTTGGCTACATGGGAAGCGCGATCGTGTTCGGAGCTCTGCTCGCATGCGTCGCTGCTGCCTACTACTGGACAAGCATCTCTCGCACAGTGCTCTTTTGGGCCGCGTTCGTTCTCACCCGCCCTCTTGGTGCCGTGGTCGGCGATCTGCTCGATAAACCCCTTGATGCTGGCGGGCTCGCTTTGAGTCGCTACTCCGCATCGGCCGTTCTTCTACTATTCATCTCGGCCTGCATCCTCATCTTTCCGCAACGAGCCGCGCAACGGGCCCATTGAGTCAACGTATCGCTGTGATGTCGCGGCTCGTCCATTCACCCTTCTTGCGCCTAATCGCCGCGCTCGGCGCTGCCATGACCGCCGCGCTCGTGTTCGTGGAGATTGCAGAGGAGGTTCGCGAAGGCGAGGCCACTGCCGTCGATCGCGCCATCAGCCTCTGGCTGCATCAGTTCGACTCTCCGGCGCTCGATGTCTTGATGCGAGCATTCACGTTTCTTGGCTCACCTCGGGCCCTGGTCGCCGTCGTCGCGGTGTTCGCAGCGTGGGTGCTTTCGCGAAGGCGATGGGTACTCGCTGGGCTCATCGTCTCGGTTAGCCTGGCTGCCGCAGTGCTCAATGCGTTGCTGAAGGCTCTTTTCGAAAGGCCCAGACCGGACCTTTTCTTCGAAATCATGTCTCCAAATAGCTACAGCTTCCCCAGCGGTCACGCGATGGCCTCGACCGCCACATATGGAATGGTCGCAGTGGTGATCGCTCACCTGCACCCGAGACTGCGATGGGCAATCTACCTGCTAGCCTCCATTCTCGTCTTACTCATAGGCGTCTCTCGCGTCTTTCTCGGGGTCCACTGGCCAAGCGATGTCCTAGGTGGCTTTGCTGCGGGTGGGCTTCTAGTCATCGCAGGCACGATCGCGCTCGGAGGCCTGGGGACTCGCGAAGGAGGTAAGTGATGGTCGGCC
>JASFKY010000052.1:0-16416 GCA_050118395.1 Myxococcales bacterium | reverse complement strand
ATCGGTCGTACTCTTCCTGGTGACAAGAAGCGCAGGACTTGGAGCCGACGTACTCGGCCTGCGCCGTGAGAGCGGATCTCGGCGACAGCGGAGCATCGACGGCCTTCTCGGGCTGACTGCTCTCTTTGCACCCCCAAGCCACAACCCCCAGCACCAAAAGGCCGAGCAAACGCGGACCACAACGCATCACCACACAGCCGCCCGAATCCTAACCCTGGCGACCTTTCCAGGGAATGTCGCTCACACCTGCCGCATGGTTGCTGTATCGCGCCAAGACGAAAAGCAGGTCGCTCAGGCGGTTGAGGTAGCGAAAGAGCTCACCGCGCAACGATTCGTCGAAAGCCAGCGCCACGAGCGCGCGCTCGGCACGGCGACATATACATCGCGCGAGATGAAATCGAGATGCAGCTTCGCTGCCTCCTGGCAGCACGAAGGTGGTCAACGGCGGCGGGCCTTGCTCGTATTGGTCGATCGCGCGTTCGAGCGCGTGCACGTGCTGTTCGGCGATGAGTGGAACGCCGCTCTTTTGTTTTCGATCTTCGGTCGATCCGAGCTCGGCACCGACTTCGAAGAGCTCGTTTTGAATCCGATTGAGCAAGGAATCGATGCCCACATCGGATACCGCCACCCGCGTCCATCCGATCATGCTGTTGAGCTCGTCGACCTGTCCATATGCGTCGACGCGACGCGATGCCTTGGAAACACGTGCGCCTCCAAACAGTCCGGTCTCCCCCGTATCACCCGTCTTGGTGTAGATCTTCATCTTTGGCTCCTCGGCTCGAAAAGCGATCTCCGACAGCGACCCCACGCCCACTGATGAAGGCTTGGGCATCGACACGCCTCCGACCGCTTTCCTGAAGCTCCTCGATCGCCAGGGTGCCCTCGGCGCAAGCCACGAAGATACCACCCGAGTCGAGGGCAATCACCTCCCCGGGCTGGGCCCCATCGGGGTCGAGCGTCCCGGGCGACGCCCGATACACCTTGATCCGCCGGCTTCCGAGCATGGTGTGCGCTCCGGGCCAGGGCGTCATGCCTCGAATGTGATCGTGCACGGCCCGAGCAGACCGATTCCAATCGATCTCCCCATCCCGTTTGGTCAGGAGCGGGGCGGAAGTCGCGGCTGCGTCGTCCTGACGATGGGGGCGTAGCTCTCCGGCCACGTACCTCGGAAGCTCCGCTCGCAACAGCGCAGCGCCCATCGTCGCCAGACGTCGGCTCAAGGTTGCCGCATCGTCTTGCGGCTCGATCGGGGTGACTGCACTTGCCAGGACCGGCCCCGTGTCCATCCCCTCGTCCATCCGCATCAAGGTGACGCCGGTCTCGGCATCGCCCCGGACAATCGACCACTGGATCGGAGCGGCCCCACGCCAGCGCGGAAGCAGAGACGCATGGACATTGACGCAGCCGGTTCGGGGGGCCTCGAGGACCGCGCGTGGGAGGATTCGTCCATACGCGACGACCACCCCGACGTCCGCGTCGAGCTCACGAAGGCTTTGCGCGAACTCGGGTGTGCGAACTTTCTTCGGTTGCCACACGGTGAGCCCGAGCTGCGCGGCCCTCAGCTTGACGGCGGGAGGTCGCAGGGCAAGCCCACGTCCAGCAGGCCTATCGGGCTGGCAGACCACAGCCGCGATGTCGCTGATCTCGTTCAGCGCATCGAGGCATGGCACCGCAAAATCGGGGCTACCGAAGAATATCGTGCGCACTGGGCCGTCACTGCGCAGCGTCGGCCGCTGCACGCTTGGTCATCGCGCGGTGCACCAGACGACGACGCAAGACGCTCAGGTGGTCGATCATCAGCTTGCCGTCGAGATGATCGTTTTCGTGTTGGATCGCGATGGCCAATAGGCCTTCAGCCTCGAGCTCGAATGGATTGCCGTCTGTGTCGAGCGCGCGGACCCTGACGCGAGCCGCTCGATCGATGTCTTCGCGAATGCCTGGGAACGACAGACATCCCTCGTTGAAAGTCGTTTCGCCCTCGGTGTCGATGATCTCGGGATTGACGAAGACCCGTAGGTCACTCGGTTCGTCGTCCTCGGTGGCGACGTCGACGATGAAAAGCCTCTTGTCGATGCCGACCTGCGGGGCGGCGAGCCCAACGCCGGGCGCGGCGTACATCGTCTCGGCCATGTCATCGATGAGCCGATGTAGCTCGGCATCGAACCGATCGACCCGTTTTCCCGGCTCGCGGAGTCGTTTGTCTGGGTAGCAGAGTATGGGCAGAATCACGGTGAGTCCTCCGAGCGACCGTCACTCAAGAGCTTGAAACGATTTCCTTTTCCTAGCGCCCGGCTCCCACTGCCGCAAGATCGGGGGGCGTTTGACAGGCGTCTGCCGCTAGAACATGTTCTATTTTCGAACCAAAGGAGCGCCGCGATGGCGGAGTGGGACCGGACAGTCGATTTGCTGGTGATGGGAAGCGGCGCTGCAGGAATGGCCGCGGCCGTTCGGGGCCATGACCTCGGTCTCGAGGTCTTGGTGGTCGAAAAGAGCGATTTGTACGGCGGCAACACGGCGATGTCGGGAGGCGTCTGCTGGGTCGCGAACAACCCGGGTATGGCGGCTGAAGGCATCGTCGATTCGGACGAGGATGGCTTCACGTATCTCAAGCACATCACGCGAGGCGAGGTGCCGGACGACAAGTTGTGGCTGTACATCCGACAAAGCAAGAGGGTCCTCGCGTATCTCCATGAAAAGACACATGTCCGGTACGTACCGCTAGCCAAATACACCGACTACTACCCCGAGGCGCCCGGCGGAAGGCCGGGGGGGCGATCGATGGATCCGGTGCCGTTTGACGGCGCGAAGTTGCGCGAAGACCTGATACGGCTGCGCCGACCGCATCCCCAGTCTCAGATTCTCGGCAAGTTCGGCATTACGGCGAAGGAAGCACAGGCCGCCATCGGCGTGGGCTTCAAAACGATGGTGTTCATGGCTTGGCAGATGCTCTTGTACGGGCTCCGGTACTTCAAGCGGAAGCGATGGGGACGGGATACCAAGCTATGCGCCGGAAACTCCCTGATGGGCCGACTGCTCCTGTCGCTCAAGGAACGCGGGGTCCCGATTTGGCTTCGCACGAGCGTGGCAGAGCTCGTCTTCGACGGAGAGCGAGTCGCCGGAGCCGTGCTCGACAAAGAAGGCAAGCGCATTCGCGTCAAAGCCAATCGGGGAGTCGTCCTGGCCGCGGGTGGGTTTTCGCGAAATCTCGAGATGCGTCAGCGCTATCAACGGCATCCCATCACGACCGAATGGACGGCTGGCAGCCCCTCGAACACAGGAGACGCGATCCTCTTGGGACGTGATGCCGGGGCCTCGCTCGACCTCATGGATGAGGCATGGTGGACGCCTGTTTCCTTGGTGCCGAAATCTCCGTTTTCCTGGGTGCTCGTGGTCGAAAAGAGCTTGCCTCACGGGGTATTCGTCAACCAACAGGGCAAACGATTCACCAATGAAGCGGCCCCGTACATCGACGTGGTGAACGGCATGTACGACGATGTCCGAAAGAGCGGCGATCCGCAGCCACGCTGGTTTCACGTTTTCGACGCCACCTATCGTCGATCGTCGATTGCCGGACCGATCGCACCGGGTAAGGTCATGCCCGACAAGCAGCTCCCGCGGCGCTATCGAGATGGACGCTATCTGTACAAAGCCGACACGCTCGAGGAGCTGTGCAAGCAGATCGAGGTTCCGGCGGACAATCTCGAAGCGACTTTGGATCGCTTCAATGCCCTTGCGGTCAAAGGCGAGGACCCGGACTTCAATCGAGGCTGGAGCGCGCAAGATCGCTACTATGGAGATCCCCAAGTGAAACCCAACTGCGCGCTCGGGCCGGTCGAGACGCCGCCTTTTTACGCGGTGCAGATCTATCCGGGTGACCTCGGCACCAAAGGCGGTTTAGTGACCGACAATCAGAGTCGGGTGTTGAAGGATGGGCACCCGATCCCGGGTCTGTACGCGGCTGGCAACTCGAGCGCGTCGGTGATGGGACGCACATACCCTGGCGCGGGTGGCACGATTGGGCCTGCGCTCACGTTCGGGTTCCTCGCGGCGGAGGCCGCTGCCGGCGAGCCCGCGCAGCAAGCCAAACAAGAGGCCGCGGAGTGAGCGGTCGAGACTGGCGCAGCTTTGGCCGCCTTCATGCCAAGGTGTATCGGTGCCTCGGCGGCCGATGGGTGGGGAGCTTGGGATTCGGCCGGAAGGTGCTCCTGCTGACCACCACGGGCCGCAAGAGCGGAATCGAGCGAACCACGCCCCTGGTGTACATGCCGCATGGCGACCAGCTCGTGGTCTACCCTTCGAATGGAGGCAAAGAAACACCACCCTCCTGGTGGCTCAATCTCCAGTCCGATCCAACGGCCACCGTTCAGATCGGAAAACACACGCACCGGGTCGTCGCCCGCAAAGCCACCGACGCCGAATACGAGCACATCTGGCCGCAAGCCGAGCGCTACAATGCCCACTGGCGGGACTATGCCCGCAACGTCGCCCGCGCCATCCCCCTGGTGATCCTCGAGGGGTCCTTCGAAGAATCGAGCTCGTGATGCGTCAAGGATCCCCCCTACAGGGGATCGACGTCCAGGGTCGCATGAGCGGGAGGAAGTCCCTTATCGATGCGCGACGCAAGCCGGGCCGCCACCTGACGCAGCAGCTTGCGGTCGGCGCTCTTGAGCAGGAGGCGGTAGTGGTAGCGACCCCGTAGCCGCGAGATGGGAGCAGGCGCAGGGCCCAAAACCTGCACCGCGCCTTCGCGTACCGCCACGTGAGCGCGCGCCGTCTCCGCGAGCACCCCAGTCGCGCGCCGAGCGTCCGCTTCGGCCCCGGCATGGACACGCACCGAGACCAAGCGAGCAAACGGCGGGTAGCCCACCTCTTTGCGCTCTGCGATCTCGACTGCGAAAAACCGCTCGTAATCGTGCTGCGCCGCCAGACGTACGGCGTGGTGCTCGGGCTGAAACGTCTGCAAGATGACCTTTCCTGGCTTTTCGGCGCGGCCCGCGCGCCCCGCCACTTGGGCAAGAAGCTGAAACGTCCGCTCCGAGGCGCGGAAGTCGGGGAAGGCCAGGCTCTGGTCCGCGAGCACCACGCCAACCAGCGTGACCCCTGCAATGTCGTGGCCTTTGGTCACCATCTGCGTTCCGACGAGCACGTCGATCTCGCCGCTACGCAGCCGGTCGAGCACCGGCTCGACACCGTCCGACGATGCCGTGTCCCGGTCGAGGCGCGCGATGGTCGCCTGAGGAAAGCTCTCCGAAAGCGCCTGCTCCAGCTGCTCGGTACCGACGCCCAGTCGCTGGTAGTCCTGGGCTCCACATTCTGCACACGCAGTTGCAAATGCCTTTTGGAAATCGCAGTAGTGGCACCGCAGCAGACCCTGCGCTCGATGCTCCGTGAGTGCCACGCTGCAAGCGGGACAGGAGGCGACGGCTCCGCAAGCAACGCACCGCACACTAGGGGAGAAGCCTCGCCGGTTGAGAAACAGGATCGCTTGATGGCCGCTGGTCAAACATTCGCTGAGCGCCGCGTGGATCGGTCCGGACAGAAAGGGATGCCCGCTGGGTCCTCGTCGATGACGTTTGAGATCGACGATCTCGACCATGGGCAGGGTTGCACCCGTGGCGCGTTCGGGGAGGGAAAGCAGTCGAATTCTGCCTTCGGTGGCTCGATGGTAGCTCTCGATCGAGGGTGTGGCGCTGCCGAGCACGCACACTGCATTGGCGTACTTCCCGCGCAACAGCGCCATGTCCCTCGCGTGGTAGCGAAAGCCCTCATCCTGCTTGAACGACGGATCGTGCTCCTCGTCGACGATGATGAGGCCGAGCTCGGCAATCGGTGCGAACAGTGCCGATCGCGCTCCGATCGCCACCTGCACCCTTCCCTTGCGCAGCAACTGCCACGCGTCGTCGCGCTGCCGCGGCGTGAGCCCACTGTGAAGCACGGCGATGTCGTCGCCGAACCTCGCACGGAATCGGGCCACGAGCTGGGGGGTGAGCGCAATTTCCGGCACGAGAAGCAGGGCGCCGAGACCTTCGTTCCGCGCGCGATCGATCGCTCGCAAATACACCTCGGTCTTTCCCGATCCCGTCACGCCATGCAGCAAGAACGCCCCTGCGGTGCGACCTTCGATGGCCGCGGTGATCGCATCGAGCGCGTGGGCCTGCGCCACGTTGAGAGCGGGGGGGAGGTCACGCGCCACCGGCGCGCGAAAGAACGGATCTCGGACGGCCTCGAGCTCTTCGAACTCGACCAGGCCTTTGCTTGTCAGCGATCGAACCACCGCCCGCGCGTCGCCCAACTCGGCCCGGAGCTCTTCCAGCAACGCGGGGCCGCGAGCAAGCCGTTCCAGGAGTTGTTTTTGTCGCGCTCCCAGGCGGAATCCCGTCTCCGCGATGTCGGTACGGCGCACTTTCCACGTCGTCCGATGCGCCACGCGCTGCCCAGGAAGATTCTCGTCGGTCTCGAGAAAGCCGTCGGCACGCAAACGCCGCATCGCGCCGGTGGGTAGTGCAGGAGCCGCAGCGCGGAGCACCTCACCGAGCGGAGACATGTAGTACTTGGATGCTCGCTCCAGAAAGCTCAGCAGCTCGGCAGTGAAGACCGGCTCCGCTTCGAGCAAACCAGCCACGGGAAGGGCGCGCGCCACACCCTCGGGAAGCTCCTCGCGTCCGCCGACGACGAACCCGGCGAGCTTACGGCGGCTGAACGGCACCGCCACCCGGTTGCCGGGCCGGAGCGCGCCACGCAGGCCGGCCGGCACGTCGTAGGTGAAGACTCGGCGTAGCGGCACTGGAAGCGCCACTTCCACGTACCGGCAGTCAATGCAGTCCGATCCCGCGACAGACATCGCCCTATGAGCGCTCGATCAGGGTGCCATCGGGTCGAAACCTGCCTCGCCGACGCTCGGGATCGCGCGAGTAGACGGCAAATGAAAGATCATCTTGCTCTCCTGCTGACAATCGATGCACGCCGGCCATGGCGATCATCGCGGCGTTGTCGGTGCAGGAAACCGGCGGCGGGATGAAGAGCCGGATTCCTCGTTCGCCGCATACCGCCTCGGCCCGTGTGCGTAAACCTCGATTCGCTGCCACCCCACCGGTGATCACCAGCCTTTCAATTCCTTCTTTTTCGCATGCGAGAACCGACTTTCGAACCAAGCTTTCCACGACCACCGCTTGGAACGATGCGCACACGTCGGCAAGCGCTCGATCATCGCGGGGCACTCCATGCGCCTGGACGTGCCGCGCGAGCGCCGTCTTCAAGCCGGAGAAGCTGAAGTCGAGCGTCTTTCTCGTTGCCATCGGCATAGGAAGCGAAACGGCATCCGAGCGTCCCTGCGCAGCCAGCTTGTCGATGATCGGGCCACCTGGGTACCCCAGCCCCAAGAGCTTGGCCGCCTTGTCGAAGGCTTCTCCGGCCGCGTCGTCACGGGTTTGCCCCAAGAGCGTGATCTCGCCGAATGCTTCGACTCGATAGAGCGCGCTGTGTCCACCGCTTACCAATAAGCCCACGTAGGGCATTTCCGGCACGGGCTGTTCTTCCTTGCCCGGTCGCCGCAAATAGATGGCGAACAAGTGACCATCCAAGTGGTTCACTCCCACCAAGGGCTTGTCGAGGCTCCAGGCGAGCGCCTTGGCGACTTGGACGCCGACCAAGAGCGAGCCCACGAGGCCCGGTCCCTGCGTGACCGCAATCGCATCGACGCTTTCGAGGCCACCCGGGACGGCGTCCAAGGCTCGTCGCAAGACCGGAATGATCGCCTGCATGTGTGCGCGCGATGCAAGCTCGGGAACGATTCCGCCGTAGGGACCGTGGACCGCCACCTGGCTCGCGATCACGTCCGCCAGCACCTCGCCCTTCCCGGTGAGCACCGCCGCCGCAGTTTCATCGCAGGAGCTTTCGATGCCGAGCACACGCATCAAAGCTGTTCTTTCCCGAGCCTGAAGACTCCGAAGTAGTCGCAAAGCCCCGATTCGAGCGCAGCACAGTCGGCCGGATCGCAGATGACCGAGCCCGGCCCGGCAATGATGCGAGCTTCGACGCCGCCGTCGCGCAGCAGCGAGATGAACACCATGGCATCACGGCCAGCCAAGGGGCCGGTTTCGGGTTGCGCGACGAACATGAAGTTACGAAGCCTGCCACTTCCTGGAAAGTCGTAGAGGCCAAGCTGATCGTGAGCGAGCGGAACAATCGCCAAAAGCGGAGTGTCGACGAACGTGGGTCCGCAGTCTTCCCCGCGCGTCGAAATCGTGCCGGGCACCGCGTACTGCTGCTCGGGGTCGAAAGTCAGGTCTAGGGTGACGCCCGAGGGGAATCCACGTCGGATGAAAGAGCAGTCGATGTCGCCGGGACAGTTCTCCGGATCGTTCACTCCCTCGATATCCCCGCGATACACCTCTCCGGGATCCGTGCGGAAATCGCTCAGGTTCTCACAGCCCAACGCCGCCATCAGAGCGAGTACCGGCCAACAGCGCCACATGGACCGGAGCATAGCAGAGTCACCTGCGGCTTCGACCACAGCTCGCCCGGCTGGGCGACTACGGAACGTACCAGATCGGCGAGGTGTAGGCGCGCTCTTGGATCGTCGGCGGGTGCCCCGTCTCAGCGGGGTCGATTCCAAAGGCCACCGCATCGTATAGAGTGTGCCTAGGTGTCGGGATCTGGAGCACGCGCACGTAGTAGAAGGAACGTTGCGCTGGATCGAAGTCGGGATCAGACCAAAAACCATGCAGCGCAGGGGCGCCCTCGGTCTCGACTAGCTTCGCGGTTGCCAGATCGACGGTATTCGTCACTGGCGGAACCTTGCCGTCGGCATCACGCTTCCGATCGCCTGACCATGCGACGTCGTACACTTTCTCGTGTGTCTTGCCCTCCGCGTCGACCCAACCCTTGACCAGCTGAATACGGTCGAGATTGGCGCCTTCGGGGTCTTTCACCGCGTACATCATGAAGCTAGGCGCCTTGCCCTGGGGACCCTTGGTCAGGTCGCTCCCCATCGGAAAGCCCTTCGTGTAGCCGGTCTTGACCATCTGGAAGTCGCTGGCCTGCTCGTCGTCGAACCCCCAGCCGCCGAAGAAGCGAACCCGAATTCGGGGACCGGTCGTGGCGTAGACTTCTCTGCGCTTGAACGCAGCAAAAATGGACCGTCGCGTGTTTTCCTCTGCCCAAACCGCGGTGAGCCCTTGGGCGCTCAGGTCGTTTCCCTGGAGCCCATCGGCGGACATTGCACCCCAAAAGTTGTCCTCCTCTGCAGAGGCGAGACCCGTGTGGGAGCCAGTGCCGCCGACCATGCCGAGCTCATATGGATTGACGCCGATCTTCTGATCGATTTCCAGACCCCTAAGGAGCGCACCACGAACGTAATTTCCCTCTTGCTCGGCCCCACCGCCGGCTGCGGCCGGGGGGAACGTCTCGAAGCCGGCGAATTCGTCTTCCGGAGAAAGAGCGGCGGAGGTCTCCGAGTCGCCCTCGTATTGCGTCACCTCGGCCACCGGCTCCCATCGCATGCGGGTCCGCGCGTACGCTGCAGTGATGGGCCGACCGGCATCGTCCACTGCGGGATACATCATGCCACCGCTCCGATTCGATCCCGTCGGAATGGCGATGAAATCGGTGCCGACTCGCTGGCTGGTCTGCGCGAGCCAAGCCCATAGGTCTTCGGGCACTGGGCTGTCGAGGGCGCTGAATGGAACGAGCTGGCGCGCCTCCTTTGCTCCCTGGTCCATGAAAATCACGCGATGAAGGTCGTGACCGCCAGCCTCCGAGCTCCATTCCCATCCGATGAAGGTGGTAAAGGCGCAAGGCGCATAGTGGTGCTCAGCAGCTGCAACGACGTCGTTCCAAGCCTCCTTTTGGACATCAGCGTCATCGAAATCGGCAATCGCGGTGCTTCCGTACAGGTTGGCGCCCAAATCTCGTTCCACCACCTCGAGGCCGTTGGCTTCTTGCATCATCCGAATCCATCGCTTGCCGGTTTCGGTCTTTGCAAGCCTCGCATCCCCTTCCGTGAGTCGCAGGGGTATCGAAAGCATCTCGGCGTGATCGGCCACGACCGCGAAGTCGAGTGGCGTCCGGAGTTGAACCTTGGCCTGGGTGTACGGATGGACGACGGGAAGCCCCTCAGCGAAACGGTACGCGGCATCCGGGTCCACGGAGCGATTGCCCATGAGAAAGGCATCCGCCGAATAGCTACTGTGAACGTGCGGATCGCCCCACAGCAACCGGTTCGGCTCCGCGCGAATCGCGAAGGGAACCGTCGGCGGGGGTCCTTTGCAGCCAAGCACTCCCAACCCTGCGAGTATGATGGTTCCTAGAGCTGGTGCGATGCTTTGCATGGTCTCTCAGTACTGGATTCTTGCGCCGATACACCAGGTGAGCCCGCGCAAATCGGGCTCCGTGGTTCCGTGTTCGCCCCCGCGGGCCGCATCCGTGGTCTGCACGTAGAAGTAAGGCATGATCGCAATCATGAAGACCCTGAGGTTGTAACCGATGCCCACGCGGCCCATGAGAACCGTGCCCAGGTCGTCGAAAAACGGCCCAGCCTGCAAGAAGATCTTCACGTGGCGGATGGGCCACCACCCAAGGCCCGCACCGACCCACCAGTTCTGTGGGCCTTTGAACAGCAGGCGACCGATCTTTTGGCCGAGCACCTCGACCGATACGCCGTTGAACTGACGGTCGACGTGATACTCGTATCCGAGCCCGATCGTGATGTTCTTTTGCCTGAACGCGGTGCGGGTTCCCGAAAAATCGATATGCACGTGGTGCATGCGCTCGCGGTAATCGAGCTCGTACTTCTGAAGCGTCTGAGGGTTCGGCGCGGCGCCCGACGCGTTGAGCAACATCACCATCAGAGCCGAAAGCATGCTCCGTTATCCTCCCCCGCTTTGCGAGCTCTTCGGTACGCAACCGATACATTGCGACGGATTGAAGCGGATGATCCGTGCGTGAACCCAATGGCCGTAGATGTCGATCGTCGGGATCACGGCCTGTCCGCCCACCGCACATACCCTCGGCCCCACCACTTTGCGAAAGCGCTCCTCGTTGTCCGGAAGTTGCTTCATCGAAAATGCATCGATATCGATGACCCCGATCGTGTCGTAGGGCTCGAGGACGTCGTTTTGAATGATGCGGTACTGGCAGTTCGGTCCGCGGCCAGCGTAGGTGCCGCCTGTCTTTCGATATTCTCCCACGCCGCCGCACCCCACCACGCTTAGGGCCACCGAGCACAAGAAAATCCGAGCACCGCGGGTCATCGTTTGGCCCACAGAGTGCGCGCCCCGCGTGGCAGGTGCAAGCCCACGAACGGGACATCACGCATCGACAACCTCATTCAGTCTTCGCTATTCGCTAGCCCGATTGTTGCGGCCTGATTGCTGCTGCAAGCGTTGAATGTCAGCGGGCGAAAGCTGTGGCCGGTCGATCTCGATCGTCAGCTTCTCGAGCGTCGCCTGAAGCTCGAACGGCACCTGATAGTCTTGGTCGCTGACCGGCGTGCCGGTGTCCGCGCCGATGTCAAACGTCTCGTCCCATTGGAGAATGATGGGCAGCGTATGGTCTAGCTTCCGGGTGGCCACCGGTTTGCCGTCGACTTTGAGCGTGCCGGTGCCGCCTCGACCGATGCCACTCAGATCGTTGAACGCAAGCGTGCCGAACCCGAGGCCCTCATACTCGAAGGCGAACTCGAGCACGTGTTTGCCGGGCGTAAGCTTGCGCAAGCCCTCCCATCGCACACGGTTCAGGTCCACGAGGTTCCAGAGAAAAACCGGCTTGCCTCGAAGCAGGTAAAAGCCAAATCCCCCAAAGCGGCCGCCCTCGGTGACGATCATCCCCTCGCCGCCTCCTTTGGGAATGTCGACCTCTGCCGTGATCGTGTACGAGGCATTGAGCAAGCTCGGGGCGTCGCCCACCGGTACGCCGATCAGCTTCCCCGTGTACGTGAAGTTACTGCGACCGGCGGTCAAGCTGGGACGAGGCGTGATCATGCGCGTCGCGACCGATGCATCGAGCGGCAGCACCTGGTACTTCTCGGCTTCCTGCCAAAAGAGGTCCTGCAGCTCTTTGAGCTTTTCGGGGTGCGAGGCGGCGAGGTCGTGGTTCTGCGTCCAATCCTCGCCGAGGTCGTAGAGCTCCCACTGAAATGCATTGGCCGGGTCTTGGATGGCCTTCCCGAAGACATCCCAGGGCGACCGGAGCGGGGTCGTGCTCGCGATCCAACCATCATGGTAGAGCGCCCGCATGCCCATCATCTCGAAGTATTGAGTCTCGCGCCTAGAGGGCACCTCCGCGTTGGCCGCATCGAACGTATAGGCCATGCTCACACCTTCGATCGGCCGTTGCTCAATGCCATCGACGGCTTCAGGTGCACCGATCTCGGTCACCTCCAGAATGGTCGGAACGATGTCGATCACGTGATGGAATTGGTTTCGAATGCCTCCCGCGTCTTTGATCCGCGCCGGCCAAGAGATCGCCATCCCTTGGCGCGTGCCGCCAAAGTGCGATGCCACCTGCTTGGTCCATTTGTAAGGAGTGTCGAACGCCCAGGTCCATGGAACCGCCATGTGGTTGTAGGTCTGATCGGAGCCCCAGACGTCGTAGAAACGCTCGAGCTGGTCCTCGACCGGCACCTCGATCCCGTTGAACATCGCGACCTCGTTTGGGGTGCCGATCAGCGTACCCTCGGCGCTCGAGCCGTTGTCACCACTGATGTAGATGATCAGGGTATCCTCGAGCTCGCCCATGTCTTCGACTGCCTGGATGACACGGCCGATCTCGTGGTCGGTGTACGCGAGATAGGCGGCATAGACCTCCACCTGGCGGGTGAAGAGCTTCTTTTCGTCGGCAGAAAGGCTATCCCACTCGGGCAAGAGATCCTTCGGCCATGGCGTGAGCTCGGCGTCTTGCGGGATCACCCCGAGCTTTTTCTGATTGGCAAAGATCTGATCGCGGAGCGCGTTCCAGCCCATGTCGAACTTCCCCTTGAACTTTGCGATCCACTCGGGCGGGGCGTGGTGGGGCGCATGCGTGCCTCCTGGGACGTAATAGACGAAGAAGGGCTTTTCCGGGTCCACCTCATGGAGCATTTTCATGTGCTCGATCGCGTCATCGGCCATGGCCGTCGTCAGGTTCCAGCCGGGCTTGCCCAAGTAGGGATAAATGGCGGTCGTATTGCGAAACAGGTTTGGTTCCCACTGGCTCGTATCGCCACCGACGAACCCGTAGAAGTACTCGAAGCCCATGCCCGTGGGCCACTGGTCGAAGGGCCCGGCCTGGCTGGCCTGAAATGTCGGCGTGTTGTGATCCTTGCCGAACCAGGATGTCGCGTAGCCGTTGTCTCGAAGGACCCGGCCAATCGTCGCGGTGTCTTTGGGGATGAGGCTGTCGTAGCCCGGATATCCGGTGGCCTGCTCGGAGATCACGCCGAAGCCGACCGAATGATGGTTTCGTCCCGTGATGAGCGCTGCTCGAGTCGGCGAACACAGAGCCGTCGAATGAAACTGCGTGTAGCGAAGCCCGGCGTTTGCAATTCGGTCGAGGGCCGGGGTTGGAATCACTCCTCCGAAGGTGCTGGGCGCGCCAAAGCCCACGTCATCGGTCATGATCAGCAGGACGTTGGGGCCTCCCTCGGGAGGCACGATGCGTGGCGGCCACCAAGGCTTCGAATCGGCTGCATTGCGCTCGATGTGACCACCAAACTCGGGAGGCGGCGGCGGCAGCTCTTTGCCATCGATGCTGACGGTCGCGTTGGGCGCCCCCGAGCCCGAAGGGGTCTTTGCGGGCTCCGGAGCGGTCGGCGCCTTTGGAGCTTGCTCTTCGATGGGTCGTTTCTCTTGTGGTGGTTGTCCTACGCAAGAGCAAAGCAGAGCGAGAGTCAGCAGCGCAAGGGCGCCTCGTGTCGGAATTAAGCGTGTCGTCATCGTACCTCGAGGGGGACTCTAGCCGAGCAAGCCCCGGCTGTCTTGGCGCTCTTCCAGGATCGGCATTGACCATTCGAGACGGGACAGTTAAAGCTCGACCTCACTCGCCGCCCTGTGGGAGCGGGGAAGTAGGGGTGTCCACATGAATCGTCTTCTAGTTCTGGTCGGGATTGGCGCTCTGGCCCTGGGCTGCTCCAAGAGCGACCTTCCAGCCTACGCCAAGACCGCGGCCGCCGGTGGCGAGCCCAACGAGGTGTTTTGGGGCGATACGCATTTGCATACGAGCTATTCACCCGATGCGTATTTCTTCGGCAACACCACGGCCGATCCCGAGACCGCCTACCGCTACGCCAAGGGCATCCCGGTGATGCATCCGTACACCCGCGCCAAGATTCAAATCCACACGCCGCTCGACTTTCTGGTCGTCGCCGATCACGCAGAAATGATGGGTGTGCCCCTTCGATTGTTCCAAGGGGACGAGCGACTCACCAAAACAGCCACGGGTCAGCGCTTCATGAAAATGGTCGCGGACGGCAAGAACCAAGAGGTGTTCTTCGAATTCATCACTGCCATCAACAAGAACGAGCCTTTCCAAGACCTCGCGAGCGAAGACGTCCAGCGTTCGGTGTGGGCGGATTCGGTGGCCATCACGGAGCGACACAACGATCCGGGAAAGTTCACCTCGTTCATCGGGTGGGAGTGGACCTCCACCCCGGACGGCAAGAACCTTCATCGCGTGGTGTTCATACCTCAAGGCGCCGACACTGCGGCCAAGTTCCTACCGTACAGCTCGTTCGATAGCTCACGGCCCGAGGACCTTTGGGCATGGCTCGAAACGACATCCGAAAAGACCGGGGCTCGCTTCGTCGCCATTCCTCACAACTCCAACATCAGCGGCGGCTTGATGTTCCCCGAGGTGGACAGCGACGGCCGGCCGATCACTGCCGAGTATGCGCGCACGCGGATGCGCTGGGAGCCGGTGATCGAGGTCACGCAGATCAAAGGAGACTCCGAAACCGACCCCATCTTGTCCCCCAACGACGACTTTGCCGATTTCGAGCCGTTTCGTCACGCCATCGATACCGAAGCGATTCAGTCGGGAGCGGGACCCGCACCTGCCGATCCCGGGGATTTCGCGCGCTCCGCCTTGAAGCGAGGCCTCGAAATCGAAGCCAAGGTGGGCGCCAACCCCTACAAGTTCGGCATGATCGGCTCGACTGACTCCCACACTGGGATGGCCTCGACGGAGGAAGACAATTTTTGGGGCAAGACCGCCTTCGACTCCACACCAAAGAACACGTTTGCGACGTATTTGGGCATCAAGGGCTTCGGTGCGGACATGTCTGCGGCAGGTCTTGCTGGCGTTTGGAGCGAAGAGAACACCAGAGAGGCCCTCTTCGAAGCGATTCGGCGCAAAGAAGTCTACGCGTCGACTGGGCCGCGGGTCCGACTTCGCTTTTTCGGCGGTTGGGACTTCAAAACCAAGGACGCCGGCAAGAAGAATCTCGCCGAGGTCGGTTACAAGGCCGGCGTCCCCATGGGGGGTGACCTCACCGCGGCCCCCAAAGGCAAGGCTCCGCGATTCCTGGTCTACGCCATCAAAGATCCTCGAGGTCCAAATCTCGATCGTATCCAAATCGTCAAGGGCTGGCTCGATGCGAACGGGAGTGGGCAGGAACGAGTCTACGACGTGGTGTGGTCCGGCGACCGGGCCCTTTCATCGGATGGCAAGCTGGAGCCCGTGGGAAACACCGTGGATTTGACCACCGGCATGTACAAGAACGACATTGGCGCGCCACAACTCGCGAGCGTCTGGGAAGATCCCGACTTCGACGCGGGCGCGCGCGCCTTCTACTACGTCCGCGTTCTGCAGATCCCGACGCCTCGTCATACTTTGTACGACGCCATCGCGCTCGACATGGATCCTAGCGAAACGGGACACCCCGCGACCATTCAAGAACGCGCCTACTCCTCCCCAATCTGGTACACCCCCTGAATGGAGCCGTTACCTCGCTTCTTTCCGCTCGATAGGCTCATCGCCTTCAGTGACGGCGTGTTCGCGGTCGTCATCACCCTGCTGGTTCTCGGCATCGACGTACCCACCAATGCCGTGCTCGATGCCGCCGGCATTGCGGCAGAACGTGAAAAGCTTGCGCACCAACTGCTCATTTACGGCGTGTGTTTCTCCGTGATTGCGCTCTATTGGACTCAGCACAGTCTCCTGTACGCGCGTTTGAAACGGATGGAACGAGGGCTGGCCGTGCTCAATCTGCTCTTTCTCTTGCCCGTCACCCTACTACCGTTCGTGACCCAGCTCATGGGGACGATGCGCAACGACTGGAGAAGTGTTTTGGTATTCGCAATCGCGAATTCGTTTGCCGTGTTGATGGTCCAATGGCAGTGGGGTCATGTCGCAGCGCGGCCCGAGACCCACAAAGATCCCCACACGCCCATGCTCGCACGCCGGATCAAATGGGGAAGCCGCTTCTTTAGCGCCGTCTTGATC
>JASFKY010000051.1:0-16430 GCA_050118395.1 Myxococcales bacterium | reverse complement strand
GGGCTGTCTGTGGTTGCGCCGACTGCGGAAGCAAGCGCAAGCCCACTCTTCGAGAACAGCTGGAGCTGGAGTAGCCAGAGCGTCGGATGGGGCTGGAGCTGGTCCGATGTCGTGAGCTGGTTCAGGAACACCTTCGGCTCGGGAAGCTCGACCGCGCCCAGCAATGGCGCAGCCGTTCCGGAGCTCGACCCGAGCGCGGCCGGAAGCGCCCTCGTGCTCTTGATTGGCGGCGTCGCCTATCTCACGGCGCGTCGACGCAAGGAAGAAGAGCGGGCTTAAACGCTGCGACCGTCTATCCTTTCCTAGATGCCCGAACGCGCGCCGCAACCATGGTTCGTGCGGCCGTTGGTTGCGCTGCTCATTCTGACGTCCGAGTACTTGGCGGTCACGCTGAGCTTCGACGCCGCGCCGCTGCTCGAGCGAGTGGGCCTGTGGGCCGGCCTGGGCTGGATGGGCCTGGTGGGTCCAGCCGTGATCGCGTTCGTCACGGCGCTTTGGATCATGGGCGGCGCATCGATCAAAAAAGCATTCGCGGAAGCGAGCCGGCCATCCGAACCACGCCGCTTGTGGCCCGCAGTCTTCGTTCAGCTGTTGAGCTTCACTGCCTTTTACCTGCTCACGGCCGTGGTCTTCGGCGCCGGGCCCTCCTCGACCGAGCTTCCCGTGGCTTGGATCGGACTTTGGATATTGGCGGGCGCATCGACGCTCGCCTCGGCGCTTCCCATCGCATTTGGTCGGCTTCAGTGGAGGCGCCAATGGCGTGAGCTGGCCGTTCCCTTTGGGCTCGCGGCGCTCCTGTCGTTCGTCGCGTGGGCCGCAGGGTTGAGCACGTTGTTGTTGTGGGACCGCCTCGGCGACGCAACCCTATACGCCGTGGCATCGATCTTGGAGGTGCTGGTCTCCCCGATCCACTTCGACCCCTCCCAGGCCGCCATCGGCACGGAATCCTTTTGGATTCGCGTGGCTCCCATCTGTTCCGGCTACGAGGGCATCGGGCTCATCCTGGTGTTCCTCAGCGCCTATCTCGCGGCCTTTCGAAAGCGGTTTCGCTTTCCGCGCGTGCTGCTGTTGGTGCCGGTGGCAGTGGCGGCCGTATGGTTCCTCAACGTCGCGCGGATCGTCGCTCTGATCCTGTTGGGGCACTTCTTGTCACCGAGCATGGCCATCGGAGGGTTTCACTCGAAAGCCGGATGGCTCCTCTTTTGTGGTGTGGCCCTCGGTGCGGTCTGGGTGAGCGAACATCTGCCTTGGTTCGCCCGCGATCCACAGGATGCGCGAAGTCGCGTCACCAACCCGAGCGCTCCCTTTCTGCTTCCTTTGTTGGCGCTGGTAGCCACCACGCTCATCACCGGCTTGTTCGTCGATCGCTTCGACTACTTCTACCCCCTGCGCGTGGTCGTGGTCTTGCTGGTGCTCGCATGGTACCGGGACGAGTATGCGGCCGGCCTCCGCAATCAGCTCCGGGGTCGCCGGGTGTGGTCGTGGCAAGCAGCGGGCATCGGCGTATCGGTTTATCTGCTCTGGGTCGGGTTCTCGGCTTTGCGCGGATCGTACGGACCGGAAGCAATACCCGACGAGCTGATGTCGCTGCCCGGCCCCGTTCGGGTCGCCTGGATCGTTTCGCGCGCACTCGGAGCGATCGTCACCGTCCCCATCGTCGAGGAGCTCGCCTTTCGTGGCTTTCTTTTGAGGCGTCTCATCGGTTCGAACTTCACCCGCGTGCCCTATGATGCCTGGCGCTGGCCGGCCGTGCTCATTTCGTCCCTTGCATTTGCCGCCGTGCATCAGGAATGGCTGGGAGGCTTTGCAGCCGGGGTATTGTTTGCCTACGCCCAAAAACGACGCGGCCTATTGAGTGATGCCATCGTTGCGCATGCCATCAGCAACGCCTTGATCGCGGTTCAAGTGCTCGTCGCGGGCCATTGGTCCTTGTGGTGAGCGCTGCGGGCACCTCGCAACAACACCGCGGAGTCGATTGGTTCGAGCTCGCTCCGTGTAGTACACCAAGGCTTCCCGATGACTTTTAAGCACCTTTGTTTGGTTGCGGTGGCCGCCGCCGCCCTTTTTTTGCCTGGAGCTCCGGTCCCCAACGCCGCGGCGGACGGACCCATCGTCATTCGCTATGCGTCCCTCGCCCCTCGAGGTTCCTCGTTCGGCAAGATTTTGCAGGCCTGGGGTCGTACTCTCAAAAAGGAAACCGACGGACGGGTCGAGCTCCGTTTCTACACGGGCGGCACCCAGGGCGACGAGCGCGATTTCGTCCGCAAGATCCGTGCGGGCCAGATCGACGCGGCGGGGATCACCACGACCGGTATGGGCATGGTGGTGCGACCCATCCTCGTCTTGACGGCCCCTGGCCTGATTACGGACTTCGAGCAGCTCTACTACGTGCGTGCGCAGCTTCGCGAGCGCTTCGAGGAGATGTTTCGAAACGCGGGATTCGAGCTGCTCACCTGGGGCGACGGCGGCAAGAACCGGATCTTTTCGATGGACCCCTTTGCCAGGCCCGAGGACCTCAAGCACGAGCGGCCTTGGGCATGGAAGGATGACCCGGTCTTCGCCACCTACTTGGCCGTGATCGGTGCAAATCCGGTGCGCGTGGGTGTGCCGGAGGTCTATGGCGGGCTGCAAACGCGCATGATCGACACGGTGCCCGCATCCTGCATCACCGCGATCGCCATTCAGTGGTACACGAAGCTCAATTACATGGCCAAACAGAACTTCAACATCATCATCGGGGGATCGATCGTCAAAAAGCCGCTCTTCGACCAGCTGACGCCGGCCGACCAGAAGGTCTTGCGCGACACGGCGGAGCGCGCCGCCCGAGCGATGGACAAAATCGTGATCCGAGACGATGCGCGGGCCTACGACACGCTGGTCGAGCGCGGAATGAAGGTGGTCGATCTGACACCGCATCGAGCCGAATGGGACGCAGTCGCTAAGAAATCGCGCGAGCAATTGGTAGGCCGGGTCTACAGCAAGAGCTTGTTGGAAGAGGTTGCCAAGCTGGCTGCCGAAAAGTGAACAAAGAACGGCCTGAGGCCGTCAGAAGATACGAGTGGATATGCAACATCGTAAATATCTCTTGGTTCTCGCCCTCGCCCTCGTCGCTCCGTTGGTCGCGGGACGATCCGCGGTTTCTCAAACACCCGCTCCCAAGGCAACCACGATTCGAATTGCCTCGCTGGCGCCGCCGGGTTCCTCCTTCGTCAAGGTCTTGAAGGCCTGGAGCCGTACTCTGCAAAAGGAAACCGACGGACGGGTCGAGCTTCGCGTCTACTCCGGAGGCAGCGAAGGTAGCGATCGAGATCTGGTCCAGCGCATGAAGGCGGGCAAGCTCGACGCCGCGGGTATCGCGACCACGGGGCTGGCCATGATCGCGCCTGAGCTCCAGATCCTGACGGCACCGGGTCTGCTCACCGAGGACGCGGAGCTCGACCGGGTTCGGGAAAAGCTCGACGCACGGCTCCAAGCCCTCATCGAAGACGGCGGGTTCAAGCTGCTTGCATGGGGAGACGGCGGCAAGAACCGCGTGTTTTCCTCGAAGGAGTTCAAAACGCCCTCGGACCTCGCTGGCAAGCCCGCGTGGGCCGGCAAGGACAATGCCGTGGCGCTCGAATACGTGAAAGCACTCGGGGCCAAGCCGTTGCGGATCGGGTCCTCAGACGTCTTTCCCGCTCTCGAGAAGGGCAAGCTCGAAGTCGTTCCGGCCTCGGCCATGGCTGCGGTGGCCTTCCAATGGTACACGAAGCTCAATTACATGGCTTCGAAGAGCTTCAACATCATCGTGGGCGGCTCGGTCATCACCAAGAAGAAGTTCAACGAGCTGAGCGAGGCAGATCAAAAGACCCTGCTCGACACCGCAAAGCGCGCCGCGAAAAAGCTCGACGAGATCGTCGCTCGGGACGACGCGCGTGCTTATCAGACCCTGCTCGGTCGGGGCATCACCGAAGTCGACATCACCCAGAACGGTTCCGCGTGGGATGCGGTCGCCCAAAAGGCCCGCGAGCAGCTCGCAGTGCGCGGCGTCTACAGCAAAAGCCTGCTTCGCACCGTGGAAGCGGCTGCCCAGAAATAGCCTTCTTTCCCGAGCGGGTGGTTTTTGGGTTAGCCAGGCTGGAATGCTCTTTATAGACTCCGCCGTGCGTGCCGACCGAATGCATTCTCGCGATTGATCTCGGAACGAGCGGCCCCAAGGTGGCTCTGGTGACGACCGATGGGGAGGTCCTTGCCGCAGAGGTCGAGTCGACCGAGCTCTACCTGAGCGACGGTGGAGGCGCAGAGCAAGACCCGGACGATTGGTGGCGGGCCATCATTGCGGCAACCCGCCGCATCACCGATCGAGATCTGATTCCGACCGAGCAGATCATCGCCGTGGCCGTCACCTCGCAGTGGGCCGGCACGGTTGCGGTGAATTCGGAGGGCGAGGCGCTCGGCCGAGCGATCATCTGGCTCGACTCGCGCGGTGCCAAATACGTTCCCGAAGTCGCAGGCGGCTTGGTTCGAATCCAAGGATACGGCGCGCTCAAGCTCGAGAGCTGGCTCCGAAAGACCGGTGGCGTCCCCAGCCTGGCTGGAAAGGAGCCGGTGGCGCACATCCTGTTTCTTCGGCACGAGCGCCCCGAGATCTATCGAGCGGCCCACAAGCTCATGGAGCCGAAGGACTACCTGAATCTCCGACTCACCGGAAGGTTCCTGGCCACCACGGATTCGATTGCGCTTCATTGGGTCACCGACAATCGCGACATCGGCAACATTCATTACGATGAGCAGCTGCTCGCGCAGGCCACGCTGCCGCGAGAAAAGTTGCCCGACCTCGTACGTGCGGTGGATGTCATCGGGACGTTGACCCCGAGGGCTGCTGCGGAGCTCGGTCTCTCAGAGAACACGAAAGTCGTCGGTGGCACCCCAGACGTGCCCGCCGCAGCGGTCGGGTCAGGCGCCGTCCGTGACTTCGAGGGGCACCTCTACGTGGGCACGTCGTCATGGTTGACCTGCCACGTTCCGTTCAAGAAGACGGACATCGGGCACAACATGGCTTCGCTTCCCTCGGCGCTGCCCGGTCGCTACTTCATCGGAAACGAGCAGGAGACGGCCGGTGCATGCATGACCTGGCTCCGCGACAATGTATTCACTCGTGACGACTCTCTCGATCCGGGGCCGCCTCCCGACGACGTTCTGGAACGGTTTGGCACGCTCGCAGCCGAGGCGCCTGCAGGCAGCGACAAAGTGATCTTCACGCCATGGCTCTATGGCGAGCACACACCGGTAGCCAATCCCCACCTACGAGCGGCCTTTTCCAACGTATCGCTGCGCACCACTCGCGCGCACATGATTCGGGCCGTGATGGAGGGCGTGGCTTACAACACCCGCTGGTTGATGGGGGGCGTCGAGTCCTTCATCGGCCGCGAGTTCGACGCGATCCGATTCATCGGTGGCGGCGCAAAGTCCGACCTTTGGTGTCAGATCTTCGCCGACGTGCTCGACCGGCGCATCGACCGGGTGGCCGATCCGCTTTCCGCAAATGTCCGGGGCGCGGCTTTCGTTGCGGCCGTGGGTCTTGGCAAGATGGAGGTCGAAGACATTCCAGAACGAGTGCCCATCGATCGCCGTTTCGAGCCGAATCGCAATCATCGGCCGATTTACGACGAGCTCTTTCGGGCGTTTCTCGAGATCAAGAAGAACAACGAGTCCATGTACAACCGTCTCAACGGCTAGCCGATCACGTGCTGGCCGATCACGTGCTGGCCGATCCGACGGGGATGCGGTACGCAACGGCTCATGGACATCAAGGACCTGGCGAACGTCAAGCTCGGGCCGCTCGAGCCGCTGGCAGCTCGAATTTACCGCTATGCGAAACGCCTTCCCATCGTCAAACGCAAGATCGAGCAGGAGTACGCACCAATCATGGAAGAGCTTCGTCAGTCGGCGAAACCCTACCGGGACGAGCTCCAAAGCCATCCCACCCTTCCCGAGACGGGCAAGGCCCGAGGAGACATCCTGGACGAGATTCGAGAGCTCGAGCGTAGAGAAGACGACCGTTGGGAAGAGGGATACGTCTCCGGCGCCGTGTACCACGGGGATCCGGAGCACATCGCGTTTCTGAACGAAGCCTACGCGATCACATCGCAGACCAATCCACTGCACTCGGATTTGTGGCCGAGCATCGCGAAATACGAAGCCGAAATCGTGTCCATGACCGCCCACATGCTGGGAGCCGAACGTGCATTCGATGCCGAAGTGTGCGGCACGGTGTCGAGCGGCGGTACCGAAAGCATCATGCTCGCGATGCGAACCTACCGAGATTGGGCCCGTGATCACCACGGGATCACCTCACCCGAAATCGTCGTACCCACGACCGCCCATGCAGCTTTCGACAAGTCGGCGCAGTATTTCGGAATCAAGCTGGTCAAGGTGCCGGTCGGGCCGGACTGTCGTGCAGACGTCGCGGCCACGAAAAAGGCGCTCAATCGACGCACCATCTGCATCGTCGGCTCGGCGGTTTCATTTCCCCACGGAGTCGTCGATCCGATCGAAGAGCTCTCCGAGCTCGCCCGAGCAAGGGGCATCGGTTTCCACACGGATGCCTGCCTGGGCGGCTTCGTCCTTCCATGGGCCGAAGAGCTCGGATACCCCGTCCCACCTTTCGATTTTCGCCTGCCCGGCGTGACCTCGATGTCGGTCGACACACACAAGTATGGCTACGCCGCAAAGGGCACGAGTGTCGTGTTGTATCGCAATCACGAGCTTCGTCACTATCAGTACTACAAAGTCGCCGACTGGCCGGGCGGGCTGTACTTTTCGCCGACGTTTGCAGGAAGTCGCCCCGGTGGACTCAGTGCAGCCTGTTGGGCGGCCATGATCTCGATGGGCAAGAGTGGCTACGTCGATGCCACTCGACGGATCTTGGAGACAGGGACGAAGATCCGCGAAGGCATCGAACGCATACCCGACCTTCGGGTGTTGGGGGACCCGCTTTGGGTCATCGCGTTCGGTTCCGACGTGCTGGACATCTATCGTGTGATGGATTTCATGACGAAGCGGCGTTGGAACCTCAATGGCTTGCACAAACCTCCCGCCGTGCACCTCGCAGTGACGTTGCGGCACACCCAAGACGGGGTGGCCGACCGGTTCCTCGAAGATCTACGAGCGGCCGTCGAGCACACCAAGGCTCACCCGGACGAACAAGGCGGCATGGCGCCGGTCTACGGCATGGCCAACTCACTGCCCGTAAAAGGAGTCGTCACCGACCTACTGGAGCGCTACCTGGACGTCCTCTACGAAGTGTGAGAAAGGTAGCGCCGCATGGCAGGCATCGCGGAGCTTTACGAAACGACCGATCCGCTGACGACGGCGTTGTGGGCCGCGGGCGGGTTTGCACTCTTGTGCTGGGTTCTATCGCTGATCACCAGGGAATACTCTTGGGTGGACCGAATCTGGTCGATTACCCCTCCAGTGTTTGCCGTGCACTTCGCCGCCCATGCCGGTTTCGAGGACGCGCGCCTCAACCTGATGGCGGCGTTGGTCGTCCTATGGGGAGCGCGTCTGACCTACAACTTCGCACGCAAGGGCGGATACAAGCCGGGAGGCGAAGATTACCGGTGGGAGGAGATCAAGAAAAAGATCGGCCCAGGGTGGTTCCAAGTGCTCAATGCGACGTTCTTGGCGCCATTTCAAAACTTTCTGCTGTTGTTCATCGTCTTGCCGTCCTACGCAGCCTACCGTCTGCAAGGCGCCCCACTCAACGCGCTCGATTATTTGGCGGCGAGCGCTTTCATCCTATTCTTCATTGGCGAAACCATCGCCGACGAACAGCAGTGGAAGTTTCACCAACAGAAGCACGCAGCCATTGAGAGGGGCGACGAGCCGGGGCAACCATTCCTCACCACGGGGTTGTTTCGCTATTCGAGGCATCCCAACTTCTTTTGCGAGCAAGCGATGTGGTGGACCTATTACGTGTTCTCGATCGCTGCAGGGGCCGGTTGGCTCAATTGGACCCTCACGGGCGCCGTGTTGCTCACCTTGCTGTTTCAAGGGTCGACCGGGCTCACCGAAAAGATCTCGGCGCGGAAGTACCCCGCTTACGCGGAGTATCAGCGAACGACCAGCCGACTGATGCCTTGGTTTCCCCGCTCTAGTTGAAGGGGGAGTGGCCCGCGGCTAACGAAATCGTCGGTGCTGTAGGCTCGGCAAGGCACGGCGCACCTGGGTCACGTACGCCGGATCGACCGGAGCGACGGCAACCCCTTGGCCCTCCCCGCACTCCGCCACCACGGTGCCCCACGGGTCGACGATCAAAGCATGCCCGTAGGACCATCGCCGACCATAGTGGTGTCCGGTCTGCGCTGCCGCCAGGACGTAGCACTGTTGCTCGATGGCCCGTGCACGAAGCAAAACGTGCCAATGATCCTTGCCCGTCGTCAGCGTGAAAGCCGCTGGAATCGCCAGCGCGATTGCGCCTGCATCGACCAGACGTCGGTAGAGCTCCGGAAAGCGCAGGTCGTAACACACGCTCAGCCCAAGACTTCCGAAGGGTGCGTCGGCGACGACGAGTTGGTCCGAGCCGGGCTCCACCGTTTCGGATTCGAGTAGCTTCGTACCATCGGGCAGATCCACGTCGAACAAATGGATCTTTCGGTACACGGCCGAGATCGATCCATCGGCGCGCATGTAGATACAGGCATTTCGCACCTTCTTCGGGTCCTCGCCCTTTTCCCAGAAGCCGCCGTAGACGACGTCCACGTCTGCATGGACCGCAGCAGCGCGGCAGCGGTCCAGAATCGGGCCGCCTTCGTCCAGCGACTCGGCGATGGAGATCTTGCCTTCTTCAGGGCCTAGGTACGCAAAGCACTCCGGAACCACCACGACGCGAGCCCCCCGGCTGGCTGCCTCGCCCACGAGCTCGTGCACGCTCCGCATGTTGGCGTCGACGTTTTCGGTCGACGTCATCTGCACCACTCCGGCCATGACTC
Source organism: Myxococcales bacterium (assembly GCA_050118395.1). Lineage (GTDB taxonomy): Bacteria > Myxococcota_A > Polyangia > Polyangiales > Houyiibacteriaceae > SG8-38. The sequence goes on along the minus strand of JASFKY010000051.1, from coordinate 7,458 downwards.
GGCTCGATTGGCTCAATGTGAAAACCTCCGCATCGATACATTCATCAGAAGACCCAAACCAATCATCGTCGAAAGCAGGCTCGATCCACCGTACGAGAAGAGAGGGAGTGTCATTCCAACCACCGGCAGCAGCCCCGAGACCATTCCGAGGTTGATCACGGTCTGCCAAAAGATCATGGCACCAACTCCGACCGCGACAACTGCCCCGAAGCGGTCTTTGGCCTGAGATGCAATCCGCAGCGACCAGAGCACCAGGAACAAATAGAGGCTGATCAGCAGAAGTGCGCCGATGAAGCCGTGCTCTTCGGCCCAGACGGGAAAGGGGAAGTCGGTGTGCTGGTCGGGCAGAAAACGAAACCGAGTCTGGGTGCCTTGAGTGAAGCCCTTGCCGCTCCACCCCCCGCTGCCGATGGCCACGAGCGATTGATGGGCATGCCACCCGGAATCCAGCAGATCGGTCTGCTTGCCTCCGAGGCGGTCCCAGAACGCCAAAATGCGCTCCTTTTGATACCCCTTGAGGAGGTAAATCCAGGTGACCGGAGCCGCGACGACGAAGGTCGCCAACAAGGTGACCACCGAACGCCGTTTCAATTGGGTCAAGAGCATGATGCTCGCGAAGATGAAGGCCAGCATCATCGCGGTGCCGAGGTCCGGCTGCAGCAACACGAGCGCCATCGGCAACGCCAGGATCAACCCTGGGATGATGAGGTCCACGAGCGTGCGGCCGCCCACCTTGGTGTCGTGGTGCAGGTACTTGGCGAGCGCGATGATCAGGCCGATCTTCATGAGCTCGCTAGGCTGAAGCGAAAACGCCCCGAGTGAAATCCAGCGCGTGGACCCTCGGACGCTCTTGCCCAGCACGAATACCAGGACCAGCGCCAGAATGCAGGCCCCATAGATCAGCCAGCCGTAGCGCTCGAAGTGACGGTAATCCACGGCGACCGTCAAACCCGCCACGGCGAACCCGAGGAGCAACCAATAGAGCTGCTGCACGTAGGCATCGGAGGCGGTGCCGGCATCGGTCGCGCTGTACAGGTTGAGCACCCCAAACAACGCGATCGTCGCCACGCAGATGAACAAAGGCCAGTCGAACTCGTCGCGTAGGGTCCTACCGATCGCCATGACTCATTGGGTTTCCTCGGCGATGGGCTCGCCCAAATATTGCTGCATCACGGAAGTCGCGATCGGAGCTGCACTGGCCCCGCCTGAGCCACCGTGCTCCACCAACACGGCAAAGGCGACCTGTGGATCTTCGGCTGGCGCAAAGCCTGCGAACCAGCCATGCGAGCGGTCCAAATACCAGGCATTGCTCGATTGATCGTTGCGTCCCCTGCGGCTCACGACCTGTGCCGTACCAGTCTTTCCTCCGATCCGAATCCCGTCTTCATTACGGGCCCGGTAAGCCGTACCCCCTTCCTTTTGAACCACGTCGACCAGGGCCCTTCGGATGAAAGCCAGATGCTCGGAGGCAATCCTCACGTCTCGTTTGACTCGTGGTTGAAAGGTTTCGGAAAGCGAGCCATCCGGCGCTTTGACGTTCTGTAATACCTGAGGGACGTAGAGGGTTCCCCCATTGGCAATCGCAGCATAGGCCATGGCGAGCTGGAGCACCGTGACCCGGGTGTTTCCCTGGCCGATGGCCGTGTTGAGCGTGTATCCGATGCGGAATGCACCGTAATGCTCTTCATACCATTTTCGAGTCGCCAAAAAGCCCTTGGCTTCGCTGTTGACGCCGATACCCGTGCGCTCCCCGAAGCCGAGGGCCCTTGCCACGCGATTGATCCGCTCGATGCCTACCTCCTCGGCGAGCTCCCAGAAGTACACGTTGCAAGATTGAACGATCGCCTCATAGAGGTCGACCCATCCGTGTCGCTTGTTGCACCGAAATTTTTGCCTTCCGATCTTTAGAAATCCCACGCATTCCACTCGCTGCATGGGGTCCACCACGTCGTCCTCGAGCGCCGCGAGGGCAGTGACCACTTTGAACGTCGAGCCAGGAAAATAGGTTTCGTAGATCGTCTTGTCGATCAACGGCCGAAAGGGGTCGTTGGTCAGCTCTGCATAGCGGGCGGTGCTCAGGCCACTGCTCATCTCGTTCGGGTCGTACACGGGCTTCGAGTAGAGAGCCCGGACCGCTCCCGTGTGGATGTCCACGACGACGGCGGCACCCGACGGATAGGGTCGGAAAGCGCGGTCGAAAGCCTCCATGAGTCGCATGTCGAGTGTCAGCTGGAGGTCGTGCCCGGGCACGGGCTTTTGGAGCATCTGCACATCGAGCGAGTCGGGTCTGGCCCCTTCGAGCGCGTGGCCACGGGCATCCACGACCACTCGGCGAAACCCCCGCGAACCCCGCAAGAGAGACTCGTAGCGCTTCTCGAGGCCATTGCGACCAATGCGATCTCCGGGACGGTAGGCGTGGGAATCGGATGCGCGCTCGATGTCTTGTTCGTTGACCTCGTTCAGATAGCCGATCAAATGGGCGCCGAGCGTTGCATACGGATAGTCGCGAAGCGGCACGGTGACGATGTCCAACCCGGGCAACTCGGCCAAGTGCGTCTCCAAAGCGGCGAGTTGATCGCGCTCGATGTCGCGAAAAAGCTCGATTTGGTGGGTGCGCCGACTTGGAGGTAGCTCGGAAATACGTCGCCTCAACCCATCGCTCTGCTCCTCGTCCAAGCTCATCAGCGAGGCGATGCGATCGAGATCATCGGCGTGCAGAAGCCTCGGGGTGGCGTATACGTCATAAGAGGGACGATTCGACGCCACGACACGACCTTCGACGTCTCGTATGATCCCGCGCGTCGCATGAAGCTGCAAAGTCTTGGTGATGTTGTCCTGGGCGATGCCCGACCAACGGTCGCTTTGGAAAAGCTGAACCTGCGCAATGCGGGCGATGATCCCCCCGAACACCAGGATCACGAAAAGCGCCATCCAACGATAGCGTTTCCGAAATTCCCCCACTTCCCGGCGCTGTGAAAACGTGATCATGCGGAGGCGGCCTCGGCCTGAGGGTCGGTCATTCGAAACAACGCAAACAGTGGTGGCGCTATGAGCGAGGTGGTGAGAGCGGACCCGAACAGCGTCACGGTGAGCGTGATGCCGTCCCAAGCCATTCCGCCCGGGGTAAAGGCGCGGATCGCTTCGAGGAGACCACCTAGCGGAAGCGTCAGGAAGAAAGTGATGATGAGCTCGAACGGCAAGCCACGGGACGACACCAGCTGCCCAACGAGCCTCGAAGCCAACAGGCCCACGACGAATACCAGAGTGTGAAGGCCGAGGGGGTTGCCAGTGAACAGGTCATACAAATAACCAATGGCGAACGCCGTCGTTGCCCCTCGCAGCAGGCCGACCCCACGAGCAGTGCCCAGCGCAAATACGAACGGAAGGCCCAGGTATGGAGCAAATGGATACGGCGCGAGCAGGCGTGAAAAGACCGACTGCGTGAGCAGCCCGATGAACACGAACAGGATGATGATGATACTGCCTCTGGCTCCCCGCAATTGTCCGGTCCTCAGCGTGATTCCGCGTCCTTGGGACCGGAAGTCAGAATCAGCACTTCCTCGAGTCGAGTGAAATCGACCGATGGCGTGACTTCGCCTTCTTGATGAAGGCCAAATTCCTGATCGCCGATCCTGCTCACGTACCCGACCAAAATCGACGCGGGAAATTTCTTGCCGAGCCCCGAGGTGAATACCTCGTCGCCCACGGCCACCTGATCGTCAGGACGGTCGAACTGGATGAGGCATCGATAACGCTCTCTCTCTCCGATTCCCTCCAATCGACCGCGTGCTCGTCGTTCGCCGACGACCACGTCGACGTGACTCTCGGGATCGACCGTCAGGAGCACGTCGGCGAAGCGACCGGACACTCGGCGAATCTGACCCACGAGCCCGTCGTTGCTGATGACCGGCATCCCGGCCCGCAGTCCGGAACGCTCACCCTGATCGACCGCCAGGCGCACGACTCGGAAAGATGGAGAGATGTCTTTGGCGATGACGCGAGCGCTCAGCGTTTCGGTTTCCAACCTTTCGCGTAGCCCGAGCAATGACTCGAGCTCGTACGTCCGCTGTGCATCGGCGCGCAGAACGCGCATCTCGCGCCGCAACCGATCGTTTTCAGCACGCAGGTGGTCGTTGTTGCGCTCGACGTCGACGAGATACACGTACTCCTCGATCAAGCTGGTCGCGCCGTCCGCAGCCCACTGACCGACGTATTGCACGGGACCGCTCACTTGCAGCAGACCGCGATCGAGCCACGAAAGCTCCGACGGGTCTCTCAGGTTGGCGCGAAGGAAAGCGGCGGGGATGATCACCAAGGCCAGCAAGATGGCGGCATCTCGTATGGTTTGGAAGTAGTTCATCGCCGCGTTCGTGGTCCTCGCACTACGCGATCGTCACCTCACGGAGCAAATCCAGGTGATCGAGCGCTTTGCCGGACCCGAGCACGACCGCCGATACGGGGTCGTCCGACACCATCACGGGAAGCCCCGTTTCCTCGCGTAAAAGCACGTCCAAGTTCTTCAGCAACGCACCTCCACCGGTCAACACGATGCCCTTGTCCACGATGTCCGCGGAGAGCTCCGGTGGGGTGCGTTCGAGCGCCATCATCACCGCTTCGGTGATCGCGTTGATCGGCTCGGTCAGTGCGTCCCGGATCTCGTCTGCGTTGACGACCACCGTCTTCGGAACGCCCGCCACCATGTCGCGTCCTTTGACCTCCATGGTCGCGGCCTCTCCATCGGTGTAGGCGTTGCCGATGGTGCACTTGACTCGCTCCGCGGTTTGCTCGCCGATCAGCAGGTTATACTTGCGCTTGAGGTAGGCAATGATCGCTTCGTCCATTTTGTCGCCCCCGACCCGGACCGATTGAGAATAGACGATGCCAGCTAGAGAGATCACGGCAACCTCCGTCGTGCCTCCTCCAATGTCCACCACCATGTTGCCGCTGGGCTCGGTAATCGGCAGTCCCGCTCCAATCGCGGCAGCCATGGGCTCTTCGATCAAGAACACCTCTCGAGCGCCGGCGCCTTCGGCGCTTTCTTTGACGGCCCGCTTCTCGACCTCGGTGATCCCGAAGGGGACGCAAATGATGATCCGAGGCTTGACCAACGTGCGGCGATCGTGATGGGCGCGTGCGATGAAGTAACGAAGCATCGCCTCGGTGATGTCGAAGTCCGCAATCACACCGTCGCGCAAAGGACGCACCGCTCGGATGGATCCCGGCGTGCGCCCGAGCATCTCTTTGGCTTCCTTGCCTACGGCGAGCACGCGCTTTCCTCCGCGCGGATCGGCCTGGACCGCCACGACGGACGGCTCACAGGAAACGATCCCGCGCCCCTTCACGTAAATCAGGGTCGTGGCGGTGCCGAGATCGATGGCGAGGTCATTTGAGAAGAGGCCGTAAAACCAATCGAAGATCATAGGTGTCGGCTGCGCCGCGGAATAGAATTTCCCCACCATTTCCAAGGGCTTCCGGGGCCAGGCCGCTTGCATGTAACAGCTTGGTATGGGCCTTTCAACCCACGGATTTGGGGGTGGGTCCCCAAAGTGAGTAACCTTTAGGGGTCCTGAACGGACGGGGGGTCATCCGAGGTGCAATTCAACGGATCCGAAGCGCAGAGGCGGGGGCAGGAAGCGGCGGCCTTGGTCTCGCGCGCCAAGGCTGGCGATGCGGAAGCCTTCAACGAGCTCGTTCGACAGTACCGTCCTCGTGTCTATGCGCTTGCATTGCACCTGACCGGCCAGGCGAGCGACGCGGACGACATCACCCAGGATGCGTTCCTCAAAGCCTACGCCAAGTTGCCGGAGTTCGAAGGACGCAGCGAGTTCTTCACCTGGATCTACCGAATCACCCTGCACCGAGCGCTCAATGCCAAGCGCGATCGTCGTCGCAGGCGCACCGTGCCATTGGATGATCCACGATTGGTCGCCGCGCTGGAGGTGGACGCCCAGGGCGACCCGGAGCGCGCCATCGAGCTTCGCGACCGCTACCGTGCGCTTCTGGAGGCCTTCGACTGCCTTTCGCCTCTGCTGCAGACGACGGTCGTACTGACTGCGCTGCAAGGGTTGAGCTACAAAGAAGCCGCCATCGTTCTCGAAACGACGGAAGGAACCATCGCGTGGCGCGTGCACGAGGCACGTCGCAAAATCCGAGGCTACCTGGATACCCTCGAGGGGGACGCGATTCGATCCCGCCGGCGACCCATGACCGACAGCGCGATTTTTCGACTGGAAAAGGCGCTGCGTCGTCTGGTTCCCTCCGTACCCGCGCCAGCTCCGGCGCCCTAACGGACCCGTCTGCGCTTCCGTGGTAGACCCAAAAGGTGCTGGCCCATAGCGTTCTCAGCGAGCCATCGGCGGAGCCGTCGGCCTACATGTTGTTTTTACACGGAATTTTGGGCACTCGCGCCAATTGGCGCGGGATCGCGCGACGATTCGTGAAAGAGCGCCCGCCATGGGGGGCCATCTTGGTCGATCTTCCCGAGCATGGAGATTCGGCCGCAATGACGCCTCCCTTCACGCTGCGTGCCGTCGCGGAGGCCGTGCAAGACCTCGAACAATCCCTGGGCCTGCCCATCCACGGGGCGCTCGGGCACAGCTTTGGGGGCAAAGTGGTCCTCGAATGGCTTCGCAATCGCTTCGATCGGCCGACCGAGGCCTGGATCGTCGATTCCTCTCCTTCGCCCATCACCACCGAGCGCGATGTCACGGGCACTCGAAGCGTCATTCGACTGCTCGCTGCGCTCCCGCGAACGTGGGACTCGCGTGATGCGTTCGTGCAAGCCGTGGTTGGCGCAGGACAGCCCGAATCCATCGCGCAGTGGCTGGCGATGAGCTTGAAGCGAACCGGAGACGAAAAGCGCGTCTTCGGACCCGACCTCGACGTGATTCGTCAGCTAGTCGAAGACTATGCTCGAGCCGATTGTTGGGATGTAGTGCAAGACTTGCCGCCGGGCTGCACACTCGACGTAGTCGTGGGTGGCCGCTCCGAAGCCGTCTCACCCGACGACCGCCGCCGCTTCGAAACACTTGCAGCTCGTGATGGCCGAGTCTCGTTGCACCTCATCGAGCAAGCCGGTCACTGGATTCATGTCGACGCGACCGAAACCCTGGTGCGGCTCTTGACTTCCAAGCGCGGGCCACAACGATAGGCGCGATGGCGATTTTCATCACAGGATCGACTGGTTACATCGGCTCCTACGTCACCGAGTGGCTGCTCCGCCACACCGACTACGAGCTCGCTTTGCTGGTGCGCGCGCCGGACTACGACGCGGGAGTGGAGCGGCTTTGGAGGGCTTTGCAACTGCACATGGGGGGAGACGAGTTTCAGCGATACCTGGACCGCGTGGCCATCATCAGTGGCGATCTCACCGAGCCCAGTTTGGGCATCTCCGCCCCGGACTACGACTGGCTCGTCTCGAATGCCGAATCCGTGGTTCACAGCGCCGCAGCGCTCAAC
>JASFKY010000050.1:0-16459 GCA_050118395.1 Myxococcales bacterium | reverse complement strand
GGGCGGCGTCGCCGTGCTCGGCGCGCCGTATCACGCCGCCAATGGCTATGCTTCCGGAGCAGCCTACGTGTACCTGTTGAACGGCAGCTTTTGGTCTCCGTTCGACAAGCTTTTGGCGAGCGATGCCATGGCAAGTGATTTCTTCGGGGAAGCCGTGGCGGTATCGGGCTTTGTGGGGGTTGTCGGCGCCCGAAGCGACGATGATGTCACGCTCGGATTCAACGTCGGGTCCGTGTACGTATTCGAAACCGACCGAGATGGAGACGGTTGGGTCGACTCCGTGGACAATTGCCCGGACGTCTCGAACCCCAATCAAGACGACGTGGATGTCGACGGATATGGAAACGTTTGTGATATCTGCCCGATCGACGAGTTGAACGACATCGACGACGACGGCCTGTGCGGCAACGAAGACAACTGCCCCACCGTCGCAAACGTCGGCCAAGCGAATGGTGATGGAGACATGCTAGGTGACGCATGCGATCCGTGCCCCGCAGATCCGCTCAATGACTCGGACGGCGATGGCGTTTGCGGGGACGTCGATCTTTGCCCGGGCAGCGACGATGCCCTCGACGCCGATCTCGATGGCGTACCGGATGGATGCGACCTTTGCGCGGGGGGTGACGATGCATCGGACGCAGATGGAGACGGAACACCCGACTTCTGTGACATCTGTCCGCTCGACCCGCTCAACGATGCCGACGCCGACGGCATTTGCGGGAACGACGACGTATGCGCCGGTGGCGACGATACCCTCGACACCGACGGCGATTCGGTTCCCGATGCCTGTGACGCATGCCCACTCGACTTCGATAACGACGCGGATGGGGACTTCATTTGCGGGGACGTCGATGCGTGCCCGAACGATCCGGACAACGACTCGGACGGCGATGGCATTTGTGGAGACGTGGACGTTTGCCCGCTAGGCGATGACAACCTCGATTCGGACGGCGACGGTGCCCCGGACGCTTGCGACGTCTGCCCATACGATGCCGCCAATGACAATGACGGCGACGGCATCTGCGAAATCAACGACAACTGCGACCTCGTTGCAAACCCTGGGCAAAACGACACCGACGGCGATGGAGTGGGTGACGCCTGCGAGCCCGACACCGATGGTGATGGGGTGATCGATGATGTCGACAACTGCCTCTACGACGCCAACCCGGATCAGGCCGACAGTGATGGGGATGGAATCGGTGACGTGTGCGATGCGGCTACAGACACCGACGGCGACGGCGTCAGCGACGAGGTGGATGCATGCCTCGGCACACCGTCGGGAGAGCCGGTGCTGCCCGATGGTTGCAGCGTCGACCAGACCTGTCCCTGCGACAATCCGTGGAAGAACCACGGCGCGTACCTGAAGTGCATGCGCGAAACCAGCGACGAGATGGTGAGCGCGTCCATCATCACGGCGGCCGAACAAGACGCGATCATGAGCGAGGCCCGCTCTTCGAGCTGCGGCCAATGAGGATCGACGAAGGGACTTGCGCCGTATGGGTCGTAGGCCCGTGCAAGGGTTCGGTTTTGGGAGAGGTCGCGTGTGCCCTATTGTTGGCAGAATTCGTTGACGGTGGGAGCGTCGGGGGATTCTGGGGTCATGGGGCCGGTTCCGCCTAGCTCTTGTCGCATGGAAAGGGTGAGCCGGCGGTTGCCGGCAATCTCGGCAAGCGTGGTGGCGCCCTCGGTTGCGGAGCGCGTGTAGTCGGCGCTGTCGCGGTCGACGGTGTACAAACCGAACTTGGGACCGAAGCCGAGATCCCATTCGAAGTTGTCCATCAAGCTCCAATGGTAGTAGCCGCGGACGTCGACGCCTGCGTTCATCGCGTCCGCGATCTGCTCGAGCGAGCGCACGATGTGCTCCGAACGACGGCGGCCTACTTCGGTGGCAATGCCCGATTCCGTAACCGTGAGCGGCAGGTCGGGCCAGAGCTGTCCGAACTCCTTGAGGATAGTGCTCAGGCCTTCTTCGAAGTATTCGTATTGCATCTCCGGGATGCACTTGGTCGGGTCTTGGACCGCGATGCAGGCTTCGGTGACGGGGAGCCCGGCAAAGCATGGAAAGCCGTTGACGAGCGGGATGTTGAACGCCTCCGAATCGATGACACCGGCCCGGAAGTAATACTGGACGCCAAGAAAATCGATCTTGCCTTGCCAGTCGGGGCGCTCTTCGCTCGGGTCGATCTGCCTATCGAGATTGCCGTCCCACTGTCCCTTGACGAACGCATCGGTAAAGACCTGGTGGTAGACGTACCGTAGGTTGCGGGCCGCGGCGATGTCAGCGGGATTGTCACTAGGGGCGCCATTGCGACCGGGCACCCAATCGACGACGCTCAGGGTATAGCCGACCTGCGCGGCGACGCCGTCTCCGTCTGCATCGACGGTGTCGTTGGCCTTGATCGCATCATAGAGCGCGGCGTGCGCTTGTGCGTAGCGCTCCACGGTGTCGAGCAAGGCCTGAAACGCCGTGGGGTCCAATAGATCGAAAACGCCGCCCCGTCCCGGAGGAAAGCTTCCGGTTCCATAGGCCGAAAAGAAGTAATTGATGGGCTCGTTCACGGTGACCCACTCGTCGACGCGATCGCCGTACTCTTGCGCCAGCAGCGCTCCGAGTTGCGCGATCTCTTCGATGATCAGGGGAGCGCCGGCCTCGTCGTTCCATCCGCAGAGGTCGCTGTCCGAAGGCGTGCACGGCGTGACGGGATCGCGGCGCGGGTCATCCACCCAAACCGGGCTCGAGAAGTGATGCACGGTGATCATCGGCTTGATGCCCGCGGCGATGAGCGCATCGAGGACCTCGCCGTAATGGTCGAGCGCGGCTTGATCGATGTCGTTTCGCGAAGGCTCGATGCGGGCCCAATTCACGCTGAAGCGATAGGCATCGAGGTTCGTGTCGGAAGCCAGCGTCACGTCGTCCACGCCGAGCTCGTACCCACGCACCGCGTCATCGACGAAGGCATCACCCATGCCGAGCCCATCGGGCGGCGGAGCCGTCCAGACGTACCAGTCGATCTCGGGGACCGACTCCTCGATCTGCGCAGCCGCGGTGGCGGCCCCGAAGGTGAACGAGCCCTTGCCTTGCTCTCCGCTCACCGGCCCTTCGGCAGCAAACGCCAGGTCGCCGGACGAGCCTCCGGCCCCGCCGCTGCCACCGGTGCCATCTCCGCCACCGCTCGAGCACCCTAACGCTCCCAACAAAGCGCAACCCATCCAAAATCGATGCATCGGCGAACCATACCCACGGCCTGACGAAGGTCAACGTCGATCGCCCAGGTACGCGACTGCGCTCCGGGTGCTGAGGTTCTCTATCGCTTCCCGAGCTGACTCGGGATCCCATCGATGCTTTGGGCGTTGTTGTCGCGCTGGTATTCGGCGATGCCCTCGGGGCCTTTGTGCTCGGCCCACTTTTGAAGCTGCTCCCGCTCGCCCTTGTGCTCGTAAAGGGGCACCCCGTATCCGCAGGAATCACTGATGCGATGGGCGCGGATGCGGATGATCGAACGCACGCCGCGATACGGCTCGAACTTCTCGGCTAGTGCGCGAAACTGTTCGTCGTGAGGCTCGATGACCTCTCCGGCGCCGTGCACCCTGACGATGCGGGGCGGCCCTTCGAAGGCGCAGAACATCACGCAAATGCGTCCGTTTTCCCGAAGGTGGGCAATCGTCTCCACACCGCTGCCGGTGAGGTCGAGGTAGGCGAGTGTTTGATCGTCGAGGATGCAGAACGTGCCGGGAAGCCCCTTCGGTGAGAGATTGATGTGACCCTCCGCGTCCGAGGGCGCCGTCGCGACGAAGAAGACCTTCTGCCGTTCCATGAAGTCCCGAAGCTTGCCATGGATGGAATCGTAGACTTTGGCCATGGCCTCATTTTGACACGCCCCCAACCATTCGCACCGGGCGGGCTCGCCGTGGGAGACGTCCCAGGGGCGACCGGGACGAATCCGCACGGCTCTACCCGATTCAGGGTGCGATGTTCTGATTCAACCGAAACAGGTTGTTTGGGTCGTACTTGCGTTTGAGCGCAAGCAGTCGATCGTAGTTGGGGCCGTAGGCTGCCTCGATGGGCGCTTCGCCCTCCGGGACGAAGTTGACGTAGACACCACCCGTGGCGTACGGCTTCGTCGCCTCGAAGTAGTCGCGAGACCACTTGATGCACGAGCTGTCGTCCCCGGTGTCTTCCCAACGCGCGTGCACGTTCATCACGTACTCGGCATCGCGGTGCGGGTACGCCGTGGCGTCGGCTGCCACTTCGTTGACCGCGCCGCCGAGCCGCCCGAAAAAGATCTCGGTTTGATCGGACGGAAGCCGGCCGAGATAGTCGATGGCCGTGTCGATCAGACCCTCGGAGAGCTCGGTGAAGTTGTGCGACTTCCAGTAGTTTCGCGCGCCCGGCGTGAGCAGCGGGTCGAAGGCCTGCTCCCAGCCGGTGAACGGATGCGGTCCGATCACGTCCGCGATGGGGTTTCCAAACTTGCGAAGCGGTTGCAGCAATCGTTCGCCTTCCTTCATGTCACCGGCATAGAAGGCAGCGAGGATGACCACCTCGGTGCCGTGGACGTCCTCCGGCAAGAACGGCAACGGCGGAGCCTTTCGCATCACGAGCCAAACGCTGAGGTCTTCTGGCATGTCTGCGGCGAAATTGCGGTACGCGCGCACCACCTCGGCTGCATCCGAGTAAGGATGCACGATCAAGCCGGAAAGCACCTCGGGCCCCACCTCGTGCAAATCGAATTCGAACGAGGTCACCACGCCGAAGTTGCCCCCGCCTCCGCGGATGCCCCAAAACAGGTCCGCGTTTTCATCTTCGTTGGCGATCAAGAGCTCGCCCTTGGCGGTGACTACGTCGGCCGAGCGCAGGTTGTCGATGGTCAGCCCATACTTCCGGCTGAGCCAACCAAAGCCTCCACCCAGGGTCAGTCCGGCGATCCCCGTGGTCGAGTTGATGCCTACGGGCGTGGCAAGCCCGAAGACTTGGGTTGCATCGTCCAAGTCGCCCAAGGTGGCGCCCGGTTCGACGCGCGCGGTTTTGTTTTTGGGGTCTACGTGGACCGACCGCATTGCGGAACAGTCGATCAAGAATCCGCCGTCGCAAGTCCCCTTGCCGGCGATGTTGTGACCGGCGCCGCGAACGGCCGTCAATAACTGGTTTTCCGAGGCAAAGTGGACTGCACGCATCACGTCCGCCGCGCTCATACAGTGCGCGACGAGAGCAGGCTTGCGGTCGATCATCGCATTCCAAAGCGTGCGCGCCTTCTCGTATCCGTCGGATTCGGGGAACAACAGCTCGCCGCGCAGTGTGCTCTGAAGCGCAACGAGCTGGTCTTCAGCGATCGTCCTCTCCCCTCCGTCCATGGTGATGACTCTCGCTTCCATTACAAAACTCCTTTCTGCAGTTGATACGTCACGCTACCCCCGACCGCATTCGTTGCAAAGCCCGCACGTGTTACCCCACATGGGGACACCACCGCTCGTGCCGCGAATGCACGTACACACACGAGCACATGTGCTCCCTGCAAGCTCCTCACAGATCCGTTCCTTTCGATGCCTCGGCCTCTTGACGAGACCGCGCGGCCCGATGAGCGCGACGCACTGGCCATTCCGATTGACCTCCGTCATGCGAATCGCCGAAGAGCGACCCCGCGGACACGGAGACACAGGGGTCGGTGTTCTCCCAGGTTTCCTCGACGGCGCCGCCCTGCCGTTCGAGCAAGACGCGGTTCCTCTGCGCTACCGCCGGCCGTTCGGCCCAAAGGGTCAGACCGGCACCCGCGTAAGGAGCTATCTCGATTCCCTTGGCCGGGGAACGCTGTACGCCCATCCAAAGGCTGTCGAGACCGGGCTCGGTGCCGATCCGTGTCGTCAGGGTGGATGCGGGCTGTGTTCCGAGCCCAGCACAACCCACGGTTCCGAGGCAAAGGGCCAATGCAACTGCCCCCGCGACGGTGCCGGTGGCCATTTTTCGGGCGTCGAAAAACGTGATGAGCGTTCCCAAGAATGCCTCCCACCGCGTTAGCCGGAAAGCCGGCGGGGGTTCGTTGATGTGTGACGCCACGCGGTCCGCGTAGCTCGCAAAGTGAATGTCTTTCATGTCTGTCTTCATGGCTTCCTTCCTTTCTGACTTGCGCCACTGAAAAGAACCTACGGAGCCGGCGTGTGAGGCAGCGTGTGAGAAGCCGTGGAAAAACAGGAGACCGCAAAAAGAAAAGAATCGTGGGGCAATGCTGGCCTGGCCTCCCGTTCCGTGAGAGACTCGGCGACCCCTTCTTGAGACGGTGGTGCATTGACCGAGTCCCAATTGACAGTGCGACTCCTGGGACCCCTGCGGGTGGAACGCGATGGCGAGGCGTTGGATTTGCCCCCCTCGAAAAAGGCGCGTGCGCTCCTTGGTTACTTGGCCTCGACCGGACGCGAGCACACGCGACAGCAACTCACCGATTTGTTTTGGGACGTGGCCGATGATCCTCGAGGTGGTCTGCGCTGGTGCTTGAGCAAGCTTCGTGGCTTGATCGACGAGCCCGGCCGGGCCCGGGTGATCGCGGATCGGGAAACCGTGCGCCTCGACCTCAGCGACGCCGTCGTGGATCTACACCGGGTCAGAGCGGCCAAGGCAGGTCTGGCAACCCTCGATCGCGATGCGGTACATACGCTTGGCGAGCTGTTTCACGGCGAGCTCTTGGAGGGGCTCGAGCTTTCGGACTTCGGACAATTCCAAGGTTGGCTCACGGCAGCGCGCGGCGATTGCCGTCAGCTTCGGATCCGCGTCCTCGACGAAGCCGTCCAGCGTTTCGCCGATGACCCGGAGCGCGCGCTTCCTTTTGCCCGTGATTTGACGCTTCTCGAACCCGCCGAGGTTCAGCGCTGGCTCGATCTGTTGGACCTACTCGAGCGAACCGGAAGGCGCCGCGAAGCCGAACAGCAGATCGAGGTCGGCCGCCGGGCGCTTGCGGAACGAGGCGTCGACGATCGGGCGCTGGTCGAAGCCAAGCGCGTCATGCTCAGCAACCCGAAACCGCGCCTGCAATCGGCCCGCGCTCAGGATCTCCGTCAGGAGATCCGGTTTTGCAACTCGTTCGATGGCACGCGCATCGCCTATGCCACGGTCGGAAAGGGACCGCCCATCGTCAAGGCTGCCAATTGGCTCACTCATCTCGAGTTCGACTGGGAAAGCCCGGTTTGGCGTCATGTGTTCACCGAGCTCAGCCGTGACCACTTGCTGGTGCGCTACGACGATCGAGGCAATGGGCTCTCCGATTGGGACGTCGCGGACATTTCCTTCGAGGCGTTTCTCAAAGACCTGGAGCACGTGGTCGATGCGGCCAAGCTCGATCGTTTTGCGTTGCTGGGTATCAGCAAGGGCGCATCGGTGTCGGCCGCCTACGCGGCGCTTCATCCCGAGCGCGTCAGCCATTTGGTGCTGGTCGGCGGCTTCGCCACGGGGCGCATGGTGGAAGCGAGCGAGCGCCGCCGTGAAAACGAGCTCGCCATGCGCACATTGATGCGCGCCAGCTGGGGCTCCGACAATCCCGCCTTTCGTCAGCTCTTCACCAGCACGTTCATCCCCAACGCCACGCCCGAACACATGAAGTGGATGAATGACCTGCAACGCATGACCGCGTCTCCGGACAACGCGCTTCGGCTTCGCGTCGCAGCCGGAGACATCGACGTGCGTCCGTTGCTCCCGCGGATCACCGCTCCCACGCTGGTGATGCACTCCCGTGGCGACGCGGCCGTCGAATACGACCGCGGCCTGGCGCTGGCTGCGGGCATCCCCAATGCCCGCTTCGTGACGCTCGAAAGCGACAACCACCTGCTCACCGAGGACGAGCCGGCCTGGCCGAAGTTCTTGGACGAAGTCCGCCGCTTTTTGGGCGATTGAGCTCGGTCGGGTTCGTTGTCGCCCGAGTGGGACAATCCGGTTATGATCCGGCCCGCATGCGAAAGCTTTCTTCATGGGGCGTGGCCGCTGGCGCGGTTGCAATCTTCGTTTTTTCGATCGTTGGCTGCGGCAGCGATTCGGGCACCACTGCCAACGTCGACGAGCTCTTCGAGCAGGGGCCCTACGACGTCGGCTATCGCGAAGTGACGATCAGCTACGACGCCGTGGCGTCGACGGAGCCGCGCGAGCTCGTGCTGCGCGTTTGGTATCCGGCGCAGCCCGACTCGGGCGCATCCCCCGCGCGGTATCAAGTGGGGGGCATCGTCGATCTGCCGGCCGTTTACGCGTTGGATGCACCGCCCATCACAGACGACGGCAACTTACCGTTCGTGATTTACTCCCACGGCAACGGTGGCGAAGGATTGCTTGCGTATCCCTACGGCGAGCTGATGGCTTCGTACGGATGGATCCTGGTCGCGCCCAACCACACGGGCAACACCGCGTTCGACTTCTTGGCGGAGCGCAACGACCCGTTTGCGCGTGTGGCGCTCGATCGTCCGAACGACATCACGGCGATCATCGACGCGTTCGAATCGGGTCTGAGCGGGGATGAGCTCGCAGGCAAGGCCGACACGTCCGCGACGCTACTCTTCGGGCACAGCTTTGGGGGGTACACCGCCTTTGCCGGGGGCGGAGCCGACGCCGACTTCGACGTGCTGGCCGCCGACTGTGACGGCGCCGACTGCGACGTCCTGGCCGATCCCGAGGTCGAGGCGGCATTCCGTGCGGGCTTTGGCGACCCGCGCATCGTCGCCATTGCGCCCCAGGCTCCTGCGCTGGTTGCCATTCCGCAAAGCGAGCTTGCTGCACTCGAGGTTCCGACGATGCTCATGACCGGGCGGCTCGACCAGACCACGCCGTTCGAAGAAGAGGCCCAACCTGCTTGGGCCGGCCTCGACTACCCCGAGGATCTCTGGGTCGAAATGCCGCTCGGCGCGCACTACAGCTTCATCACGATCTGCCAGGACCTCACGCCGGAGCTCCTCGACTTGTTCCGGCCCGATGCCGTTCAAGATGGATGCGGCCCCGAGTTCATCGACACCACCGAATCGGTGCCGGTGCTCGCGGCGTACGTCTTTGCATTCGGACGCCGGCACGTGCTTGGACAGACCGAATGGGACCGCGTGTTGACCGGCCCGCCCCTCGGCAATCCGGGTGACTTCGTCGTCACGGTGAAGTAATCGCCACCAGCTGAACGTCTCCGCAGCGTCCATTGGCAAAACCAAGGGCGCGCCGCACCCAGGTTTGCCGCGCATCGCCTCCACTGCCTATCTTGTGTGGGGGGTTACCATGAAGTGGGGGCTTTGCTTGGCGCTGATGGGTTTGCTGGTCGGGTGCGGTGACGCAGGGACCGGTTTGGGAGGCGCGCGCGCGGCCAGCACCGGAGAGGTGATGCCGCTGCCCGAAGAGTGCGACGCGGCACAAGGCTGGGATCCCACCTGGGCGGCCATGGAGCAAGACATGCTGCGCTTGATCAACGAGCATCGGGCGAATGGAGCGAGCTGCG
The DNA here is from genome assembly GCA_050118395.1 of Myxococcales bacterium. Taxonomy (GTDB): domain Bacteria; phylum Myxococcota_A; class Polyangia; order Polyangiales; family Houyiibacteriaceae; genus SG8-38. The sequence goes on along the minus strand of JASFKY010000050.1, from coordinate 7,016 downwards.
GAGCTCCCACGCATGCCCTGCAAATGACCGCGGCGTTGCAATGCGCAGCTCGTTTGCACTCGATGGACATGAGCGAGCGTGACTTTTACCAGCACCGAAACCCCGACGGACTCGATCCGCGCGAGCGCATGGAAGCGGTGGGATACGTCGCTGGGCCTTGGGCCGAAAACATTTTGAAGGGTCCTCAAAGCGCCGAAGAAGCCATGGACGAGCTGATGGGCAGCCCCGGCCACTGCGCCAACATCATGAGCCCGGAAGTCAGCGTGATCGGCATCGGGGTCTACGGTGACTTTTGGACCCAGAACTTCAGCGACTAGCGCCTGTTAGCCGTCGCTTCGAACGAGGCACAGTTCGACACGCTCGCTGAACGAACCGCTTGCCGTTCGCGCGGACTCAATCGAGTGGGATGCCGCAGAGCGGATCGTCGGGCGCGCAGCCCTGCTTCTTCGGCTGGCGAGCTTGCTTGGGCCGCGAGCTGCTCGCTGCCTGGGCCGCCTTCTGCTTGGCCTGCGCTCGCTTTTCGAGGCGCTCCTCGAGCCGCTGCTTTTCGAGCTCGGCTTGCTGTGTGCGCTCTTTTTCGGTGACTAGATCAGCCTCCGCCCGTTCCTTGTCCATGGCCGCCTGGCGTTGTGCCTGCACCGCGAGCTCCGTCTCGAGCGCGCGACGCTCCAGTGCCGGCTGTACGACGAAGACATAGCTGCCGAGCGCGGCGATCAAAATGAATGCAGCCCCGCCCAGCGCCATCCGATGCATGCGAATTTTGTTCTTTTCCACTGCCGTGATGGCCGCGATTTCTTTGTCGTGGGCCAGCAGTCGCTGCTGCTCGGCAGCGCGCGCTTTGGCTTCTTCTTCGAGGCGCACGCGGAGCTCCGCCTCCCGCCCCGCGCGAAACCGGCGCTCTTCTTCTTCGCGACGTGCGTGCTCCTCGGCCATGCGCGTCTCCTGCTCGGCCCGAAGGCGCGCCTCTTCTTCTTCGCGACGCTTCCGAGCGGCGGCTTCCTCTCTGCGCCGCGCGTCTTCCGCGGCTCTCAGTCGCGCTTCCTCTTCGGCTGCAACGCGTGCCTCTTGTAAGGAGTGCAGCTCCATGAGCTGGTCCGTCAACGAATCGTGCCCCCCTGCTTCCATCGATGTCACCGCCTCCTCTGAGATTCTGGCAAATCCGCAAGGCAGGCGCTCGCGAGTTTGCATGCAAGCTTGTGAGGCGGATTACACGGCTGACGGACCGCCGCGTCTATGCCATCGTTCGACCATGGTGAGACGGGGGAGGTCCAGACCGCGGCGCTCCCTCGAACGGAGCCCGACCCTGCAAGCGGCTTGGCGCATTGCCAAGGAGCGCTTCGGGATCCGCAAGCTTCACCCCGAGCAAATCGAGGCCATCGAGTCCGTGCTGAAGGGCCGTGACACGCTGGCAGTCCTGCCGACGGGGTACGGCAAATCGTTGATCTACCAGGTGCCGGCGCTCTTGCTCGATCGACCCACCATCGTGATTTCGCCGCTGATCTCGCTCATGCGCGACCAAGAACGAAAGCTGCGCCAGCGCGGCGTGCCCGTGGTTCGTATCGACAGCACTTTGCGTGCCACCACCAGGCGCCAGGTCTTGGCGCGGGCCGCAAAGGGCGGCTCGCTGGTCATTCTCACGACTCCCGAATCGCTCGAGTCTCTGGCTTCGACGTTTGCCGAGTCGCCGCCCGCGCTCTTGTGCATTGACGAGGCTCACTGCATCACCGAGTGGGGGCACGATTTTCGGCCCTCGTACTTGCGCCTGGGCGCGCTCCGCCAACAGCTCGGGGCTCCGATCATGCTCGCGCTCACCGCGACGGCAACCCCTCGGGTGCGCGACGACATCATCGAACGTCTGGAGATGAAGGGCCCCATCGAGGTCGTTGCGCCCCCGTACCGGCCCAACCTTCGACTCTCGGTCCGCATCGTCCATGGCGATCAGAAGATCACGACGGCGGCTCGTCTCATCAAGCGCCTGCGCAGGCCGGGCATTCTCTATTGCTCGACCACCAAAGCCGTGGACCAGGTGGCCAGTGCCTTGGCGCGCGCGCAGATTCCTTCGGCGCGGTATCACGGCAAGATGAAGGCTTCTGAACGAGCCTCCTCGCAGCGCAAGTTCATGAAGGCCGACCGACGGATCGTGATGGTCGCGACGAGCGCGTTCGGGATGGGTATCGACAAACCGGACATTCGCTACATCGTGCACTACCAGGTTCCGGGCTCGCTCGAACAATACGTGCAGGAAGCGGGTAGGGCGGGGCGCGACGGGAAGCGGTCCGATTGCATCTTGTTGTTCGATCCGGAAGACCTCCGCATTCAGGAACATCTCCAAAAGCAGGGGCGCGCCAGCGCGTCCCAGGTGCGCCGCGCCGTCGACGCGCTGGTCGCTTGGGTTCGCGAGGACAAGCCCGTGAAGCCGAAAGACCTGGGCCTTTCCGCTCGGGTTCCGGTGACGGTGGCGCGTTCGGTCCTGGCCCAGCTCGAGGAGCTCGGTTTGCTGGAGATGGTCAAACGAGGCGAGTATCGTGGCCGCGTTCCGGTCCAGCGCATCGCCGCCGGCGCCAAAGAGCTCGCCGCGAGGCTGGAGACCCTTCGAGTGCAGGACGCCCGGCGTCTCGCCGCCATTGCGGAATACGCTGAGAGCGAAGAATGCCGAAGCCGCTTCATCCGCCGGTATTTTGGGGAAGCGGATCCCCCCGAATGTGGCATCTGTGATCGTTGTCGGGCGCGTCGAAACAAAACGCGGTCGTAACCTGCCCCATCTCGGGTTATCCTCCCGCCCCCTGGAGAAATGAAGAGGGGAGCACCCCCCTTTTCGTAGCGAGGTAATTGCAATGACTGAGCAGCATTATGGACTTGGAACGCTGGCGCTTCACGCGGGCCAGGAGCCCGACCCCACCACCAACGCACGCGCCGTCCCCATCTATGCGACGACCTCATACGTGTTCCGCGATACCGACCACGCGGCGTCGCTTTTCAGCCTATCCGAGTTCGGCAACATCTACTCGCGTTTGATGAATCCGACCGTCGATGTCCTCGAAAAGCGCCTTGCCGCGCTCGATGGCGGTGTGACCGGGCTCGGCTTTGCGTCGGGTCAATCGGCCATCACGGCCGCGATTTTGACCCTTTGCCATTCGGGGCAAAATTTCGTGTCGGCGACCAGCCTGTACGGAGGGACCTGGACGCTGTTCAACAACACCTTCCAGAACCTCGGCATCGAGGTTCGTTTCTTCGACCCCGGCAGGCCCGAAGAAATCGAGGGACTGGTCGATGAAAACACGCGCCTCGTGTACATCGAGTCCCTAGGCAATCCGAAAAACGACGTCCCCGACTTCAAGGCCATTGCCGACGCGGCGCACAACGCGCCCCACGGCCCGTTGCCGGTGATCTGTGACAATACCGTCATGACGCCCTATCTCTTCCGCCCGTTCGAGCACGGTATCGACATCGCCGTCTATTCCACGACCAAGTTCATCGGCGGACACGGCACCCACATCGGGGGCGCTATCGTCGACTCCGGCAAGTTCCAGTGGACGGACAACCGTGAAAAGTGGCCCGAGTTCTGCGGGCCGTCGCCGAACTACCACGGCGCCGTTCTCGCCGACGCCCTCGCTCCGATGGGCAACATCGTCTACAACGTGCAGATCCGTACGCATTGGCTTCGAGACACCGGAGCGGCGATGAGCCCCTTTGCCGCCTTCCTTTTCCTGCAAGGCCTGGAGACGCTGCACCTTCGCATGCCCCGGCATTGCGAAAACGCCCAGGCCGTGGCCGACTATCTCGAGAACCACGATTCGGTGGCCTGGGTGAACTATCCAGGGCTCGCTTCGCATCCCGACCACGAGCGCGCCAACCACTACCTGCCACAGGGCAAAGGCGCGATCCTCGGCTTCGGTATCAAAGGCGGCATGGAAGCAGGCAAGAAGTTCATCAACTCGGTGAAGCTCTGCTCTCACCTGGCCAACATCGGGGACGCCAAGACCCTGGTGATTCACCCCGCTTCGACCACGCATCAGCAGCTCAGCGCCGAGGAGCAACAGCAAGCCGGTGTGGTCCCGGAGTACGTGCGCATCTCGGTCGGCCTGGAGGACGTGAAGGACATCATCGCCGACATCGATCAAGCGCTCGAAGCCGCCACGAGGTAGGCTGATCGACACTCGTGGTCGCAGACTTCCAAAGCACCGATTCGGTCCGAAGCGGGAAGCCGCTTCGTCACGTGCAAACGGCCGTCTTTCCAACGCCCATGAAGCTCCACCTCGGGGAGACGCTTCCGGGCATCGAAGTCGCCTATGAAACGTATGGGACGCTGAACGAAGACCGCAGCAACGCGGTACTGGTCTGTCACGCGATCACGGGCGACTCCCATCTGGCGCCTCACGACGAAGACGACGATCCTGGGTGGTGGGAGGCATTGGTCGGCCCGAAAAAGGCCGTCGACACCAATCACCTCTTCGTGATCTGCTCCAACGTGCTCGGCGGTTGCCGTGGAACGACCGGCCCGACCACCATCAACCCGGCGACCGGCATTCCATACGGCCGCGACTTTCCATTGGTCACGGTCGAGGACATGGTCGACGTGCAGAAGCGGCTCGTCGACCAGCTCGGCATTCGGCGTTTGCGAGCGGTCATTGGCGGCTCGCTCGGAGGGCACCAAACGCTCTGTTGGGCGACTCGATATCCGGAGTACGTCCAAACCGCCATCGTGATCGCGGCTTCAGCGCGGCTCACGGCTCAGGCCATCGCGTTCGACGTGGTGGGCCGAAACGCGATCCAAAGCGATCCGCACTTTCACCAGGGGCAGTACTACGACACGGGAGATTTTCCGCAGACCGGGCTCGCCCTGGCCCGCATGCTCGGACACATCACCTATTTGTCGTCCGAGGCCATGACTCGAAAATTCGATTTCGACCGTCACGCGCCCCGTGACATCGTGACCGATTTCGAAAAGAGGTTTTCGGTAGGCTCCTATCTCGCCTATCAAGGTGAACAGTTCGTCGGGCGCTTCGATGCGAATTCGTACATCGCCATCACGCTTGCCATGGACCACTTCGACATGGGCGACACCCGCCAAAAGCGTCTCGACGCATTGCAAACGGCGCAATGCGATTGGCTCGTGATTTCGTTTTCGAGCGACTGGCTATTTCCTCCCGGCCAAGCGCGCGAGTTGGTGGCTTTGATGACCAGGCTCGGCCAACCGGTGTCGTATTGCGAGATCGACACCGACGGAGGCCATGACAGCTTCCTTTTGGCTGATCCGATCGCGTCCTTCAGCCCCCTGGTGGCGGCCAAGCTCGGGGCGCGCGAGCCTCAGGTGCCCCGTCAGAGCGCCGAGGACGATCGCATTCTCGAGCTCATCCCCCCGGGAAGCTCCGTTCTCGATCTCGGCTGCGGGGAGGGCGATCTGCTGGCACGTCTGAAGGCACGGGGTGCGCCTCTTTTGTGTGGTGTCGAGGTGAGCACCGCATCGATCGCCGCGACCTTGCAGCATGGCGTCGAAGCCATCGACTACGATCTCAACGTGGGGCTGCCCGAATTCGATGATGACCGCTTCGATTACGTGGTGCTCTCATCGACTTTGCAGGAGGTTCCCAACGTCGAGCGTCTGCTCGAAGAAGCCCTTCGAGTGGGGCGGCGGGCGATCGTGGGGTTCACCAACTTCGCACACCGCACGTTGCGCGAGATGTTCAGCCTGGAAGGACGCGCACCCAAGGCGCCGGGCCACTATTCCTACGAGTGGTACAATACTCCCAATCGTCGGTTCCCCTCGATTCAAGACATGCTCGACCTCTGCCGCGAGCTGGACGCCGAGGTCGAGCAAGCCCGTTATTACGATGATACCGGAGGTCGAATGATCGGTCCGACCGAGGATCCCAACCTGGCAGCCGAAACCGCCTTGCTCGTTCTGAGCAAGCGCAAAAGCTAAGCGTAGTGGTCGGCGTGCGCTTGGAAGGGGCTCTCGATGCGGTGCACGCGGCCGAGGACGTCGCGGGCTCGCTCTGAACCGATATCGGCCCCGAAGCCGAATTCGACCGTGTCGGAAATCCCCCCGAATCGCTCTTCGATGGCCTCGGGTAGGGCGTCATAGGTCGCGAAGACGCCAAACTCGTCGAGCACGTCATCGGGCACCTCGGCCGCCATTTGCGCCCACTGCCCGTTCTTGGTCATGCGATTGAGCTTGCTTGCCAAATCATCCCAGCCGTGAAGCGACATCACCGGCAGGTAGCTCGGGGTCGAGCCGTAAAATGCGACCCTGTAACGAACCCATTCGCGACCTTTCATCAATGCCTCTTCGTCGGCGCCGGTGATGATGAAACCACCGCCGCACACTTCGAGCTCGCTCCGGGAACGTCCGGCCGAGTCGAGTCCGCGCTCGATGGCCGGCCAGGTCACCTCTCGCAGGTACTTCTCGGTGCAAAAGAAATGAAGCCGAAGCCCGTCCGCCACGGCGGCGGCGGACTCGATCATCTTGGGGCGCACGGCCGCCAAGTAAATGGGCACCATGGGCAGGTTCGATTTGGGCGGCGTGAACTCGGGCGTCATGAGCGAGAACCGATAGTGCTTGCCCGAATAGCTCAGGCGTTCGCCGAGCTCCCAACATCGCCAGATCGCGCGAAGCGCTTCTACGTATTCGATCATACGGCTTCGCGGCGCATCCCATCGTGTGCTGAATCGAAGCTCGTTGTGCGCCTTGATCTGGGTCCCAAGCCCGAGCGCAAAGCGTCCCTTCGAGTTGACTTGAATCGACCAGGCCTGCTCCGCGACCACCATCGGGCTCCGCGGAAACGCGACCGCAATGGCGGTACGCGCCTGAATGCGGTCGGTGGCGCGGGCGACGATGGCCGCATTGAGCAGGGGATCGCCGGTGATTTCGGGAATGGCGAACCCATCGAAGCCCAGGGCCTCGGCACGCCGGGCGGCGTCCTCGAGCTTCGCCCAATCATTGTTTTCGCTGCTGAACGTGTCGACGCGCATCCTGGCCTCCTACCATGATTTCACGCTGCAATTCAGGGAGTTTT
>JASFKY010000049.1:0-17371 GCA_050118395.1 Myxococcales bacterium | reverse complement strand
AGGACGTCATCGAGCCCGTTCGGTACCGCGAGCTGCCCCTCGCTTCCCTGGACTCGCGACTCACGGAGCGTGGTTTCCGCCAGGACGGATCCAGAGCGGTCTCGAAGCGCCACCGCGACCTGCGGCCCTCCGATCGCAGTGGCCCCGGTTTCTTCGGTCTCCATGACCTGCCACGCGCGCAGCCCTATGGTGCTCCCGGGCCGTGCGACCATCGGCGCGCTGAAACGCAAGTCGGGGCGCGGCCTCGGAGCGCCGGCCCACCAGAGCGCCGCCAGGATCACCGCCACCAGGGCCGGCGACATCGTAAGAGCCCGACGAAAAAGGTCGATTTGTCGATGTGGCTCGGTCATGGGGATGGACAAAGCGCAGATGTTACCTTAGGAACGTCCTGGGTAGAGAGCGCGAATGGGAGCCCAGGCCGAACGCGATGTCGAGCAGCTTCGTGCTCGATTGAACGATTACATGAATCGGCACGGCCTGCGGTCGACCGAGCAACGGCGCATCGTGACCGAACAGTTCTTCGCGAGCGAAGGGCACCTGTCCATCGAGGACCTACTCGATCGAGTCCGCGTCGAGGAGCCGAAGATCGGATATGCAACCGTCTACCGCACCCTCAAGCTTCTCAAGGAGTGCGGTCTGGCATTCGAGCGGCACTTCGGAGACGGGGTTTCACGGTACGAGGTGGCTTGGGAAGACGAGCACCACGACCACTTGATCTGCATCGAGTGCGAAAAGATCATCGAGTTCGAAAACGACGGCATCGAGCAACTCCAGCGACAGGTCGCTTCGAAGCACGACTTTCGACTGGTTCGGCACAAGCTCGAGCTATATGGCATCTGTCCGAGCTGCCAGGCCAAGCGCTAGCCTGACAGCCCAAACCAGCGTCCGAGGCTATGCGGTGGCGAAGGCCTCGTCGGGAATCTCCACCGGAAGCGCGTCGATCTCTGCAAGCCGCTGCACCCGGCTCGGAAGCGTCGATAAGACGCGATTGGCAAAGTACAGGGCCGAGAACTTCTTGCCCGTGTAGAACGCATGATCGGGATGTGTCTTGGAAGTCTCCGGAAGCTTCCTCGACGCGATCGCCGCTTGCTCCAGCAAGAGCCAGCCGACCGCCAGCTCGCTCATGACACGCAGGAATTCCTCCGCGCCGAGCGGGATGTGCTCGAGCTTGCCGCCCTTGAACCAACCGATGAGCTGGGTCACCGATGCGGCCACGGCCTCGTGCGCAGCCTGCAGGTGGCCGATGCCCTCCCCGAGCTCCGGCGTTTCCTTTTCGGCATCGATGAATCGCTGAATGTCCATGAGGAACGCCTGGGTGTTGGCGCCCCCGCCTTGTCCGAGCTTTCGGCTGACCAGGTCCATGGACTGGATGAAATTGGTGCCCTCGTAGATCTGGAAGATCTTGGAGTCCCGGCAGTATTGCTCCACCGGATGGTCCTTGAGGTATCCGTGCCCGCCGTAAACCTGAATGGCTTGGCTCGCCACCTCGAACGCCGCATCGGTGCCGTAGGCTTTCACCAACGGGGTCAGCAGATCGATCTGGCCCTTGTGGTATACCTCCGATTCATCGTCCTTGCCGCGCGCGACTCGAAGACGATCGGCGTGATTCGAAAGCTTCATCACCAACGCGCGAATGCCTTCCACCCGTGCCTTCATCTCCAGCAGGTCGCGACGAATGTTGGGATGCTCGAGGATCGGCACCCGGGGCGCATTGGCGTCCTTGAATTGCTTGATGCTGGAGCCCTGCTTTCGCTCCCGCGCATAGTCGAGCGCGCTCAGATAGGCGGCCGATGCCACCGCGAGTCCCTGGATGCCCACGCCGATTCGGGCCGCATTCATCATGTGGAACATTTGGCGAATGCCCTGATGCTCGATGCCGCCGACGACCTCGCCAATGCAAGCGTCCTCGTCGCCGAAATTCATGACGCACGTGGCAGAGCCGTTGATCCCCATCTTGTGTTCGATCGACGGCACGGTGACGTCGTTGGTGTCGCCGAGCGAGCCGTCCTCGGTGATGCGCACGCGCGGCACGATGAAGAGCGAAAGGCCCTTGGTGCCGGGCTCTGCACCCTCGATGCGAGCCAAGACGAGGTGGATGACGTTCTCTCCGAGGTCGTTGTCGCCGCCGCTGATGAAGATCTTGGTCCCACGGACGTGATAGGTGCCGTCGTCGTTGCGAGTCGCGACGGTGCTGGCCGAACCGACGTCCGAGCCGGCGTGAGGCTCGGTGAGGCACATGGTGCCGGTCCACTGCCCGCTCAGCATTTTGGGCACGTACTTTTTCTTTTGCTCCTCGGTGCCGAACTCGAGCAAGAGCTCTGCGGCGGACAACGTCAGGCCCGTGTACATGGTGAAAGCGGTGTTGGCCCCGCAAAGCATTTCCTCGACGAACGAGCCGATCATGGTGGGCGCGTCCTGGCCGCCCCAACGCGACGGTGCAGCGACGGTCCGCCAACCGGCCTCCCAAAGCTTGTCCCAAGCGTCTTTGAAGCCGTCGGGGGTCATGACGCGGCCGTTTTCGAGCCGACACCCTTGCTCGTCGCCGATGCCGTTGAGAGGGCCGGTTACGTCGCAGACGAACCGGTAGACCTCGTCGAGGACCATGCTGCACTCGTCGGTACCCCATTCCGCAAAGGGTTCCTTCCCGAGGAGCGCGGGAAGGTCGAACTGCTCGAAAAAGAGAAAGCGAAAGTCCCGTAGGTCCGCACGATAACGGTTGATTGCTTGCGCCACGACAGCCTCCGATCTTCGAGTCGGTCACCTTCTGACTCGCTCTTGATTACAAGATACGGCTCAGATAGATGCCGGCGGTAAGATAAGTGGGTGCAATGGGGCACCGCGTCAAGTTGGGCTGTCCATCAAGAGGCTGTGATTTGGCCCACAAACTGCCCGATCCGGTCGATGGCCCGGCGGCCCTCTTCGAGCATGGGGGCGAAGATGTGCCATGCGTGAATCATGTCGGGCCAGACCTCCAGCCTCACGTCGACGCCGGCCGAGCGCGCCCGCTCGGCGACGACGAGGCTGTCATCTAGCAGGGTTTCTGCGGCTCCGACCTGGATGAGCAGCGGGGGCAGGCCGCGCATGTCGGCATGAACGGGTGACACCAAAGGGTTGGTATGCTCCTGGCGGGGGGCAAAGCGCTTGGCCATGGCCCGCACCCCGAGACGCGTGACGAAGTCGTAGTGCCTGTTGAATTGCATGGAGGTGCTGCGGGGATCCAGGTCGAACCAGCCTGAAAGCAGCACGCCTCCGGCCGGTAAGGGGAGCTTCTCGTCGCGCAGGGCCACGAGCGTGGAGAGCGTGAGGCCGGCGCCCGCCGACTCGCCTCCAATGACGACGCGGTCGGGATGGACGGCGTGCTCTTGGAGCAGCCAGAGATAAACCCGCTTGGCATCCTCGAGCTGCGCTGGGAACGGATGCTCGGGAGCGAGGCGATAATCCGCCGCCAGCACGCGGACGCCGCTCGAGATGCAAAGCCGCGCCAAGAAATCCCGGTGCGAATTGATCGATCCGGTCGAGTAGCCGCCGCCGTGCAGATACAAGACCACTCGTTCTGGATCGCTGGTGGGCTGCGAAAACCACTCCGCCGAGACGCCGCCCGCATCGAGCGGTTGCATGTCGACCTCGCGCATGGGCTTGGTCTGGGGCCGCGGCGGATCGATGACTCGGCGCTGGATGCGCACCGGCATCACGGTCGACAGCGTCGACGAGCGGCGCAGCACCTCGGCCACGGTTTCGAGCTCCAGGCTCCAGGTGGGTCGCCTCGGTCCCCAAATCGCCCGACGCACACGAATCATGGGTTTGAGCCCATCCATCATGGTGCGAATCACGTTCACGGCGAGGGAATCTAACACGCGGAAAATGCCGATGGCGTCACGAAAAGGGTGGTAGGGGCGGACGGCTGGGTTTTTTCTGGTATCCCTGCGGCGATGCGGCTGGAGCGATACCTGGAGTCGGTGGGAAGCGACGCGATCACCCAAGCGCTGCGCCTCGGGGGGTCGCGTCCTGCTCTGGTCCGGCCGACCCAAGACCCGAAGTTCGGTGATTTTCAGATCAACGGCGCATTGCCGCTCGCCAAGGAGCTGGGGAAGCCACCGCGGGAGCTGGCCGGACCCATCGCGAGCCTGTTGACCGAGCTCGAAGCCATCGACAAAGCGGAAGTCGCAGGCCCCGGCTTCATCAATCTGCATTTGTCGCCCCGCTGGATCGGCTCGAAGCTCACCCAAATGCTGGCCGATCGCGAGCGAGACGGAGTGCCTGCGGTCGACGAGGCCGCGAAGATCATCGTCGATTTTTCGAGCCCGAACATCGCCAAACAGATGCACGTCGGGCATTTGCGCTCGACCATCATCGGCGATGCGATCGCGAGGATTCTTTCGTTCCTGGGCCATGACGTGATCCGCGACAACCATCTCGGGGACTGGGGCACGCAGTTCGGGCTCCTGATCGTGGGCATGCGACGATGGGGCAGCGAAGATGCCCTTCAAAGGGACCCGATCGCCGAGCTCGAGCGTGTCTACAAGCTGGCTTCGGAACACGCGGCCGGCGACGAGGCGTTTGCCGAAACAGCCCGGGCTGAGCTCGCCAAGCTCCAAAGCGGCGACGAGGCCAACCACGCGCTTTGGGAGCATTTCGTCGAAGTCAGCCGGGCTGCGCTGGACCGGGTCTATGACGAGCTCGGCGTTTCGTTCGACGTCTGGCTCGGGGAAAGCGCCTATCACGATGCGCTTCCAGCCGTGGTCGACGAGCTCATGGCCCGCGGAATCGCCCGAAGAGACGAAGGGGCCATTTGCATCTTCTGGGACGAGATCCCAGATGTGCCGCCGGCGCTCCGCAAGCAAAAGACTCCGTTCATCGTGCAGAAAAAAGACGGGGCCTACCTTTATTCGACGACCGACATCGCCACGGTGCTCTACCGGCGGGATCACTTTCATGCCGATCGCGCCCTCTACGTCGTGGACAACCGGCAGGGGCTGCATTTCCAGCAGTTGTTCGCCGTCGTGAAGCTGCTCGGGGTCGACATGGAGCTCGAGCATGTCGGCTTTGGAACGGTGCTGGGCCCCGACGGCAAGCCCCTGCGCACCCGAGACGCAAGCGGACACGTGATCACGCTCGTTTCGCTTCTCGAGGAGGCCAAGCAACGGGCGAAGCAACGAATCGAGGAGGGCGTGGCCGAGGGCCGGCTACGGGTGCGGCCCGAAGAGATGGACGAGGTTTGCCGCGTCGTGGGCATTGGCGCCGTCAAATACGCGGACCTGCGCCAGAATCGAATGAGCGACTACCAATTCGACTGGGACAAGATGATCTCGTTTCAGGGCAACGCGGGGCCCTATCTGCAATATGCCTTTGCGCGATGCGCCTCGATCTTTGCCAAAGGGGGGCTCGACATGGAATCGTCGGCCGCCGAGGCCGCCATCTCGCTCCAAGCCCCGTCCGAGCTGACGCTCGGCAAGCACCTGCTCCGATTTGCAGATGCGGTCTACCAGGCGGGCGAGACCAGCCAGCCGCACATCATCTGCGAGCACATCTACGAGCTGGCGCGCGCGTTCAATGGCTTCTACACGGAGTGCCCGGTGCTGGACGCCGAGCCCGGCACGCGCGAAAGCCGGTTGGGGCTGACCACGTTGACGGCTCGACAAATCCGCCGCGGCCTCGGCCTCGTGGGCATCGGCGTGGTCGATCGCATGTAGCCGTCTGCGAGGTATTTCCCGCAGCGATCGTGCGAATGTGCTATGCGAAGGCCGCCGATGAAGGGCCGAATCGTTCGCTTGACGCATGAGAGCCGTTGCTTGAGGGACAACCCGCTCGGCGATCCCCACGAGCGCGCGCTGTACGCGTATCTGCCACCGCAATACGACGCCTCGCAGCGTTTTCCAGTGGTCATCGTGCTGGCAGGATTCGGGGCGACCAACCATTCCATCGTGGCGTGGAGCCCGTGGAAGCCCAATACCATCGAGCTGTTTGACGACTTGGTGGCCCGCGGCGAGTGCCGACCTGCCATTTTGGCCTTGCCCGATTGCTTCAACCGCTGGGGCGGCTCGCAGTTCATCGATTCCGAGGGCACCGGTCGGTACCAGACCTATCTCGCAGATGAAATCATCCCGTTCGTCGATGCAGAGCTGCGCACCATCCCAACGCGCGAAGCGCGCGCGGTGGTCGGCCGTTCCTCGGGGGGCTTTGGCGCGCTGCGACTGGGCATGGACCGGCCGGACGTGGTGTCGGTCGTCGGAAGCCATGCCGGCGACGCCGGTTTCGAGATCAGCATGCGCCCGATGCTCACCACGGCGGCGATCGAGATCGACGCGGCAGGCGGCCTCGACGCCTTTGCGCAGGAGGTTCCGGTTTCGGGCCCGAGGAACGCATCGCAGTTCGATGCGATCTTCGTCTTGGCGGCTGCCGCAGCATACTCGCCAGCCAAAGGGCATTTTCCGTTTGCCGACATTCCCTTCGATCCTGCGACCGCGGCGCTGCAGCCGGACGTCTGGCGCCGTTGGATGGAGCAGGACCCGCTCGAGCGGATCGAGGGCTCCGCAGCTGCTTTGCAAACGATGTCGCTTATTTACATGGATGCAGGCAACCGGGATGAGCACGGGCTACACTTCGCAGCGCGGGTGCTCAACGACGCGCTGCTGCAACGCGGATTGCCCGTTCAATACGAGGAGTACGACGGCGGACACCGAGGCACCTCATGGCGCTACGAGGTTTCTCTACCGAAGATCGTTGAAGCACTTCGAGGATCGGAATGACCACAAAGAAGAAGAGCACGAAATCGAGCCCGGCAACCAAGGGCGCCTCCGAGGACAAGCCGGCGAGCAAGGGGGGACGCGGCGGAGCCGCTGCCATCGCTCGAAAGATCCTTGCCGAGGAGAACCCTCAGTCGAAGATCGCAGAGCACGGCGAGACGATGATGGAGGGGCCGCGCACCGCGGCAACCCAATCGGCTCGCGTCCTGAGCGAGCTGGTGGCTCAGAAACCCGAGCTCGTGGTCCCTCTGGTTTCCAAGTTTGCCAAAGGCATCTCGTCCTCGAACAAACGGGTGGTCCAAGCGTCCGCCGAAGCGCTTCCCGCGATCGCGCGCATCGCGCCTGCGCGCGTCGCTCGTCAACTCGACGTGCTCAAGAGCTCGTTCCAAGAAGCCAACGACGTCGGAAAGGACGGGCTGGTCAAGACCTTTGCAGCGCTTTGCACGGCATCGGTCGCCTATCAGAAGCGCTTGGAGCCCGTCCTGACCCTCGCCCTCAGCAAGGCGGACGGCAAGACGTTGCTCGCTTGGAGCCAGATCGTGCTTCCGGCGCTCAAAGGCGAGCCCCACGCACGGGCACGAGCGGTGGTGGAGGGCCGCCTCAATCTGATTCCTCGCTCCTACGCGCAACAGATCGCCGATTTTCTCGGCATCAAGCTCCGTCTACGGTACCGCTGAGCTCAGCGAAGAACGGAGGGCTCGTAACCCTCGGGGCGCTCATAGCCGAGAAGCTGGAACGCCGTGGCGGCAATGTTGGCAATCCCGGGGCTCTGAAGACTGTCATCCAGCCGAAGCGTCGCGTAGCCCGGGGCATAGACGTAACATGGCACCGGATTGAGCGTGTGGCTGGTTTTCTTCCGAAGGTGCCCACCATCGTCTCGAAGCAGCTCACCCGTCTTTTTGTCGACCTCGAACATTTCGTCGCAGTTGCCGTGGTCGGCGGTCACGATCAGCGCTCCGTCCAGCTTTTCGATGACGGGAATCAGACGGGCCAGCGACAGATCCACGGCTTCGACGGCGATCACCGAGGCATCCAGTTTGCCCGTGTGCCCCACCATGTCGCCATTGGCGTAGTTGATCCGGACGAAACGAAAGCTCTCTCTCTTCAGGGCAGCAATGGTGGCGTCGGTGATCTCGGCAGCCTTCATCCAAGGACGCTGCTCGAAAGGGACACGGTCGCTCGGCACCTCGAAGTACTCCTCGTACGCGGGATCGAACATGCCCGTGCGATTGCCGTTCCAAAAATAGGTGACGTGACCGAATTTCTGCGTCTCGCTGCACGCGAACTGCCGGATGTGATTACGCGCGAGATACTCGCCCATGGTGCGATCGATCTCCGGCGGCTGAACCAGATAGTGACGCGGCAGCTTGAGGTCGCCGTCGTACTCCATCATACCGGCGAACTCCACGTCGGGGATGGGACCGCGTTCGAACTCGTGGAAGTCCGGCTCGGTGAACGCACGGGTGAGCTCGAGCGCCCGATCGCCGCGGAAATTGAAAAGAACGACGGAAGCGCCGTCACGGATCGGCCCCACGGGCTGGCCGTTTTCGTCCACGATGACGAAGCCCAGCAAATCTTGGTCGATCATACCCGGGTTTTCGCTTCGAATCGTCTCGATCGCTTTGGTCGCGCTCGGAAAGCCCCTGCCCTGCCCCAGCACGTGATGCTTCCAGCCGCGCTCGACCATCGACCAGTCCGCATTGTAGCGGTCCATGGTCATGTACATGCGACCGCCGCCCGATGCGATTCGATAGTCGCGCTCCCCTTGGTCGTTGATCTCGTGCAAGACCCGCTCGAGCGCATCCACGTACTCGAGCGCGCTGGTTTCGGGCACGTCGCGCCCATCGAGTAGGATGTGCACCCGCGCTTTGTGCACGCCCTCCTCGCTGCAACGCCGGAGCATGGCGAACAGATGATGAATGTTGCTGTGCACGTTTCCGTCGGACAGCAGCCCGATGAAGTGCATGGGCTCTCCGCTCTGCTCGACCCGTCGAATCAGCCGGTTCCACTCCTCGCCCTCGAAAATCTCGCCGGTCTCGATGGCTTTGTTCACGCGCTTGGCGCCCTGATCGAAAATTCTACCCGCCCCAAAGGCGTTGTGTCCCACCTCGCTGTTGCCCATGTCGTCGTCACTCGGCAAACCGACCGCCTTACCGTGGGCCTTGAGGCGCGTCGTCAACGACATACCAGCCAAGCGGTCGAGGGTCGGTGTTCGTGCCAGCCAAACCGCGTCTCCCTCGTTCGAAGCCCCGCAGCCAACTCCATCCATCACCACGATGAGCACCGGTCCGGCCACGCCGGCAAACGTGGGATGCTTCCTGAGCGTCCAGTCGGTCACGGGGCTCTCCTAGCACAGTCCGTCCGATCTTCGACGAAGCAAGCGAGTGCCCGAGCAATCGGGGAATCAGTGCAAGCTCGTCTCGGCCGACTCGCCCGGAGTCGCTGGAACGGGAGCAGGCTCCGAAGGACGAGCCGCGAGACGTGAGTCGGGCGGCGGCTCGATCGCCTTGGGCATGCGGTCGTCGCCCGTGATCAAACGGGCGCCTCGCCCGCCCGTGAAATAGAGCCACGTCCATTCGATGAAAACGACCAGCTTTCGGCGAAAGCCGATCAAGAACAGGATGTGGATGAAAGCCCACATCAGGAAGGCCAGGTAGCCACCGATGTGGAGCTTGCCGACCTGCGCGATGGCCTCGTTGCGGCCGATGATGGCCATCGAGCCTTTGTCCTTGTAACGGAAGGGCTTGCGATCGGGCGGCGGCCGACCGTGCTGGACCGCCTCGATCTCCGCTGCGATGGTTTGCCCGACGTATTTTCCTCCTTGAATCGCCCCCTGAGCCACGCCAGGCACGAGCTCGCCCGTTTCGGGATCGACGCAGTGGGCGAGGTCGCCGGCCACGAGCACGTTGGGGTGGCCTGGAACCGAAAGGTCCTGGCGGACGATGACGCGTCCCATCTTGTCGAGCTCGACTCCGAGCTTTTCGCCGAGCGGGGTGCCTTTGACGCCGGCAGCCCATATCACGTTGTTCGCATCGATTCGGATCGATCCGTCCGAGGTCTCGGCGCTCAGCCCCTTTCCGTCGACGTCGGTGACGCGGGTCTGGAGCATGATCTCCACTCCGAGCTTTTCCAAGTCTCGTCTGGCTCGCGCGGCCAGATCCTCGGGGAACGCCATCAGGACCCTAGGAGCGAAGTCGAGCAAGATAATCCGCGCGCTCTGGGTGTCGATCGACCGGAAGTCTTTGCGCACCGACCTCGCGATTTCCGCGAGAGCGCCTGCCATTTCGACTCCGGTCGGCCCCGCGCCCACGATGGCAAACGTCAAGGCCGCGCGCTGCGCGGTAGGATCTCGTTCGAATTCAGCTTGCTCGAAAGCAAGCAAGAATCGGGCGCGAACATCGATGGCTTCGTCGATCGTCTTGAGGCCCGGCGCGTATCGTTTCCATGCGTCATTGCCAAAGTAGTTGGTCTCCATTCCGCTCGCGACGACCAGATAGTCGTACGTATACGGCTCTTGGCCGAGCATGATGGTGTGCTCGTCGAGATGGATGTCGTCGACCGCCTTCATCAGCACCTGGCAGTTTTCTTGCTGGCTCAACATCGATCGGATCGGCGCAGCGATGGTTCCCGGATGCAGCGCAGCAGTCGCAATTTGGTAGAGCAATGGCTGGAACAAGTGATGGTTGTGCTTGTCGAGGACGACGACGTCGGCATTGACTCGATGAAGTGCCCGGGCCGCAGCTATCCCGGCGAAGCCGCCCCCAATGATCACCACGCGCGGCTTACTCGTGTGCTCCATGCATCATCTTTAGCGCATCTGCGCAAAACGAAAAGAGGAGTATGATGGAGCCATGATCGTCGTGACCAACCGCATCCCAGTCGCCGAAGGCTACGAAATCGACTTCGAGGATCGCTTTCGCAAGCGCGTTCATTTGGTGGATCAAGCCAAGGGGTTCATTCGGAACGAGGTGCATCGGCCCAAGCCGATGAGCCTCGATCACGAAACGGGGCAATGGAGCCCTGGGCCGCCCGGAACGGGCTACTACGAAGTCAAGACCTGGTGGGAATCCTTCGACGATTTCGTGGCCTGGACCAAGAGCCCCGCGTTTGCCGAAGCGCACCGCAATCGCCCACCCAAAGACATGTTTCGGGGTCCCAATGAGCTGACCATTCACGAGGTTTTCTTGAGCACCGAGGAGCCCCGTAGCGGCAGGTGAACGGAACGGAGCGACATGGCAAAGAAGCCCGACCCCGTGCAGAGGCGCCTTTGGATCACGCTCGCAGTGCTTTTGGCTCTGCTGGTCGGGGTGGCGGCCTTCATCGCCATGTTGAAAGGGGGACAGATGGGTTACGAAAGCCCGCGCTACCGCGTCGTCGATCAAATCGGTGACGTGGAGATCCGCGAATACGACTCGTACTTGGTCGCCGAAACGAGCGTGGATGGAAACCTCGAAACCGCCGGCAACGAGGGCTTTCGCATCCTGGCCAAGTACATCTTCGGCGCAAACCAAGGGGATCGAAAGATCGCCATGACGGCGCCGGTCACCCAAGAAGAAGCACAGGGTGCGAAGATCTCCATGACCACGCCGGTGACCCAGGAGCAGAAGGGTCAGCAATTCACCATTCGGTTCATGATGCCCAGCACGTACTCGAAGCAAACCCTTCCCAAACCGAATGATCCTCGCATTCGGATCGAAGAGGTCCCCGCACGCCGTCTGGCGGCCCTCCGATATTCGGGGCGCTGGACCAAGGAGCGCTACGACGCGCACCTTGCGCAACTGCAAGCAAGCTTGCGAGCGCACGGCTATCGAGCGGTCGGCGAACCGATCTGGGCTCGTTATAATCCCCCGTTCATGCCGTGGTTCTTGCGCCGCAACGAGATCCTGACTGCGTTCGAGCCGGCATCGCGCGCGAGCTGACCGCGGTTGCAAAGATGCGCGCCGAGGCGCAGTGTTTACCAATGGCCAATGTATCGACAGACAATCTGGGGTTCGTCGAGTGTTGGAACGACATCCTCACTCCCAAATGGATACGGTTTCGTCACCTGCTGTCCGGGAACGGCAAGGTTCATAGCGACTTGGCCTTCCCGGATTTCGGCATCGAAGAGGGCGACAAGGTCCTCGACATCGGTTGCGGATTTGGTGAGACGGCCTTGGAAATCGCCGAGATGGTGGGACCTTCGGGCGAGGTGGTCGGAATCGATTGCACCGATGCGTTTCTCGACGTCGCGGAGCGAGAGCGCGAAGCTGCCGCCCTGGCCAACGTCCGCTTCGAGCTCGGCGACGCGCAGATCTGCGATTTGCCCGAAGGCTACTTCGACGTGGCGTACTCGCGCTTCGGGGTGATGTTTTTCCAAAGCGCAGTGCGAGCGCTTCGCAATGCCCATCATGCCCTCAAGCCAGGCGGCAAAGTTTGCTTGATCGTGTGGCGCAGCTTGGCGGACAACCCCTGCTGGGGTGCGGCCAAGGACGTGGCGCTCCGTCATCTGCCGCCTCCGGGTGGAAACGCCGCGACCTGCGGGCCGGGCCCTTTCTCCATGGCGAGCGAAGACACGGACCGGACCATGCTCGAAGCAGCCGGCTTCGAGCATGTGGAGCTGTTCAAGCAAATCGACGCCGACATCTGCGTGGGCCGCGACCTCGAAGAAGCGATCGATTATCAGATTCTGGTGGGTCCCTCGGGCGAAATCATCCGCGAGGCTGGGGTCGAGGGGCAACGCAAGCTGCCGGAGATTCGTCGCGATTTGCGGACGCTGCTCGAACCCTATCTGCGCGATGACGGCGTGCTCATGCCTTCGAGCACCTGGGCCATCATGGCCCGCAAGCCGAGCTAACCGTCCTCATCGCGACCAATTGCGCTTGACCCGATTAGAACCTGTTCTACAATACACTTAGTTTACATAGAGTAAAGTAACCATCCCCCATTGGGGCGGATGTGCGGAGGATGCGAGTGGAAAGTAAGTGCCCAGTACGATTTGAAAACGTCGACTTCTGCGCTCCGGAGACTCACGACAACCCATACGAGATGTACGACTACTTCCTCGAACACGAGCCGATCTACTTCGACGAGAAGAACGGCGTCTGGGAAGTGTTCCGCTACGACGACATCGTGACGATCGAACGCGACACCGAATCATTCATCAACGGCGAAGGCGTACGCCCCAACATCCCGCCCGACCCGGCCATGATCTACCAGGACGGCGAGCAGCACAACAAGCAGCGCGCGCTTGTGTCCTCTGCGTTCACGCCGCGGCAAATGCGAAAGATGGAGGACCGCGTGCGCGAGATCGTACGAGACCTCGTCGACAAGATGCTTGCCAAAGACGAGGTAGAGATCGTGTCCGATTTCGCTGCCGCGCTTCCCATGCGCCTCATTGCGGACATGCTCGACATCCCGGAGGAGAAGCGGGCTGCGGTACAGTCGTGGGTCAACGGGATCATGATGGGCGGCTGCGGGCCGGATTACGTCACCGATGAGGTCAACGATGCGTTCGAGCACTTCGTCATGCACCACGAGGAAATGGTGCAGGACCGCGAGGCCGCGGGTTGCACCGGCAGCGACATCATCACCATCTGGATGAATGCCGAAATCAACGGTGAAAAGCTGGATGAGTCGCAGCTCCTGTTCGAGCACGTGTTACTCAACGTGGGTGGCGCAGAGACGACGCGAAGCGCAATCGCGGGCGGCCTCCATCAATTGTCACTGGACCCCAAACAGTACGACGCTCTGTACCAAGATCCGTCTCTGATCCCGAACGCGGTCGAAGAGATCATCCGGTGGGTCTGCCCATTCGTGAACATGTACCGCACCGCCACGCGAGACTACGAGCTACACGGCAAAGTCATCAAGGAAGGTCAGCAGGTCGGGCTCACCTATCCCGCCGCAAATCGTGATCCTCGCAAATACAAGGATCCGCACGCCTTCAACATCTTCCGAGACTTCACGCAGGAGGCCAAGCACCTCTCGTTCGGGCTCGGACCGCACTTTTGCTTGGGCGCATCGCTGGCGCGACTGGAAGTCCGTCTGTCGCTCGAAGAGATGACCAAGCGCGTGAAAAGCATTCGGATTCCCGAAGGGAAGCAACCCGAGTACGTGTCTTCCTCGTTCACCCGAGGGCTCAAGTACTTTCCGGCAATCCTCGAGCCCCGCTGAGTGCCCAAGCTCCGCAAAGGTCTGGTTCGCGGCGACGACGGGCTGGTTCGATGCGGGTGGTGTACCGGCTCGTCCGATTACATTCTCTATCACGATCACGAATGGGGCCGCCCCGTCTACGACGAGCATCGGCTGTTCGAAAAGATCTGTCTCGAAGGGTTTCAGTCCGGTCTGAGCTGGCTGACCATCTTGCGTAAACGCGAGAGCTTTCGAGCGGCTTTCATGGACTTCGATTATCATCGCGTCGCGCGGTTCGATCAGCGTCGTGTGCAGCGTCTGCTCGAAGACGCGAGCATCGTTCGGCATCGGGGCAAGATCGAGTCGACCATCCACAACGCGAAGCGCGCGCTCGAGCTCGAACGTGAATTCGGCTCGCTGTCGTCCTTCTTTTGGAAATACCAGCCCCCGAACGGCGAACGCCCTCGGAAGATCACGCATGCCGCGCTGATGAAGCTATCGAAAACCCCGACCTCGAAAGCGCTCAGCAAGGAGCTCAAGCGGCGAGGCTGGTCTTTCGTGGGACCGACCACGGCGTATGCCTTCATGCAAGCGATGGGCCTGGTCAACGACCACTTGGAGGGTTGCTTCATCCGCCATCAGATCGCAAAACCCGTGCGTGCCTGAGCTAACCGACAAATTTCTGGGAAACGAGATCCAAACCTGGCTCATCGCTGCCGGAATCACCCTCGGGGTGATCATCGGCTTGCGGCTCCTCGAGCAGGTGGTGATCGCGCGAGTGGCCAAGCTCACCGCAAAAACGACGACCATCCTCGACGACTTGGTCATCGGAGCCGTTCGGAAGACGAAGCTGATCTACTTGGCCATCATCGCGGTGTTCATCGGGTCGATGTCTTTGACCCTCGAATCCCGAGCTCGGGACATTTTGTGGAAGACCACGGTCATCGCGACCCTGATCCAGGCCGGCATCTGGGTAAGCACCGCGATGCAAATCTGGCTGGAAAACTACCGCAAAGAGGAGGCGGACGGGGGCCACCGCATGACGATGAACGCGCTCAGCTTCATCGGCCGTTTGGTCCTTTGGGCGACGATTCTTCTGCTCATCCTCGACAACCTGGGCATCGACGTGACGGCCCTGGTGGCGGGTCTGGGTATCGGCGGCGTGGCCGTCGCCCTGGCCGTTCAGAACATCCTGGGGGATCTTTTTTCGTCGCTGTCGATCGTCCTCGACAAGCCTTTCGTGCTCGGCGATTTCGTGATCGTCGGCGACTTGATGGGCTCGGTAGAGCACATTGGCATCAAGACGACGCGCGTGCGGAGCCTCTCCGGCGAGCAATTGGTTTTTTCCAACACGGACTTGCTGACGAGCCGGATTCGCAACTTCGGGCGAATGATGGAGCGGCGAGTGGTGTTCAAGGTCGGTGTCACGTATCAGACGCCCCCCGAAAAGCTGGAAGCGGTGCCTGGGATCATTCGCAACGCGATCGAGGCGCTGGACAAGACGCGCTTCGACCGGTCGCACTTCAGCGCCTTCGGAGACTTCTCGCTCGATTTCGAGACGGTCTATTACGTGCTGAGCCCCGACTACAACCTCTACATGGACATCCAGCAGGCCATCAACCTCGAGATTTTTCGACGCTTTTCGGACCAGGGCATCGAATTCGCCTATCCGACACAAACCCTGTTCCTCGAGAAGGAATAGACGGACCCTAGACCCCCGCAATTGCAGCCCAAAACCCGCGCGCCCATCTTTTTTCGAAACATCGAAGGGCGATTGGCGTTTAAGGGAAAAGCCTTACAAACGACGGGGAAAGATGAAGAGCGCGCAAACCTTACTACTGGGGCTGCCGATTCTGGTCCTGGCCATTCTAGTTGCGGTCGGGGTGCGGTCGACTCGCGCCGAAGCGCCCCAAAGCGAGGGCAGCCAGACCGCCGCAACCGCCAAGACAGACTCGTCGGCTACGGCGACCTTCGCCGGTGGCTGCTTTTGGTGCATGGAGCCCCCGTTCGAGAAGCTCCCCGGCGTGGTGAGCGTGACGTCGGGATACACCGGAGGGAAAGAAAAGAACCCTTCGTATCAGGAAGTCAGCGCGGGCAAGACCGGGCACGTGGAATCAGTGCAAGTCCAATACGACCCGTCGGTGATCTCGTACTCGTACTTGCTGGACGTGTTTTGGCGCCAGATCGATCCAACCGACGACGGAGGGCAGTTCGCCGACCGGGGCAAGCAGTACCGAACGGCGATCTTCGTCGAAAACAAAGAACAGCGCGAGCTAGCCGAAGCATCCAAGAAGAAGCTGGAACAGAGCGGCATCTTCAAAAAGCCGATCGTGACCGAAATCCGCCCGGCCACGACCTTCTACCCCGCCGAGAGCTACCATCAGGATTACTA
The DNA here is from genome assembly GCA_050118395.1 of Myxococcales bacterium. Taxonomy (GTDB): domain Bacteria; phylum Myxococcota_A; class Polyangia; order Polyangiales; family Houyiibacteriaceae; genus SG8-38. Next base: position 1,126 of record JASFKY010000049.1, on the reverse strand, counting down.
CAAGAAGAATCCCGAAAACTACAAACGCTATCGAATCGGATCAGGCCGCGAGGGGTTCCTCCAATCGGTCTGGGGCGACCGCCCGCTCCCTCCGCCGAAGAAACCCGAAGAGAAGAAATCCATGTCTGAAAAGAGCAAGCAATATGATCGTCCATCCCAGGCGGAGCTTCGTAAGGAGCTGACGCCGCTTCAATACCGAGTGACCCAGGAAGAGGGCACCGAGGCCGCCTTTCACAACGAATACTGGGACAACAAAAAAGAAGGGATTTACGTCGATGTCGTGAGCGGCGAGCCGCTCTTCAGCTCGACCGACAAATACGACAGCGGCACCGGCTGGCCGAGCTTCACCAAGCCCATCGACGAAGACAACATCACCGAGCACGTCGATGGCAAGCTGTTCATGCAAAGGACCGAGGTTCGTAGCAAGCACGGCGACAGCCATCTCGGCCACGTCTTCAAGGATGGCCCTGCGCCAACTGGGCTGCGCTACTGCATCAACAGTGCGTCCCTTCGCTTCATCCCCAAGGAAGATCTGGTCAAGGAAGGCTACGGCGAGTACCTCTCCCTGTTCGAGTGACGGCTGTGGAGATCAAGGAGCGCATCAGGCCGTGGGTGCAAGACCTGGCCATGCGAATCATGGACGACTTGCGTCCGAACACGGTGGGCCTCGCACGCGGGGACGTGCTCGAGGTGGGTTTTGGCACCGGCCGCAACCTGCCCCACTACTCGACCGAAGTGCGCTCCGTGTGGGGGCTCGACCCGATGATCACCCGCGGCGTAGGCCCGGTGGAGCGACGCATCGAACAGTCTCCTTTCCCCGTCCAGCGGACCACTCTCAGCGCAGACGAGCAGCTCCCCTTTGACGAGGCGCGCTTCGATTGCGTGGTGACCACCTGGACGCTGTGCTCGATTCCCGATCCGGATACGGCCCTCCGAGAGATGCGTCGGGTTCTCAAGCCCGGTGGTCTCTATTTGTTCCTCGAGCACGGACGGGCCCGCGAAGCACGGACGGCTCGCTGGCAGGACCGCCTCAACCCCATTTGGACGCGCCTGAGCGAAGGCTGCAACCTCAACCGCCCCATCGACGAAATCGTGCAGCGGGCGGGCTTCGAGCTACGCTCAGTCG
>JASFKY010000048.1:0-17728 GCA_050118395.1 Myxococcales bacterium | reverse complement strand
AGCGCCAGCGCCAGCGACTGCGTCGGCGATCAAGGCCGGTGCTCGGAACACGCGCGACACGGACTTGCGTGGGACGGAGCGGCTTGCATCGCTGGCCCGGTGCACTTGAGAGCTGGGGCCAGGCAAGCCGCTCCTCGGGCGGCGCGCCAATCGGAGGTGGTTGCAGCCATGCCGATTGGCACTTCGCACGCCCTATTCGGGGATCGTGGTGTGCGAAACAGGGGCTCGGGGCCCTAGGCCCGCGGCCCGAGTCGGCGATCGGGTCGGCGGCAGTGCCAGCGACAGTGACAGGGTTAGCGACAGTGACAGCGTCAGTGCCCGTGACATGCATCGCCAACCACGCGGGCCCCGGGTCTCAACCTCAGGCCTCGAGCCCTACACGCGGCGACAGCGTCAGCGATCCCCGGACCTCGTCCCCCGGACCACGGTCTGGGGGCAATCAGAGCGGCTTGCGGTAGATCACTCGAATCTCGCGGAAGCCGAGCGTCTGGTGAACCTTTCGAGCGTGTTCGTTGCCTGACCACGTGGCGGACTCGATGAGTTGGCATCCTGCACCGATGAAGCGTTTTTCCAGCTCGCCCAGCAGCAGCGCGCCCACGCCCTGGCCCCGTGATTCGTCGACGACGTACCAGTCTTCGACCACACCCCGGCGCGGCAGAACCCGCTGAGACTCCATGGTGACACGGCCGGTGATGTATCCAATCGCGACGTCGTCGGCTTCCGCTATCAAGACGAAGCTGTTGCGGTCGGAAAGCAGCGCGCCGACGTCATCGCACAAGACTCGTTCGTAATCTTGATAGTCGATGAGCGGCAAGTCATGCGCCGGAACCACGCGATCGCGATGCTGTTGATAGAGGCCTCGATGAAAGCCCATCAACAGATCACGGTCGGCCAGCTCCGCTTCACGGATGCGGATCGATGAAGACATGGACCTGAAGCTAGAGGGTTCCGGCGCCGGTGGGTAGCGCTAGCGAACTCGGATCGAGTGCCGGATGCGGCCAAAGGTTTTCCGGCCGATGCCAGGGACGCGCAGGATGTCTTCAATTCTTCGGAATCGGCGTTTTTCACGCTCCGCGATGATCGCTTCGGCCCGGCTAGGGCCGATTCCCGGTAGGCGCACCAGCTGGTCGACGCTCGCCTCGTTGATGTTGATGCGGCTGTCTTGCTCTTCGGTCGGGGGGCCTTGATCGAGGGGGCGAGCCCCGGGTTCGACCGCCATCGCGCTGGCCCCTTGTAGGGCCAACAGCAAAAGAGCGACCGCGACCGCGACTTTCATCAGGCGGCTTGCTCCCGCGTGGCGGCTTCTCGGGTGTCACGAGGCTGATAGTCCCGAATCTGCAACTCGCCGTTGACGGGCATTGCATCGAGCCGAACGCTGAGGCTGCCGTCACGATTGACGAAGGCAGCGCCCACGCGTACCCAGAACTTCCTGCCGTCCTTGTTCCGCTCCACGACGGTGTAGGCGATTTTGATCTTGTTTTCTTCGAGCATGGCTCCTCCTGATTGGGGTATGCCCACCCGATCTGCACGGACCGTTCCATTGCTGGACGTTGCGATCTTCGAGGGGTAGCCGGGTGCGAATGGCGAAAGCGCTGCTCATCGTCGACGGCCGCCAACCAGCTGCCTCGTTGGGTTTGTTGCTCGCGGAAGTTCCTGTCACGATTGCGCCGAGCAAGCCGGAAGGAGCGAGATGAAGATTTCACTTTCTGAGGATACTTGGGACCAGTCTACGGCGGACATCGTCGCGATCGCGATTCCATCTGCAAAGGCGAAGCTTGGTAGGGCGCTTGGTCGCATCGAGTCGGTGACTGGCAAAGGCAGCGTCAAGCCTTTGACATCGGACGAGCGTTTCGAGGGTAAGGCTTCCCAAACCCTGAAGGTGGCTGCAGGAGGAAAGGCGAAGGCGCGTTGGTTGCTGCTGGTGGGGATCGGCGAAGAGCAGGACGCTCAGAAGATCGCCTGGACTCTGGGGCATGCCGTCGCTTCAGGCGCCAAAGCACAAAAGAGCGCGGCTCTAGAGCTGCCGGAAGTGACCCCCGAGGCGGTGCGGGCGGCCTCCCAAGGTTTGTTGGCTGGGGCGTATCGCTACACCGAATACAAGAGCGACAAGACGGAGGAGTCGGCTTTGAGCTCGGCCGTGATCCTCGATGCGCCCAAAGGCGCCAAGGGGCTCACCGCTGCAATGCGCACGGGACAAGCCATCGGGGAAAGCATCAACTTCGCCCGCGATCTCGTCAACCGACCGCCCAACGACCTGAACCCCATCACGCTGGCTCGCGCCGCATCGAACGAAGCAAAAAAGCTCGGCCTCACTTCTCGTGTGTGGAACAAGACACGCATCGAAAAGGAAGGCATGAACCTATTGCTCGCGGTGAATCGAGGCAGCGGCATCGAGCCGAGAGTCATTCACGTGACGTACAAGCCGGCACGGCCCAAGAAGAAAGTCGTATTCGTCGGTAAGGGGCTCACTTTCGATGCGGGCGGTCTTTGCATCAAGCCTGCCGCGTCGATGGCCGACATGAAATGTGACATGGCCGGTGCTGCATCGACCCTGGGCATCGTGTTTGCCGCCGCACGGATGAAGCTACCGGTCGAGGTTCACGCGGTGGTTGGATCGACCGAGAACATGACGGGATCGAAAGCGTACCGGCCCGGTGACGTCTACAAGTCGCTCGAAGGGAAGACCGTCGAGATCGTCAACACCGACGCCGAAGGCCGACTCGTATTGGCCGATGTCTTGACGTGGGCCGCGCGCAAGCTCAAGCCCGACGTGATGATCGACCATGCCACGCTGACCGGCGCCTGCATCATCGCGCTCGGACCGTGGCGGGCCGGGCTCTACACCGATCACGACGACCTGGCCGCCAAATATCTCGAAGCCGCGGAAGGCGAGGGCGAGGCCTTTTGGCGGATGCCTCTGGACGGGGATCTGCGTTCCACGTTGAAGAGCTCCGTGGCCGACCTCAAGCACATCGGGGGACGTTACGGGGGTTCGATCACCGCGGCGCTGTTCCTCAAGGAGTTCGTCGCGGACACGACCTGGATGCACCTCGACATCGCGGGCCCTGCATTCGTCGACCGCGCACACGGCCGTCTTCCCAAAGGTGGAACCGGATTCGGCGTGGCGACCGGGGTGCGCTTTTTGGAGGCGCTCTAGCGCATCGTCACAAACGATAAGGGAAGGTGACCTTGAAGGTCGACTGCTGAAAACGAGGCAGGCGGGCGCGCTTGACGGCATTCTCGATGCACGACCCCACCGGGGTGCCTTTGAAGGGACCCGATGCGACCCTGGCGCCGGTGGCGCGGCCCGTCTTGCCACTGAACACCACGCTGACCGTTGCCGTTCCGCCCTGGTCTTTTCTGCAGGCTTGCACCGCGCCGCTCACGCCCTGAAGGGCGGTTTTGACGTCGCCTCGGCTGGGCGACTCTGGAAGGCTGGAATTGGACGAGGGTTGCCTGGACGCTTGCTTGGAGGTCGATCGAGCTGCGGATCCTCCAACGACCTCGTCCATCAGCGCGTCGAGGTTGCCACCGCCCGATCGGCGTTGAGGCGCTTGTCGTTCGGGGGCAGGTCGCTCTGCGCGCTGCCGGCGAGATGGGCTGGATGTGCGCCGCTCGCGTGGCTTCGGCCTCTGGGCCTCGGGCTCGGAAGTCGGCTCGGTCGCTTCCGCGCTCTCTTCGATCGTGGCTGCTTCGGTGGGCTCGGCGGGCTCTGGCTCGCCCAATGCTTCCTCGGCCTCGGCGGGTTGCGCCGGCGCTTCAGCTGCCGGGGTCCGGGTTGCGACTTGTGCCGGCGCCTCGGCTGGCGTCGTCGCCGCGGCGGCGATCTCCAGGGCGTCTTCCTCGCCGCCTCCGAGTGCCATTCCCACCCCGATTCCCGCTCCGACGATCGCAATCACAGCGATGGCAGCCGCTGCGATCCACAACCAGCGGTTGCCGTCCGAGGTTTCCAAAGGCGCGGGCCCCAACAAGGGCGCGCCGAGCCCGCCTCCGCCGCCGGCGCCGAGCGCCAGCAGGTCGTCCACCGATTGCGAGGGTGCGCTTTTGGTTCCAGGCGTAGTCGACTGAGCGAGGGCTCGAATGTCGATGAGCCCAGAGCCCTCTCCACCGGTTCGGGGAGAGGTCGTGGCCGTATTGGGAGATGACACCGAAACGCGTTCCGATGCGGCGGCTCCGCCGCCACCTGAAGCCAGCTGCTGGAGGTTGCTCAACGAAAAAAGCACCGAGTTCTCGTTCCGCTGGCCCGTCATGCGCTGTGGCCCCGCCGCGCCCATGCCGGCGCCGAGCCCGGCTTCCATCGCGCCGAGCGAATCCGCTGCGCCCGATCCGATCGACGAACCGGAGTCTTTGGAATCCGTGGGTGTAGGGCTTTCGTCGAAGCTGCCGAACATGCCGGGACCCGCTTCGATCTCGCTGGTCGGCTCGCGCCCACCGTCACCGAACAGATCTCGACCCGTCCCGAAGGAAGAGGTGTCGTCGACGGCAGCGGTGGCTTTGACCTTCGTGGCCGCGCCGCCAAAGATCTGCGCCAACTCCGGTACGTCGCCTGCGACCTTCCAATCGTCGAAACCTTCCCTCCATACGTAGGAATCGAGCCCGACGCTGCCCTTGGCGAAGAGTTGACTGAGTTGGATGGGGGGCAACGGTCCTTTTTGCTCCCCGTCGACGACGATGTACCAGGCTGCTTCCGCTGATTGTTCTTGCGGCTGCCCCGTGCCCTCGAACGGATGTGCTCCGGTCTGCTCGCCACGCACTTCCAGGACCGAAGAGCACTTCTTGCACCGGATTTTGAAAATTTTTCCAGCGACCTTTTCGTCAGCGATCGAGTATTTGGCCCCGCAACTGTCGCAAACGATCTTCATCTTTCGCCCCCGTCTCGCTCCGGCGCACGAGTGTGCCGAATCGAAGATTCCCCTTTAGGACCGCGATCATAGCGGTCCTGTCCCATGTCGAGCAAGAACTCCACCAAGAGTCTCGTCGCGTGGTTGGAACCCAGGGCGGCGCAATCCTTGGGTCTTTTTTAGTTCACGACGACGAGCTCGGTGCCGTCTTGGCGACAAAAGGAGTGGGACGGCGCGTGAGGAATCCCACATTCGGGGCAGATCTTGTTTGCGTCGATCCTCAGGGGCGGCTTGGTCGAGCTCGCTGCTCCGTAGAGGCCGTAGGGCACCAGCTCTTCCGCGTCCTCGGGACAAAAGCTGGCATCCGCGGGGTAGCCTCGCCGGCAGGCCGGGCAGATCATGCCTTGGGAAAATGGCCCGAGTCCCCTGCCTTCTACGAGCGCCGCACCGTCCCGGACGCAAAATCGGTTCGGGTCGGGGTATTCGGAGAGACAGACCGGGCAGGTCTTCGGCGGTCGGGGGCTGGGCTCGGGTCTGCGTACGCCTGTCCCCTCGACTTGGGCGCTCGAATTCCGCTTTGACGAAGACCGTCCGGTCGCGGTTTTCTTTTTCCTGCCGGGTCGGAACAGAACGGTGGCCGCGGCCACCAGACACACGGAAATGGCGAGAGACCATGCCATGCAGGAATTGTGACGGATCGGCGGCAAAGAAGGCCACAAAAAAGCCCGGGAGACGTCTCCCGGGCTTTTTCGCTGGGCTCGGCCGAGTGACCTAGAGGTTCTTTACGGCTTCGGTCAGCGCGGGTACGGCATCGAAAAGGTCAGCGACCAGGAAATAATCCGCAACCTGGGCGATGGGTGCTTCCTTGTCCTTGTTGATTGCGACGATGGTCTTGCTTCCCTTCATGCCCGCAAGGTGCTGAATCGCTCCGGAGATCCCGATGGCGATGTAGAGCTTGGGAGCCACGACCTTGCCTGTTTGGCCAACCTGGAGCTCGGGCGCTACGTAGCCGGCGTCACAGGCGGCTCGCGACGCGCCCATGGCCGCGCCCAGCGCATCGACCAGCGGCTCGATGATGTTGGTGAAGTTCTCGGCGCTCTTGAGCGCACGGCCTCCCGCTACCACGATGTCGGCCTCGCTCAGATCGGGACGCTCGCTCTTCACGACCTCGATGCCGAGGAACTCGACTCGGTCTGCGATGGGATCGGACTGCACGGCGACCTCTTCGATCGGGCTCGAGCCACCCGACTCTTGCGCGGTGTCGAACTCCGACTGGCGGACGGTCACCACCTGTTTGTCGCTATTGATTTCGACGGTTCCGAAGACATTGCCCGCATACATGGGACGCGTGTAGGAGAGCTTGCCCCCATCGGCATGGATGGCCGAAATGTCGGACGCGACGCCCGCATCGAGCTTTGCCGCCGCGCGCGGCAGCAAGTCCTTGCCGAACGCGCTCGCACACGCGATCAGCACGTCGTATCCCTTGCCTACTTCAGCGACGGTCGGCGCGTACTTTTCGCAGACGTAGCCGCCGGGGATTTCCGCCGTGAGAATCTTGCCGGCGCCGTAGCCCTTGAGCTCTTCTGCGGCTGCGCTCGCGCCCTCTCCGATCGAGAGGATGTCGAAGGAGCCGCCGGTTCCTTCTGCGATCTGCTTTGCCGCGGTGACGGCGCACAGGGTGGTCTTGCGTGCCTTGCCCTCAAGCAACTCGGCAACGACGAGAACATTGGCCATGATGGATGCTTCCTTTCCGTTTCTCGAGGGTTAGATGACTTTGGCCGCGTTGTGGAGCTTGTCGACGAGATCCGCGACGTCCTCGACGAACGTGGTTTCACCCGAACGGGCCGGCGGGAGATCGAACTTGGTGTAGCTCAGCTTTTTCGCGGCCTCGACTCCGAGATCTCCGAGCGACGTTTGATCGATGGGCTTCTTCTTGGCCTGCATGATGCCCTTGAGCGAGGCGTAACGCCCGCCCACCTCGAGCTTCGCATACTCGTGCTCATCGGGAGTGACGCCGTTCTTCACCGAATCGGGTTGCAGAATGCGGTCGGATGTCGTGATGACTGCAGGACCGGTGACCTTGACCGTGGCAACGCCGGTGTCGAGCTCGCGCTGGATTTCCAGCGTCTTGCCGTCGTCGGTGGTCTTGATTTTCTGAGCGTAGTTCACGACTGGCCAACCGACCTTCTCGGCCAGCTTGGTGCCTGCCACGTTGGAGTCGCCATCGGCCGCTTGCTTGCCCATCACGACCAAATCGGGGCTTTCTTTCTTGACCACCGCTTCGAGCACCGAGGCCACGATGCCGGAGTCGAGCTCGGTGTCCTGCGCCTCGACCAGGATCCCGCGCTCGGCGCCCTTGGCCAGACCTTCGCGGAGGATCCGTTGTGTGTGCTCGTCATTGGGTCCGATCGAGACGAGTACGACCTCTCCGACGCGTGCGTTCTTCTCCGCGGCGTTTTCAGTCAGTCGCAGCGCCGCTTCGAGGCTCCAGTCGTCGAACGGGTTCATCTTCCATTCGAGCCCCTCCGAAGTGACCGATGCGCCGTCCGCGCTGACCTTGAGCTTGCTTGCGTTGTCCGGGTCCGCAACGCGCTTGATGGGTACGAGGATCTTCACGCTTCCTCCTGGGAACAAAGAGCCTTTGAGGCCAACTAACTACCGAAAAACGCTGGCGATCTAGGAGCGTTTTGCGGCGCTGTCAAGGAGCACGGCCCAGGGCTTGGCGAACGAAGGCTTTGATTTGCTCGAAGTCGGCTAGCACGGGAACGCTCCTTGGAAGCTGCGGAATTTCAGCGCGTTCTTGCAGATAAGCTGCCACGGGCTTGCGATATCTCAACGCGAGCACGACCTCGCTCCGTGTGCCCCAGGAGCCCGGCATGGCGACGAGGACGTTCGAGCTGAGGACGTTGATGTGATTGCGCGAGGCCAACGCGGTGCCTTGCGCGCCGGTCAAATGCAGATGCGTCCTGATTGGAATCTCGACCCAACGATTCGGATATCCGGTGGGCGGTTCGCCTTCCCGGAAGCGATCAGCCGGTAAGACACCGAGCACGACACCCGCCCGGTCAGAAGTTTCGAAAAAGGCTCGGCTCACCGCGCGCATGACTCCATCGCCGCCGCCGGTCAGCAGGTGAACGCCTTCGCTGGCGAGCCAGCGACCCAGCTCGGCACATCGGCGCTCATCGCAAGAAGAGCCCGAGCCCATCACGCCCACGATGGGACGCATCGCCGTCTGGCTTTCGGGTGCCACGTGTGAAATACAAGCGCGCCATGCCATCAGGCGCAACAGGTACACGCTACGCACTGATCACCGGAGGTAGTAGTGGCATCGGTCTCGAAACCGCGCGCGGCCTCAAGTCCCGATTCGACGGGGTCGGCATCGTGGGACGAAACCCCGAAAGGTTGGCTCGGGCCGCCGAGGATCTACGGTCGACCGGGGGCCGCATCGAGACCTTCCAAGCCGATTTCTCCTCGTTGGCCGACGTCCGTCGCCTGGCCCACGAAGTGCAAACCCGATTCGACTCGCTCGGCGTCTTGGTGAACAACGCCGGCGTCTGGCACAAGGATCGCACGCTCAGCAAGGACGGCTACGAGGACACCTTCGCGGTGAATCACTTGGCGCACTTCCTGTTGACCAAAGAGCTCCAGGGCCTGCTCACGGCTGGCGCTCCCTCCCGCGTGGTCAACGTTTCCTCTTCCATGCACACGCGACCGAAGTCCCTCAACTGGGATGACCTGATGTTTGAAAAGGGCTGGCGGGGTTTTTGGGTCTACGGACACTCCAAGCTCGCCAACGTGCTCTTTTCGAATGAGCTGGCACGCCGCTGGAGGGATCTCGGGGTGACCTCCAATGCGGTTCACCCGGGCAACGTGCGGAGCCACATCACGCGTAACAATCCATTTCTCAACGCACTCCATCGTTCCCCGATTGCGCGGCTGCTCATCTTGTCGGAAGCCGAAGGCGCGAAGTCGCCGATCTACGTTGCGACCGCTCCGGAGCTGGAGGGCGTGACCGGCCGTTATTTCGATCGACTCCAAGAGGTGCGCCCCAGCCCCGCGGCGATGGACGAAGCTGCAGCACGCCGCCTGTGGGAGATCAGCGAAGAGCTCGTCGGAGCCGTCCTCGATTAATCGGGCATGCGCCGTCTTGGGAGCCCGCGTCGCAAGCAACGTCACGGCAACAATTCATGCCGGCTTGCTGGTGAGTCGAGCCCCGTTGGGCTAGCGTTGCGCCCCATGTTGCCACGCGAACCACTCTTTCTTGCGCTGTGCCTGGCGTGCCTTACCGGCGCGTGCGACGCGGGAGCGGGTCGCATCGACACGGCGTGCCGATCGAACGACGACTGCGAAACCACCGAGCTTTGCGCCACTGGGCTTTGCGAAAATGGCCTTGGCGAGTGCTTTCCCATTCCAGAATCTTGCGAGGATCCAGTGAGCTACGTCTGCGGCTGTGACGGCCGCACGTATGACAACGAATGCGTTGCCGCGCAGGCGCGTGTCCGGTTGGCAAGTCCCATTCCATGTGCCTGCACCGACAATACGGAATGCGTCGAAGGGCAGTTTTGTGCTTTGGACGATAGTTGTCTAAACGTCGGCAGCTGTTTGCCCGAGCCCGAAAGCTGCGATCCGAGCGACACCCAGCAGGTCTGTGGCTGCGACGGCACGACCTACGCAAACGAATGCTCGGCGTTTCAGGCCGGGGTTCGCGTTTCGGCGCTTGGGCCTTGCGAGTGCAGCGCCAATGACGATTGCGCGGCCGACGAGTACTGCAATGCAATCACCTGCGACGGCCCCGGGGTGTGCGTCGCCCGCACGGACTGCGAGCCAAACGGTGAAGTGACCGATTGTGACGGGGTCGTTTACCCGGATGCATGCGCGGCAGCAGCGGCAGGCGTCCGCATCCGTCCGTGATCCTCGCCTCGCTCAACGCACACGAAGGCCCTCCAAGAACAAGCTCGCGCAATGTGTGGCGGCGCGTCGCAAAGACGCGGGATCGGCCTCTCCGAGCGCCCACGTGAGCAAGATGGCATCGAGCGCCCCAAAGAGACTCCGCGCGACGACGCGAGGATTCAGATCCTTGCGGAACGCTCCCTGCTTCTGGCCTTCACGCACCAAACCGGCGATCACGTCGATGTACTCCATGAAAAGCGGCGCCGCGTATTGCTTGAGCAGAATCGACGACTGCCGAAGATTGACGGTAATCACCTCGGCGAGCTCCCGCTGCTCCTCGAGCAATCCGAGCTGAAGCTCGATAATTCGGCTCACGCGCCGTTCGAACGGCTCGTCGGACTCCGCCACCTCCCGGAGGATCCCGAGCAGCTGCTGGATTCCTTCCTCGAATATGGTGACGAGAACGTCGTCCTTGTTCTTGAAATAGAGGTAGATGGTGCCGTCGGCGACCCCGGCGGCCTTTGCGATTTCACTGACCCGCGTCGCGTAGAAGCCGTTTTTGGCGAAGACCTTCACCGCGGCCTTCAAGATTCGCTCGCGCTTTTCGGGTGCGGCCCCCCTCCGCTTGTTGGGTGTTGAATGAACCGCCATTCAGTTGCCGGTAACACGAGGCCGGCGTGGCCGTCAAACGAGCATCATCCAGGAGGTTCCTCCCCGCGAAGGAGCCGACCGATGTTGGACGCATGGCGGACGACGATCAAAACCCACAAGCCGACCGCGAGGCGGGCAGGCCATTGCGTGCCGTATCGAGACAGAGCCAGGCCAGCCCCCAGCGTGGCGGCGCACAGCGACGCCACGCTGGCTCGCCGGCTGACCTTCTTGGCGACTGCCCAGGCGAGCAGTGTCGCGGCACCGATCGGCGGCAGCGCGCCAAGCAAGACTCCACCGGCTGTCGCGGCTCCTTTGCCGCCCCGAAAACCGTGCCAAACCGGGAAGCAGTGTCCCACGACGGCCGCCACACCGACCGCCGTGACCCATGGCCAGGACAGATCGAAGACCCACCGGGCCAGGGCCACGGGCACCAATCCCTTGAGCAGATCGAGAGCCAAGACCTTGCGGCCGGCTGCCCGACCGAGCGCGCGGGCAGCGTTCGTGGCACCTACGTTTCCGCTTCCAATCGCTCTCAGGTCCACGCCGCGTCGCGAGGCCTCGATCAACCCGAACGAGATCGAGCCAACCAGGTAAGCGGCCAAGGTGAGCGCTGCACCGAGCATGCGAGGAGCATACCGTCGGGCCGAATGCGGGTGGGCAGGTTTTTTGCCCCCTGAATGACGCCCTCGTAGCCTCGTGCCGATGGGGTAAGACGTGCACGGTGAGACTGGGGTACCGGTGGCGCTCTACGCGGAGCTCGTCGCCGAGGACGAGGTTCTTCCCGCGTTCGTCACCAGCCTGGGCGAGCACGGGCTGCGTCTCGACTCCCTCGCCATCGTCGGCAACCGTGCGAGCAATCGATTGAACCTGCAGCTGAGCCTGCCCGGCGAGCCCGGGCCGTTGTGGATCGCCGCGGAGATCGTTCACGATGACCACGGCTTGTTGTTCCACGACCTCGCCGTCCGCTTCCTTGCCATGGCGAACGTGCATTGGCGATGTCTGCGGCGTTGGGTCCGAATTCGAGAGCTCATGCTGGCTGCGCGGCCCTTGGGCTTCGACCGTGCAGCATGATCGCCAACCTTCCTCGCGATTCGTCGACCGTGCGCAGCTCGTCGCATGGAGCTCCCAGCAAAGTACGGGGGGAGGTGCGTGCGCCCATCATGCCGTGGAGTGGCTCGTTCCTGCCCACCGGGTCTCCTTTCGGCTGGAGCGCGCGTGACCGCGGCTTGTACGTACAGTTTCTGACCTGCCTTTTGATGGTGATCGTAACCGGGTCGTTCTTGTGGCTGGACGGATGGCCGTTTTTACTCGAACGACCCCGGAACGAAGAAGCCCTCCACACGACGAAGATACTGGCCGTCGTCGTCACCGTTCTTTGGCTCGGTTTCTACGTCTGGACCCGACGATGGTACACCCCACATGGGAATGGCTTTTCGTGGTTCTTGTTCGGCACCGTCGTGGCCCACATCATCACGGGGACTGCGGTCTGTTACGCAATCGGCCCCTACAGCGCTGCCAGTGGCTTGATCATGGTGGCCGCGCTGCTCTTGGGGATGGTTCTGCTGCGTCGCATCTGGCTGTGGACTGCGGTGCTCGGATGGGTCTGCGCCATGTTTGCCGTGCACTTGGCAAGCAAGGCCGGGTGGCTGCCGTTTTTATCGCTGTTCGAGCTCGGACAGACGAGCGTGGTCAAGGTCGCTGCCGAGCGTGCCGTCGCAGCCGCTATCATATTTTTCCCTCTTGCCATCGTGATGGACCATCTGATCAGCGTCTGGCGAAAGGACGAGCGCATTCTGCACGAGGCGGCCCAGTTCGATTCGCTGACGGGAGCGTACACTCGAGGTTTCGCAATGGAGGTGATGCAGCGCGTCCTTGCCAGGAGCCGAAGTGAGGGGAAGCGTTTCGCGGTGCTGATGCTCGATCTCGACCACTTCAAGCGGATCAACGACGCGCATGGGCACGCGCGAGGTGATCTGGTGCTTCAGCAGACCACTCGCGCGGTGCAGTCGACATTGCGGGCCGATGACATCGTCGGGCGCTTCGGCGGAGAGGAATTCGTGGTGCTGCTGCCCGGAGCCGACCTATCCCAGGCCATGGGCGCTGCCGAGAGATGCCGGGCGGCCGTCGAGAGCATGCAGATACCTGGGGCGGCGTACCTGTCCGTGACCGCCAGCGTCGGGGTGGCGGCGTTTCCCGATCACGGAGAAGATCTCGACAGCTTGCTCAAGGCTTCCGATCGGGCGATGTACAAGGCCAAGGCCCATGGGCGTAATCGCATCGAAAGTGCACCCATGGGCGGGGGTAGAGATGTGTAAATTCTCGACAATCACGTATTTTGCTTTGCTCGGCTTGCTGGCCGCGTGCGGTGACGGGGAGACGGAAGCGGACCGCATCGGTGTGGGTGCCGAGTGCAGCTCGACCGCACAATGCCCGGCTCCCATGGAGGTGCAGCTCGAGTGCCTCACTCAATTCGACGGGGGCTACTGCGGCCTGGAAGGCTGCCAGGGCGACGTCGATTGTCCCGACGGATCCGCCTGCGTAACCCATTCGGACGGCAAAAATTACTGTTTTCGGGAGTGCCGGGACAAGCCGGACTGCAATCTCAATCGGTCGCCGGAAAATGAGTCGAATTGCGTGGGCAGCATCGTCTTCGTCGACCCCCGCAACGACCGTAAGGCCTGCGAGCCTCCATCGTCTGGGCTCTGAGGCCCCATTCCCTTGACTTCGCCGGGGTCGGACCGTAGTACAGCCGCCGCCGTGATGCTGGCGTAGCTCAATTGGTAGAGCACCGGTTTTGTAAACCGGCGGTTATGAGTTCAAGTCTCATCGCCAGCTCTACCGAGAAAGGCATGATATCAGGGAGGGTTGCCCGAGTGGCCAAAGGGAGCAGACTGTAAATCTGCCGGCTTATGCCTACGGTGGTTCGAACCCACCACCCTCCACCAGGACAGGAGAACGAAACGAAGATCATGCGGGTGTAGCTCAGTTGGTAGAGCGTCAGCCTTCCAAGCTGAATGTCGCCGGTTCGACCCCGGTCGCCCGCTCCAATATACGACCCCCAAACAGGTGAAGATCAGCGCAAATCAGGTTATGCCCAGGTAGCTCAGTGGTAGAGCACCTCCTTGGTAAGGAGGAGGTCGTGAGTTCAAGTCTCATCCTGGGCTCCGTGAGCCCACCCTTTTGAAGAGAACCAAGTAGGAATCGAACGATGGCTAAAGAAAAGTTTGTCCGGGACAAACCCCACATCAACGTAGGCACGATCGGTCACATCGATCACGGCAAGACGACGCTGACGGCGGCGATCATGAAAGTGATGGCGGACCGACACGGGGGCGAGGTCAAGAGCTACAAGGACATCGCCAAGGGCGGCACGGAGCGAGACGAGACCAAGACGGTGACGATCGCGACGAGTCACGTGGAGTACCAGACGGCCAATCGGCACTACGCACACGTGGATTGCCCCGGTCACGCCGACTACGTCAAGAACATGATCACCGGAGCGGCGCAGATGGACGGCGCGATCCTGGTGGTGAGCGGGGTGGACGGGCCGATGCCGCAGACCAAGGAGCACGTGTTGTTGGCGCGCCAGGTCGGGGTTCCGACGATGGTGGTGTTCATGAACAAGTGCGATGCGGTGGACGATCCGGACCTTCTGGAGCTGGTGGAGATGGAAGTGCGAGAGCTTCTATCGAAGTACGACTACGACGGGGACAACATCCCGGTGATCAAGGGCTCGGCGCTGGGAGCGCTCAACGGCGAAGAGCAGTGGGTGAACTCGGTGGTGGAGCTGATGGAGGCGGTGGACAGCCACATTCCGGAGCCGCAGCGAGACATCGACAAGCCGTTTTTGATGGCGGTCGAGGACGTGTTCTCGATCAAGGGCCGCGGGACGGTGGTGACGGGCCGGATCGAGCGCGGAGTGATCAAAGTGGGAGACGAGGTGGAGATCCTGGGGATCCGTGACCCACGCAAGACGACGGTGACGGGCGTGGAGATGTTCCGCAAGCTGTTGGACCAGGGCCAGGCCGGGGACAACGTGGGCTGCCTGTTGCGGGGCGTGGAAAAGGACCAGGTGGAGCGCGGGCAAGTGCTGGCGGCGCCTGGTTCGGTGAACACGCACACGCAGTTCGAGTGCGAGGTGTACATCCTGACCAAGGAAGAGGGAGGGCGACACAAGCCGTTCTTCAGCAACTACACGCCGCAGTTCTACATTCGGACGCTGGACGTGACGGGCAAGATCGAGCTTCCCGAGGACGTGAAGATGGTGATGCCGGGCGACAACGTGAAGATGAAGGTCAACCTCATCACGCCGGCAGCCATGGAAGAGAAGCAGCGTTTTGCCATTCGTGAGGGCGGCCGCACCATCGGCGCGGGCGTCATCTCCAAGATCATTGAGTAACCAGAGGGTGAAAGTGGCGCTTGCCTGCGAAGAGTGCGGCGCTCGCAACTATCACACCTCGAAGGCGAGAAAGACCGGAACGCAGGAACGATTGACGCTCAAGAAATTTTGTCGCAACTGCGGACGGCGTACGGTGCATAAGGAAACGAAGTAGAATAAGACAATCCCGGAGGGGCCGCGGGCCCACAAATTGTCCCGCCCCACCATCCCCACAATAAGCTCCTAGGCCAGTAGCTCCAATTGGTAGAGCAGCGGATTCCAAATCCGCGGGTTGTGGGTTCGAATCCCTCCTGGCCTGCCCCGAGGAACATCGATGGCGATCACGACAGAACAAGACAAAGCGAGGCCGACCGGAACGCTTGGCGTGGAGCGATGGGTGCAATTCGCTTACGCGGCGTGTGCGCTTACGCTCGCTTGGTTCCTCATCAAGAGCACCAACGCGATCTGGACCATGCTGGCCGATACGGTGGACTCGGTTCCCGAACCGAACGCCACCATCATTGCCGTCGGCGCCGGTCTGATCGCTTTGATCGCGGCCGTGGTGGCATACCGCTCCAAGCGGATCCACACGTTCGTGGTCGAAGTCTGCGTAGAGCTTTCGAAGGTCACCTGGCCTACCCGCAAAGAAACGTGGTCTCAAACCATCCTCGTCATCATCGTCTCCGTCATTGCCGCCGTCATTCTCGGCGTCTTCGACGCCATGTGGTCGCAGATCACGGATTTCATCTACAACGTGTGACTCCAATGAAGTGGTACGTCGTTCAAGCCTATTCCGGCTACGAAAGCAAAGTGAAGCGCTCCCTCGAAGAGCGCATCAAGCAGGCCGGAATGGAAGGTCGTTTTGGCAACATCCTGATACCGAAGGAAAACGTGCAAGACACGCGCGGCGGCAAGCCGCGGCTGAGCTCGCGCACCTTCTATCCGGGCTACATCTTCGTTCAAATGAACCTGGACGACGAGACTTGGCATTTGATCAAGGACACCCCGAAAGTGAGCGGCTTCGTAGGCGGGCGTCACCCCTCGCCGGTTCCGGAGGGCGAGATCGCAGCGATCGAGCAGCAGGTCGAGGAGGGTGCCGCCAAACCCAAGCCGCGGGTTCAGTTCGAAAAGGGCGACCACGTTCGAGTCACCGATGGAGCCTTTGCCAACTTCACGGGCACCATCGAAGAGGTCAATCACGAAAAGCAGAAGGTTCGCGTCTTGGTATCGATCTTCGGCCGCGCGACCCCGGTCGAGCTGGATTACATCCAGGTCGAAAAGACGAATTGAGAGCATCCGGTGGGGCACCGAGCGCTTCGGCGCGCCCCCGTATCGATTTGAAATACTTACAGTATTTCTCGATTCTCTCGTTTGAGCCGCTCATGACCCCATCCCGGCTCGGGCCGTCTGAAACCCCGAAATCGCAACCGATCGAGATTTCACAGAAATTGGGTTGCACTTTGCGTGCCATGAGGCACAACTCGCCGCTCCGGAGAACCGCGTACCCATGAAAAAGGTCATCGGACAGATCAAGCTTCAACTTCCGGCAGGGCAGGCGAACCCCTCTCCGCCCGTAGGGCCGGCACTCGGTCAGCACGGCGTCAACATCATGGCGTTTTGCAAAGAGTTCAACGCCAAAACCCAGAAGGACGCGGGTCTGATCATTCCGGTGGTCATCTCCGTCTATCAGGACAGGTCCTTCAGCTTCATCATGAAGACGCCGCCCGCGGCGGTCTTGATCAAGAAAGCCCTCGACCTGAAGTCGGGCTCGGCACGTCCGAACAAGGACAAGGTCGGCAAGATCACCATGGACCAAGTCCGGGAGATCGCGCAGACCAAGTTGCAAGATACCAACGCAGGGTCACTGGAGCAGTGCATGCAGAGCATCATCGGCACTGCACGTTCGATGGGAGTCGATCTGGTCGAATAGCTTCGGCTCTGGAGCGGTTTCGCTCCCCTGGACCACCGAGGGCCATCGGGTGGTAGACGGTCTTCGGCCGTCGCAAGGAGTCAACATGAAACCCGGAAAAAAGCGCGGGGCTGCTTTACAGAAGCCCGACAGAAGTCGTCGTTATACGCTCACCGAAGCGATCTCTTTGGTGAAGGAGCTCGCGTACGCGAATTTCGATGAATCGGTCGATGTGGCGGTGCGTCTCGGCGTCGATCCGAAACATGCCGATCAGATGGTTCGAGGGGCGGTGGTGTTGCCGCATGGCACCGGGAAGACAAACCGCGTGCTCGTGTTTGCCAAAGGTGAAAAGGTCGGCGAGGCCGAGCAGGCGGGCGCGGACTACGTGGGAGGCGACGACTACGTGGCGAAGATCACCGAAGGCTGGCTCGATTTCGACACCGTGATCGCCACTCCCGACATGATGGGCCAAGTGGGACGCCTCGGCCGGGTGCTTGGGCCTCGCGGCTTGATGCCCAATCCGAAGGTTGGCACGGTCACGTTCGACGTCGGCAAAGCAGTTCGCGAAGCCAAAGCGGGCAAAGTCGAATTCCGAGCCGAAAAGGCGGGGATCGTTCACGCGCAGGTAGGCAAACGCTCCTTTGGCGAGATCGAGCTCGCCGGCAACGTTCGGTCCCTGGTGAACGCGCTGGTCAAGGCCAAGCCGGCGGCCGCCAAGGGCACGTATTTGCGCACTATCACCCTCAGCTCGACCATGGGCCCGGGCATCAAGGTTGACCCCGGCACTATAGAGGTGGAGGCGTAGACATGACCCTGACTCGTGAAGAGAAAGCCGCACAGGTCGATGCCGTTCGCCAAAGCTTTGCGAACGCCACGGCGACCGTGCTCGTCGACTTTCGAGGCGTGAACGTCGAGATGATCACCAACCTTCGTGCCCGATTCCGCGACGCTGGAGTCGAGTACAAGGTCGTCAAGAACAACGTCGTTCGCAAGGCCATCGAGGGCTCTGATCTCGCGGACAACGAAGAGTTCACCGCAAACTTGGTAGGTCCGACGGCC